>CAYMAE010000049.1:5650-12269 GCA_964388375.1 uncultured Ruminiclostridium sp.
GTCGGGCATAGGTAACAAATAGATTTTATATGTTTGATAATGCTATAATCATATCAAGTGATTGGAAGCATATAAGCTTTTTAAAGGCTAGTGTTTGTGAGAAAAATAGATAGGGCCTTTAATAGTGATAGAATATGGCAGGCATTTATGAACAAGAAAATAGTAATTTCAGATATCGAGATTGAAGTAATAAAGAAGAAAATAAAAAACATGCATTTATATGTATTGCCTCCTGATGGCAAAGTTCGCATTACAGCCCCTTTGCGAGTTAAACAAGAGGCCATTCGTTCTTTTGCTATGTCTAAATTAGATTGGATTAAACATAAAAAAGCAAAATTTAAAAATTATCCTGGGGAGCGCAAGTACATTTCAGGTGAAATTCACTATCTATGGGGAAAACCATATCTATTGGAATTAAGACAAGGTAATAAAAATTGGGTTGAAATTATGGAAGATAGGCTCATACTAACTGTAAAAGCTACAGATAATGGTTCGGATAGCGCTGTAGAAAACACTGAAGATAACGCAAGTTCAATACAGAAAAGAGAGCAGATATTAACCAAATGGTATCGTCAGCAGCTTAAAGAAAAGCTACCGCCTCTTTTCGAAAAATGGGAAAGCATTATAAAGGTGAAAGCAAATTGTTTCAGAGTCAAAAACATGAAAACAAGATGGGGAACCTGTAATGTCAGGGATAAGCGAGTTTGGATTAACTTGAAGCTTGTGAAAAAACCAATCGAGTGCTTAGAGTATATTATAGTGCATGAATTGGTCCATCTATTGGAAAAGAGCCACAATGAAGTCTTTACAGCTTATTTAGACAACTTTCTACCTGATTGGCGAATTGAAAAGGCTAAGCTCAATGATAATAAAGAGATAAACTATACTTATATTGTAGAGTGCTCGGATGGTACATACTATACGGGCTGGACCAATAATCTTGAAAAACGGATGAAAGCTCATAACTCCGGAAAAGGGTGTAAATATACTCATGCACGATATCCGGTTAAATTAGTGTATTATGAAGAGTTCGATATAAAACAAGAAGCACAAAAGAGGGAATTCGCAATTAAAAAACTATCTAGGAAGCAGAAGGAAGAACTGATACAATATCCTATTGACAATAATATGTAATTAGTAATATAATGATATTAACAAATTGATAATATCAAACAATAAATAACACAGAAGGTGATTTTATGCCCGATAAAGTATTAAAAAATAAACAGGGACTAACCGAAGATCAATTTCTATCAACATACGATGCTAGTAAATATGACAAGCCATCTATGACGGTAGACATGCTAATTTTTACTATAACTGATGAAGAAGAGCAAAACTACAGAAAGCTTCCTGAAAAAGAATTAAGATTGTTGCTAATTAAAAGAGCCGACCATCCGTACATCGGACAATGGGCTCTTCCGGGTGGGTTCGTAGAAATTAATGAAAGCTTAGATGAAGCAGCCTTAAGAGAGCTACAAGAAGAAACCAATATCAAAAATATCTATATGGAACAGCTTTATACATGGGGAGATTTAGGACGAGATCCCCGCACTAGAGTTATTAGCACCTCATATATGGCACTTGTTGATAGCTCTTCCTTAGAGATTAAAGCAAGTGATGACGCTGATGATGCAAAATGGTTTACAGTTTTGTGCAAATTGTATCAGGAACAAAAAGAGTTAACCGATAACGGATGTATATTTCAAAGATTATATAAATTAGTTTTATCTAATGAAGAAGAGAATCTTTCTGCAAAAGTCAAAATTACTAAAACAGTCGAGGGCAAAGTAACAAAGATAGAAAGAGAAGTGGTTGAATCGAATGGAATTGCTTTTGACCACGCAAAAATCATAGAGTGCGCAATTGGAAGACTTAGAAATAAAATTGAGTATACTGATATAGCTTTTAATTTGATGCCAGAGAAGTTTACGCTCACAGAATTACAGAAGGTATACGAGATTATTCTTGATACTGAGCTTCTAAAAGCTAATTTCAGAAGAAAGATAGGCAATTTGGTTATTGAGACAAATGAATACACTAAGGATGCAGGGCACAGGCCATCAAAGCTCTTTAGATATAATAAGTTGAGGGGAGAAGAGATATGAAGATTAATAAAAATGAGTTTCTAGAAAAAAGCGGTGGATTTCTCGCAGAGATATTTGATGTGCTAGCTAATCTACCGACCATTAAGCTAAATGATTTAAATGAGAAAGAAACTGCAATTGTAATAGTCGATATGATAAATGGTTTTGTTAGAGAGGGCGCATTACAAAGTCCAAGAGCTGAGACTATTATTCCTGCAATAGAATCATTATCTAAAGCAAGCGATAAAAGGAATATTACGAAACTTGCCTTTGCTGATAGCCATACCGATAAGTCCCCTGAATTCGGTGCTTACCCGATACATTGCGTAGCTGGAACCAGTGAGAGCGAAGTTGTTGATGAGTTGAAAAAAATAGGGGGTTATACTCTCATAGCTAAAAACTCGACTAACGGCTTTCATGAAGAAAAATTTCATAAATGGCTTCAAGATAATCAACATATTAAAACATTTATAATTACAGGTGTTTGCACTAATCTCTGCGTACAGCAATTTTCATTAGCATTGAAAACCTACTTTAATATGCTGAATAAAAATGTAAGGGTCATTGTTCCAGTAAATGCTGTTGAAACCTATGATTTGGACATTCATGACGGTGATTTGATGAATATAATGGCACTTTACAATATGATAGTAAACGGGATAGAAGTAGTTGGGGAGGTGGAGTAAATGGATAATAAGAAATTAACATTAATGACGGATTTCTATGAGCTAACTATGGCAAATGGTTATTTTGAACATGGTCTAAAGGATGAGCAAGCATACTTTGATATGTTTTTTAGAAGAGTACCTGAAGATGGTGGGTTCGCAATAATGGCTGGTGTTGAGCAGCTTATAGGGTACCTCAAGAATCTAAGCTTTGACGACGATGACATAGACTTTCTTAGAAGTAAAAAGATATTTAATGAAGAATTTCTACAATATCTTAAGGATTTTGATTTTAGCTGTGATGTTTGGGCCATTCCAGAAGGTACTCCAATATTTCCAAATGAGCCAATAGTAACAGTAAGAGGTCCAGTAATTCAGGCTCAATTTATAGAGACAATGGTTCTTATAACAATAAATCATCAAAGTCTTATAGCTACAAAGGCTAACCGTATTGTCAGGGCTGCTCAAGGCAGAGATGTTATGGAGTTTGGATCAAGAAGAGCGCAGGGCTACGATGGAGCTTTATATGGTGCAAGAGCAGCATACATTGGTGGATGCGTTGGAAGTGCGTGCACCATAGCCGAGAAAGAATTTGGAGTCCCTGCATTGGGTACTATGGCGCATAGCTGGATTCAAATGTTCCCAACTGAATTGGATTCCTTCCGAGCATATGCTAGGACATACCCTGATAATTGTACTTTGCTTGTAGACACATATAATACACTAAAATCAGGAGTTCCTAATGCAATAAAAACATTTAATGAAGAAATCGTTCCAAGAGGATTTAGGCCAATAGGAATAAGGATTGATAGTGGTGATATCACTTACCTTTCAAAGGAAGCTAGAAGGATGTTAGATGATGCAGGGTTTAGCGATTGCAAAATTGTTGCTTCAAATTCTCTAGATGATCAGATTATAAGAGATTTGCTTATAGAAGGTGCTAAGATTGACTTGTTTGGTGTTGGTGAACGTCTAATTACATCCAGGGCAGAACCGGTATTTGGTGGAGTATACAAACTAGTTGCAGTAGAAGAAAATGGTGAAATAATACCCAAAATTAAGGTCAGTGAAAACATAGGAAAAATAACTAACCCAGGTTATAAAGAGGCTTGGAGATTTTATGACAATGATACTGGAAAGGCAATTGCGGATTTAATTTCGCTTCATGACGAACAAATCGACGAAAGCAAGCCCTACGAGCTTTTTGACCCTGAATTTACATGGAAGAGAAAGACTGCATCAAATTTTACAGCCAAGAAGCTCCAAGTTAAAATATTTGACAAGGGTAACTGCGTATATGAAAGCCCTAAAATAAGTGATATTAGAAGCTATTGTAAAGAGCAGATAGATACCTTATGGGATGAGGTAAAAAGGTTTGAAAACCCACATAATTACTACGTGGATTTGTCATTGCCATTATGGAATCTAAAGGAAAAACTACTGCATGACTATTAAAATATAAAAGTGTGTTCGAGATAGCTTTATCTCAAAAGCTGGAGATTTTTGACGAAAAAAGACAAGTACTATCATGCTACTTGATAGTACTTGTCTTTTAGTTATAGAAAAACGTGGCGAAAAAGCTTCGAAATAGGCATATTATGGGCATTAAATATGGATTTGATTTGATTTCGATGAAAAAATATGGTATTATGTATAAAAATAGATGAAGAAGATGAAACTTCTTTATTTTTGGGGGGGGGCGAGCTTGAAAGCTATAACCTTTATTGATACTGAAATTGAGCCTAATAGTGGTAAAATTCTTGATATTGGTAGTGTTAAAGCTGATGGCGCTTTCTTTCACTCAAATTCAGTTTTGCAATTCATTAGTTTCATACAAGGGTCACAGTATATTTGTGGCCATAATATTATAAGCCACGATTTAAAGTATATTTATAAAAC
This sequence comes from uncultured Ruminiclostridium sp., assembly GCA_964388375.1. Taxonomy (GTDB): domain Bacteria; phylum Bacillota; class Clostridia; order DSM-8532; family DSM-8532; genus DTU059. Next base: position 10,302 of record CAYMAE010000049.1, read on the forward strand.
TATAGATGAAGAGGATCTTAAGCATGTTAAATTTATAGATACCTTATATCTTTCACCATTGTTGTTTCCTTGTAAACCTTACCACTCTTTAGTTAAAGATGATAAGCTACAAAGCGATGAATTAAATAATCCGGTGAATGATTCTAAAAAAGCCCGAGATCTTTTTGCTGATGAAGTAGCAACCTTTTTTGAAACTGATGATAGTTTAAAAAGTATATATTATTTTCTTTTAAAAGATAAATTAGAATTTAAATTTTTCTTTCATTATGTAAATTATGTGAGTTATGAAACAGCTATTGAGCCTATAATTCGAAAGAAGTTTAAGTCTCGGATATGTGAAAATGCAAAGCTTACTGATTTAATAAATAATCATCCTATAGAACTTGCATATTGCCTGGCTTTAATCAATACAAGTGACAGATACTCAATTACTCCTCCATGGGTTATAAAGAATTATCCAGAGGTTCAAAGAATCATGTTCTTACTTAGAAACAGACCTTGTTTAGAAGGTTGTTTATACTGCGATGAAGTATTTGATATAAAAAAAGGTCTAAAGCGATTTTTTGGGTTTGACTCTTTCAGAACATATGATGGTGAACCCTTGCAGGAAAAGGCGGTTGAGGCTGCAGTTAATAACCAATCCCTACTATCAGTATTTCCAACAGGTGGTGGAAAATCAGTTACATTTCAATTACCTGCATTAATGAGTGGAGAAAACGAAAGAGGCTTGACAGTAGTTATTTCTCCTTTACAGTCGTTAATGAAAGACCAAGTTGATAATCTGGAAAGAATAAGTATAACCGAAGCCGTTACAATAAACGGACTACTAGATCCAATAGAAAGAGCAAAATCTTTTGAAAGGGTAGAAAATGGATATGCGTCTATTCTTTATATTTCACCTGAGTCCCTAAGATCTAAATCAATAGAACAGCTTCTGTTAGAAAGAAATGTTGTAAGATTTGTAATAGATGAGGCTCACTGCTTTTCAGCCTGGGGACAGGATTTTAGAGTGGATTATCTATACATAGGGGATTTTATTAAATCATTACAGGAAAAGAAAAATCTAAGTAAAGCAATTCCAGTGTCTTGCTTTACTGCAACTGCGAAGCGAAATGTTATAGATGATATATGTGCTTATTTTAAGGAAAAGCTATCAATTGACATGCAGGTATATAGCTCGACCTCCTCAAGAACTAATCTGAAATACAGAGTAATTGAGAGCAATAACGATGAAGAAAAATATAATACTGTACGTGATTTAGTTGAATCCAAAAACTGTCCAACTATCATTTATGTATCGCGTACGCATAATGCCGAAAAGCTTGCCGAAAGACTTGTTGAGGATGGATATACGGCAAGGCCATATCACGGCAAAATGGATAAAACAATAAAAACTGCGAATCAAGATGCATTTATCAATGGAGAAATCCAAATTATGGTTGCTACATCGGCTTTTGGCATGGGCGTAGATAAAAAAGATGTGGGTATGGTTATCCATTATAATATTTCTGATTCTATTGAGAATTATGTGCAGGAAGCCGGAAGGGCTGGTAGGGATGCGTCGATTTCAGCAGATTGCTATGTTCTGTTTAGTGACGACGATTTAGACAAGCATTTTACACTTTTGAATCAAACTAAGATTACCATAAAAGAGATTCAACAGGTATGGAAGGCTATTAAGGATCTTACAGTGGTAAGAAAACAGGTGTCACAATCCGCGCTGGAAATTGCACGTAAAGCTGGTTGGGAGGAAAATGTTACTAACTTAGAGATGAGAGTAAAAACTGCAATAGCTGCACTAGAAAATGCTGGCTATCTTAGACGAGGGCAGAATATGCCAAGGGTTTATGCAGATAGTATTATTTCAAAAAATTTCATGGAGGCAGTTAGTAAAATTAATAATTCGAATAAATTTAATGATAAGCAAAAAGTCCAAGCGTCGCGTATAATCCAAAGTCTAATATCAAG
>CAYMAE010000049.1:12369-14770 GCA_964388375.1 uncultured Ruminiclostridium sp.
AAATTGGATAAAAAGAAAGCCCGTTGATTTTTTACAAAAACATCATTTATGTATTTTATCGCTTTATAATAAAGAAGAGCTTGAACAAAAGCTTACAAAGCGGCATGAACTAGCACAATTCATTATCGAGTACCTTTATGAAAAAGGCGATATATGCCAGCAAACGGATTCGATAATTGAAGAAAAAATATTAGTAGAGTTTTCGATATTAGAATTGCAAAAGGAATTTCAAAGTAGATTATCCCTTTACAATACAAAAGTTTCTATTGAAGAAATTGAGGATGCTCTTTTTTACTTATCAAAAACTGAGACTATAAAAATAGAAGGTGGCTTTTTGGTCACTTATAATGCTCTTACTATTAATCGAATCGAAGATAGAAAAAAGCGATATAAGATTGAAGATTATCAACAGCTTAAACACTTTTATGATAATAAAGTTCAGCAAATTCATATTGTAGGGGAATACGCCCAAAAAATGATCGATAATTATAAGGGTGCTCTTCAATTTGTAGATGATTATTTTCAACTTAATTATTCATCCTTTTTAAATAAATACTTTAATGGAAGCAGGCAAGATGAAATAAAAAGAACTATTACCCCTGCTAAGTTTAAACAGCTTTTCGGGCAACTATCTCCTGCCCAATTAATGATAATAAATGATAAGCTCTCAAAGCATATAGTTGTAGCGGCAGGTCCTGGTAGTGGTAAAACACGGGTTCTAGTTCATAAACTGGCATCGTTATTGATGATGGAGGATGTTAAGCACGAGCAATTACTCATGGTGACATTCTCAAGAGCTGCAGCAACAGAGTTTAAAAAGCGTTTGCTAAGTCTTTATGGTAATGCAGCAAACTTTATTGAGATTAAGACATTTCACTCATACTGTTTCGATTTATTAGGTAAGGTAGGAACATTAGAAAAATCAAAAGATATTATTAAGGAGGCCGTTGATAAGATAAGAGCAGGCGAGGTTGAGACTAGTAGAATCACTAAAACCGTCTTAGTAATTGATGAAGCTCAGGACATGGATGCCTATGAGTTCGAGCTAATAGAGGCTCTAATTGAACATAATGAGGAAATGCGTGTTATAGCAGTTGGAGATGACGATCAAAGTATTTACCAATTTAGAGGCTCCAGCTCTGAATATATGAAGAGGTTTATAACCGAATACGATGCAACATTGTATGAGCTAGTCGATAATTATAGGAGTAAAGCTAATATCGTTGATTTTTCAAATCAGTTTTTAGTAAGAATTCCAAACAGACTAAAACAAACACCTATTATGCCAATTCAAAGTGATAACGGGAAAATTAAAGTGGTTAAATATAAGGGGTATAACCTTATTACACCTTTAATGGATGCTATTATTTCAGAAGAGCTCTCAGGAAGCACCTGTGTTCTTGTTAATACAAATGATGATGCACTGCAAATTACTGGTCTTCTAACCGAAAAAGGAATCAAAGCAAAACTAATTCAATCAAATGATGGGTTTAGTTTATATAATCTTCTTGAGATAAGATATCTTATAGATCAGCTTAAATTATCGGACAAAGTAAGTGTAATTAGTGAAGAATCATGGAAAATGGCAAAAAGAAACCTAATAGATACATATTTAGACAGCCCTAATCTAGAGATATGTATCGCCCTAATAAAGGAATTCGAAACTGCTAATCCTAAAAGAAAATACAGATCCGACCTTGAAATTTTCATTCGAGAATCAAAGCTAGAGGACTTTTATAAATACAACTCTGACGCAATAAATGTGTCAACTATTTGCAAGGCCAAGGGCCGTGAGTTTGATAATATATTTTTGATGCTGAATCAAGACTACGATAAAACGCGAATAAACGATAGACAATTATACGTAGCAATGACAAGAGCGAAAGAAAAACTCATAATTCATTATAATGGAGATTATTTGGATTCCATTAAAAGTGAGCGACTTGAAACTATTACCGACACAAACTATTATAATTCACCTTATCAATTAGCTATGCAATTAACCCATAGGGATGTATGGCTAGACTACTTTACCAATACTCAAGAGACTATAGAAATGCTCAATAGCGGGGATAAGCTTAACATTAATGGCTATGCTTGCCTCAATGTAAATGATCGCGAAGTTTTAAAGTTTTCTAAACAATTTAAAGAAAAAGTCGAAATAAAAAAGCGACAAGGATATTTTCCAAAGTCAGCAAAAATCAGATTTATTCTATACTGGGAAAAAGAAGGGCTTAATAAAGAGATGAAGATTACTTTACCGGAGATTTATTTCGAAAGAGATGATAGCGGTTTTTTCTTTTAATAGTCGCCCATATATAAGTCATTAAGCGAACTTATAAAGCGATTTCCTTATTAAAATAATGTAAAGAATAGTCACTTAAAAAAATGCGCATTTTAA
>CAYMAE010000050.1:0-12728 GCA_964388375.1 uncultured Ruminiclostridium sp.
TGGGCGAAGGCACAGCCCAATCTAAATTTCTTGATGCAATGGGTCTAAATGAAGTACAAAAAGAAATACTAATGATTTCGGCTTCTGATGAGCTTAGTAATAAATTACATGAAACATTAATTAAAGAGTTTTCGTTTTCCAAAAGGAACAATGGTATTGCGTTCTCAATACCATTTAAACGTTGTGTCTTGAATGCTGATAAACAAGTTGTAAATACTTCTGAAAATGATATAAGCCACACACATTATTGTATTGTAACAATAGTTGACAAGGGCAGAAGTAAGGCTTGTTTAGAAGCGGCTAGAGCTGCTGGTTCTAGAGGTGGAACATTGATACATGGTCGAGGGGCCGGTGTTCCCACTGATTACTATTTCCCATTGGTTATAGAACCTCAAAAAGATATCGTGATGATTATTTCAGCAAAAGATAAGGCGCCGCTTATTAGGCAAAGAATTTCTACTGATTTGCAGCTTGAAAAAACAGGCAATGGCGTCATTTTCACTCTTCCTGTTACTCGTATTACAGGCCTATTTATAGATGATCCTGTAGAGAGCAAGGAGGTTAAGACATGAATTTAGTGGTTGAAAAAATAAAGGAAGTGGCTCGGACATTAATACCAGTTGTAATATTAGTTTTACTGCTTTGTTTTACAATAGTTAATGTTGAAACGGATGTATTTGTTCGTTTTATTATTGGAAGCATTCTTTTACTAATTGGGCTATCGATTTTTTTATGGGGAGTAGATTTGTCTATGAATCCCATTGGTGAATACATGTCTCATGAAATAGCCACTTCAAGAACGATATTAAAAATTGGTATGCTAAGTTTTGTCTTAGGTTTCTTGATTTCTGTAGCAGAACCTGATTTACTTGTTCTTGGCTCACAAATTCAGACAGCTTCGGGTGCTTCGGTGAGTTCAACTCTTGTTGTATATGTTGTATCCTTCGGGGTAGGCGTGATGATATCGCTTGGTGTTTTCAGGCTTCTTAAGGGTAAGCAATATAATGTTTTTATGGCCATAACATATGCCATTATTTTTGTATTAGCAATTTTTGTTTCTGAAGAATTCTTTGCTATCTCATTTGATGCCTCTGGGGCAACTACTGGGGCTCTTACCACACCGTTTATTCTTGCAATATCGCTGGGCCTTTCTAAGGTGAAGGGTGGTAAGAAAGCTGAGGAAAACTCCTTCGGACTTGTTGGAACCATGAGCGCTGGACCTATACTGGCTATTATGTTAATGTCCATTATTACTGGGCAAGAGAACATACAGAGCGCTGCCGAAGAGTTTGCTGTTACCGATGGTATTATTAGACCAATATTAAGAGCAATTCCCTCTACGTTTTTTGAATCACTCTTGGCACTATTACCTATTGTAATCGTGTTCTTTATTTTCAATTTCAAAAAGTTTAAAATTGCCAAGGACGAGCTTTCGGTAATAGTAAAGGGACTATTATTTACATTGTTAGGACTTACCATTTTTCTTACAGCAGTAAATACTGGCTTTATGGATATGGGCCGAGTTATTGGAATGGCACTTGCAAATATGAACCCTTGGATTTTGATAGGCATAGGGTTTGCATTAGGACTTATAGTTGTTCTTGTTGAACCTGCCGTACATGTGCTTGGCGAACAAATCGAAGAGGTTACAGCAGGACATATACCAATTAAACTAATACGATCGACACTTTCATTAGGCGTGGGTGTAGCTATTGCCCTATCCATGGTAAGGATTGTCGTTCCTGAAGTTAAACTATGGTATTTTATTATTCCTGGATTTCTCATAGCAATAATACTCTCGTTTTTTGCTGATCCAATTTTTGTTGGAATTGCTTATGATGCTGGTGGAGTAGCCTCCGGCCCAATGACTGCAACATTCGTACTTGCTTTTGCCCAAGGTGCAGCAGATATGACACCTACTGCAAATGTACTTATAGATGGCTTTGGCGTGATTGCTATGGTGGCTATGGCTCCTGTTCTTTCAATCATGCTTGTAGGAACTATATTTAGGCACAAGAAGAGAGTAGAAAAGCCTGTAATCGAAGGGAAACATGTTGTTACTCCGATGATAGAAGAGAAAGATGAGATGGATGATGGCATACTACATGACTGTATAGTAGTTGTTGTTAATCGTGGATTTGCCGAAGATGTTGTTGATATTGCCCGAGAATCAGGTGCAAGGGGAGCTACTATATTACATGGAAGAGGCTCAGAAGAGCACGAAGATGAAAGGGTACGTATACCTATAGTAAATATAGAATTACAGCCTGAAAAAGAAATTATTTGGCTTATTACTAGAACTGATGTAAGTCAGGCGATTGCACAGAGCTTGTTATCCGATTCACTACTTAATGAGGAAGGCGAAATAGCACTCTTTATCTCGCCTACAGATGCAATGGTTGAGACATTCACAGCTAATAACAGTGAATATATTGGGATTGAGACTTGATATATTGAAAATTTAAGAATAACTGTAATTTGATACCGTCAGTATACTGTTTTGTAATTGACATGTATTAAGAAAAATGATATATTTATTTTTAATAGTTTAAAAGCTGTGATGGAGAAGAGTAAAGCGAAAGGAACCTTACAGGGAGAGGTTGTCAAGACTGGAAACAATCTTATGGTGAAGATGCTTGAAGTTCGCTCCGGAGCTCATTGGCTGAAGCAAAATGTTGTAGGTCCATGCGTGTTACCCTGCGTTATAAGGGCAGAATATCGGATGTTCTCGTAATATCCCGTATTTTCACTAAGTGTATTGCGTCAAGCAATAAAAATGGGTGGTACCGCGGAAGTTTAATGCCTTTCGTCCCAGTAGGGATGAGAGGCTTTTTTATGCCTAAATAAGGTGTTTTATGAGAGTGCTCGAGAGTATTTTAAGATTAATTATCTTGGGAGGTTTAAGTTAAATGTTTTATTGGAACAAGAAAATGGAGACAATTGATAAGGAATCCTTAAGAAAAATTCAAAGTGAAAGACTGAAGGACACAGTCGAGAAGGTTTATATGAATGTTCCCTATTATAGGGAAAAGATGAAGGAGGCCGGAATTACGCCTGATGACATTAATTCTGTAGATGACCTTCAAAAACTTCCTTTTACCTATAAGACAGACCTAAGAGATAATTATCCTTTTGGAACATTTGCTATTCCCCTTAAAGAAATAGTGAGGGTCCATGCATCATCGGGTACTACCGGAAAACAGACAGTTGTAGGATACACCCATAATGATATCAATACATGGGCTGAATGTGTAGCGCGCTGCCTTACAAGTGCTGGTGTTAATAAGGACGATATAGTTCATATTGCATATGGCTACGGTTTGTTTACTGGTGGCTTGGGAGTACATTATGGTGCAGAACATGTTGGGGCTACCGTTATACCCGTCTCAGGCGGAAATACGGCTCGCCAAATACAGCTACTTAAAGATTTTGAAGCAACTGTGCTTTGTTGTACTCCTTCCTATGCTCTTCACATAGCTGATCAGATGCGAGAAGCAGGTTTAACTAAGGATGATTTAAAATTAAGAATAGGTATTTTTGGAGCAGAGCCTTGGTCTGAGGAAATGAAACAGCAGCTTGAAAACCTTTTTGGGATTAAAGCCTATGATATATATGGTTTGAGCGAGATTATGGGGCCAGGTGTATCAATGAATTGTCAATGTCAGGGCGGCCTACATATTGCAACAGACCATTTTATTGCCGAGATAATTAATCCGGATACTGGAGAAGTATTACCAGAAGGCTCTGAAGGTGAGCTTGTATTTACATGTATTACTAAAGAAGCATTACCCTTAATTAGATATAGAACGAAAGATCTTTCTGTTTTAACCTCAGACGTTTGTGTTTGTGGCAGAACTACTACTCGAATGAAAAAGGTCACAGGAAGAGCTGACGACATGATAATAATTCGTGGAGTAAATGTTTTCCCATCACAGATTGAATCTGTATTGCTTAAACACAGCGAGGTTGAGCCTCATTATATGATTTATGTTGACAGAATTAATAATCTGGACATTATGGAAATCCATATAGAAATGAATCATAGCATTTTTTCTGACCAGATAAGAAAGATTGAAGGCTTAGAACGGAAAATTCGCCACGAAATTGAATCATCCTTGGGTATCAGCACAAAAATCCGACTAGTGGAGCCAAATAGCATACAAAGAAGTGAGGGCAAAGCGAAGCGAGTTATAGATAAACGTAAGCTTTATTAATATACAATATAATCGAGATAATCAATCGGGTCTACCACATCTTTGTCTTAGTAAAGGGTGTGGGGAACCACTAGAGAAACTGGGAATACTTACTTTTCCAGATAGCGCTTAGAATGACAACGAGTATTTGAATTCATTTAAAAATTAGGGTATTTGCTTATTTGCAAGTACTCTTTTTATATCCTCGGGAATTGGTGCTGTAATTGTGATTCTTTCCCCGGTTATGGGGTGGTCAAATGCAAGAATATGTGCATGAAGAGCTTGCCTTTCAATTAAATTGGTAGATGTGTTTGAATAGAGCCAGTCTCCTATAATAGGATGTCCCATAGCACTAGAATGAACACGAATTTGATGGGTTCTGCCAGTTTCAAGAATAAATTGAACTAAGCTATAATCATTAAATTTTTCAAGAGTTTTATATCTTGTTACGGCCTCGTCCCCAGAATCATCAATGACTCTTTCAATTATACTACTCTCTTTTCGTGCGATGGGTAGGTCTATTTTACCCTCTTCGGTTTCAAATGTGCCGTGCACAATACCTAAATAGGATTTTAAAACTTTATTATTTTTCATTTGCCAAATAATTTGTTCCTGGACATAAGGGTTTTTAGCAAAGAGTACAATGCCAGAGGTGTCCTTATCAAGCCGGTTTATAGGTCGTATTTTTATAGCTAGACCTTGCTTTGAAAAGTGAGCCATAACAAAGTGGGCTAGTGTTCCTGTAGCCTGTTTGGTAGTAGGATGAACTAAAGTATTCGGTCCCTTGTCAACAGCTAAAAAGGAATCATCCTCGTATAATATTGACAATGGGCGGTCCTCTGGTTCGATATCAGTTTCTTCAACAAAATCGATAATAACGCTTACGGTATCTCCAGTATGCATATAATCAATAGTTCGTATTGGTTCGTTGTTTAATAATATACCATTGCTTGTTTTGAGTCGATTTATTAAACGGCTTGAAATTCTCATTTTGCCTTTTAGAACCGATAAAACTTTTTTGTTATCATAATCTTCAGTTACTGTATAATCAATCCTCATTTGATAATTCCCCATATATAAATCTTAATTATCTCTTTAGAAATATAATTTTATAGGTATAATAGATACATGCCCTATCAATTTATCAATTATATCATCCACCAACCACATTACCCACTAAGAGGTTGAGAAATCTTCATACTCGTTACTATTTTTATCATTTTTGCAAGGAGAGTGCAAATGTTTATAGGTGTTATTAAGGTGTGTTTACATTTAAGTGAGCCTCAATCACTAAAGGATAAAAGGCGTATTATTAAGGGGCTAACCGATAGGATTAAAAACAAATTTAATCTGGCTGTAGCAGAAACAGGTCGGATGGATTTATGGAACAATAGTGAATTAGGGATTGTGTGCATCTCAAATGAGGCCTCCCATGCCGATAGTATGCTATCAAGAGCAATAAATTTTATCGAATCTCAAGGTACGGTCGAATTGACTTTTGTTCAAACTGAAATCATACCTTTTTCATAAAATAGAAAAGTAATAAAATATCTGTTTTTCATTTTAGTATCAACTTTATTCTTTATTATGCATATGGTTTATAAGGACTATTCCCTGAAAGCTAATTGCGTATGTTTATAGAGTTTTTATCTGAGAATTGGATTATTCTTCTTCTTGTTATAATTATTTTGGCGTATATTGTTTATCTATCAGTAAATAAACGATGGGGAAAGGTGCGAGAGTTTGCATATAGAGTGATGCTTCTGGCAGAAAGAACATTTTCGGAGAGTGATGGGCAGATAAAGTTCGACTTTGTTGTGAGGATTGTTTATAAAAGTATGCCGTCTTGGCTGCAATTATTCGTTAGCCAAGAGAATATTAAAAAATTTATTCAGGCCTGGTATGAAATCGCTAAAGACTTTTTAGATGATGGTGTAATTAATTCCTCTTCATAATAAAAAGAATTAATTGCACTTCATATTTAGTATTTTTGTTTTTTATAAATTCAAATCTGCTATAATTAATAAGTTAATATATAGTTCGATAAAGGAGCAGATTACATGTACATTGAAAGCGTACTCGATATAATAGGCAGTACTCCTATGATTAGCCTGAAAAAGCTAACAGGCGGCAATGTCTTCGCCAAAATAGAGTTCTTAAATCCTGGTGGGAGTATAAAAGACAGAATCGCAAAGTTTATGATAGAGGAAGCCGAAAGAAGCGGAAAATTAAAGCCTGGTATGACAATAATGGAGCCAACATCTGGGAATACAGGCATTGGGCTTGCTCTTGTTGGTGTGCAGAAGGGTTATCGAGTTGTTATTGTCATGCCCGATAACATGAGTGAGGAAAGGAAAAAAATTATTAAGGCTTTTGGGGCAGAATTAGTGCTTACACCAGCTAAGGAAAGCATTCCTGGAACTCTCGAAGAAGTTAAGAGAAGAATCAAAAATGATCCAACAATATTTGTACCCCAACAATTTGAAAACATGAACAACCCTAAGATTCACTATTTAACCACCGGCCCTGAGATATATAACCAACTTAACGAAAAGGTTGATTTCTTTGTATCAGGTCTAGGTAGTGGGGGAACCCTTGCCGGCACAGGAAGATTTCTTAAAGAAAAGAATCCTGATTTAAAGGTAATTGCCGTTGAACCCAAAAATGTATCTGCACTACTAGGCCATGAACCAGGGTTACACAGCATTCAGGGAATAGGGGACGGATTTGTTCCGGCAGTTTTGGATAAAAGTCTTGTTGACGAGGTTATTGAAGTAACCGATGAGGATGCAATTAATACTGCCAGAAGATTAACAAAGGAACAAGGATTACTGGTAGGAACTTCATCGGGCGCAAATGTATGGGCAGCCTCACAAATGTTAAAAAAATATGGAAATGATAAAATAATAGCAACAGTACTGCCAGACCGAGCTGAAAGATACTTCAGCACGGCCCTATTATGAACTTCTAAAACAGACATTCAATGAGATGAAAGATGGCTGCACTTCATTTGTTAAAAACAACGATTCCTGCTATCATAAGGGCAACACCAATGAGTTTGACCCATTCAAAACCCACTTTTTCAGTACCAAATAACCCAAACACTTCAATAACATAAGAAACAACAAGCTGGGCTAACAGAATCAGCATGGTCGCATGGGCAGGACCAAGTCCAGAGATGCTTTTTATTACTGTGAATGTAATAAAAGCGCCTATGATGCCACCTAATAAGTATAATTTATTACTTACATTGAATACAGAAAAAAGGCTCTCGCGACCTGTAAAAAACCACACGCCTATACTAAGAGCAAATGCTGATAAATGCACCCAGCTATTTGTAGCCCACATATTTGATTGTTCCATTACCCGGGTATTAAAAACTCCCTGGACACTCATCAGTAATCCTGCTAGCAAAGCCAATATAACACCAAGCAAATTAGTTTCCTCCTATATAACGAGAATAATAATTTCTCCCACCCTTTAGAAGACGAGCAGGGACTATTATCTCAAAGCGCAGTATATCGCTGCCTCGAGTTTCAACGACTCTAGACCCGTCCGGAATTTCTTTTTTTGCGAACAGGCGAGTTCGTTATAATAGCCATATTTAAATATAGTGTTCTCAAAAGAATCTTTTTAATTAATTAATTTTATGTTTTTACTTATAGCTTTCATCATCTAAGTATATATTCCTTTGTAATCTAAGAAAAAAGAGCAATATAGTTTATTTTAGAGTTTTGGGACTCAAAATTTTCATATGGAAAGACATATTTATTATTAATGTTGGTTAAATTAAATAACTCATTAATTCGGTATTTATTAAAAATATAATAATAAATAGCAACTAACAGATGCTAATGTGGTTATAAAAATGGGATTTTGGACATTATTAATGAAGTAGATACCCTTGTAAGATAAATAATTGAAAATGAAATGCTCTCCCGGAATATAGTAATAAAGGAAAGGTAATTGGGGGGGGCAATTAAGAAATTGTTATGCAGATTACTGCAAATAAAATAATGAAAAGGAGAAATAATTATGAAGAAGATTTTGGCAATTGTTCTTTCGTTAGTAATGATTATCTCAGTTTTTGCAGGTTGCGGTGCTACACCATCACCACCTCCAACAACAGGTGCACCAACAACTGAAGCACCAAAAGAAACAGTGACTTTAAAGGTATGGGGAGCCCAAGAAGATCAAGCCATGCTAGCAACAATGGTAGAAGAATTTAAAACAGCAAATCCTGATAAAAACTATATTATAACATTTGGTGTTGTCAGTGAAGCCGATGCGAAAACTAAGGTTCTTGAAGACCCTGCTGCAGCTGCGGACGTATTTGCCTTTTCTAATGACCAAATAAAGGACTTTGTATCAGCGGGTGCTTTATATGAGATTACTCGTAATAAGGAAAAGATTACAGCGGATAATATGGAAGGCTCTATAGAAGCGGCTACAATAGATGGAAAACTATATGCATATCCTGAGACAGCTGACAATGGATACTTTATGTACTATGATAAGAGTGTTTTCACAGAGGATGATGTGAAGTCACTTGACAAGATGCTTGATGCGGCCAATTCAAAGGGTAAAAAGGTATTCATGGATGTATCAAACGGCTATTATATTGCCTCCTTCTTCCTAGGTGCTGGTGGCACATTAACAATAGGTGAAGACGGAAAACAAATATGCGATTTTAACAACGAACAAGGAGTATTAACAGGCGAAGCAATTAAAGACTTTACAGCTCACCCGGCATTTGTAACAGGTGATGATGCTGTACTAAAGGGTGGTATAGGTAATTCAATTGCTGCTGGAGTTAGTGGAACTTGGAACGCTGAAGATATTAAAGAGATATTGGGTGATAATTATGGAGCCACCAAATTACCCACATTTACCCTCGGAGATAAGCAGGTACAGATGGGCAGTTTTGCTGGTTATAAGCTAGTAGGAGTTAGTAGCCAGACTAAAGCCCCTGTAGAAGCTATGAACTTAGCTGAATGGCTTACAAATGAACAAAATCAGATTACTCGTTTTGAGACTCGTGCAATGGGCCCTTCCAATATTAAAGCTGCAGGTAGCGGTGCAGTAAAAGCTAATGCTGCATTAGCGGCACTTGCACAGCAAAATCAGTTTGCAACTTCGCAGAAGGATGTATTAGGAACTTACTGGCCACCTGCAGAAGCATTTGGAACAGCAATGGAAGCTAAAGACTATTCGAAATCAATTAAGGAACAGCTTGATGCAATGGTAGCTCAAATCGAAGGCTAACTTTTATCAACCGTGGGTGGGTTATCTCACCCACGGCATATTTATTTAATCAAATTAGCTAAGGTATTTTTACATAAATTTTGTCGGGGCCATACGACCATCTTCCATATGATCGGATGTGATTTTTAATGAAATATGATGATTATTATGTATTACCCTGGTATAAGAAAATTGTAGTAAAAATTTTACTTTATATTAAAAGTTTTATTATGAAAATAGTAGCTTTTATTTCTGTTATAGGTAGAGGAATTATTTCCGGGATAAAGGCCTTTGGCTGCGGTGTAAAGAACTATTTTATTGTTTTTGTGAAGGGTGATACATTAACTAAGCTCTCCTATATTATTATGGGATCTGGAAACCTTTTCCGTGGCCAAATAGTCCGTGGAATTGGATTTTTGGCCCTGCAAATATCATATATTGTATATATGATATCATTTGGTTTGGGGCAACTAGCCTTGTTTCCAACGCTTGGCGTTACTGATAAAAAGCAGATATGGGACGAGGTAAATCAAATTTACCGATATGAGCATGGCGATAATTCTATGCTTATTCTTCTCTTTTCAGTAGTAACTATTGCAGTAACCATATCTATTATCGTAGTTTATATTCTTAATATAAAATCAGCATATAATAATCAGAAGAGAAAAGAAGAAGGTATAAAGCTTAATTCTATTCGTGATGATATTAATGAATTATTGGACAAAAAGCTACATCTGACATTTTTGTCTCTACCATCGTTAGGGGTTATTCTTTTTACTATATTGCCCCTTATATTCATGATTCTTATTGCGTTTACTAATTATGATAAGAATCATCAGCCCCCAGGAAATTTATTTACCTGGGTTGGATTTGAAAATTTTAGAAATATATTTGGCGCCAACCCGCTTCTTTCACAATCATTTAAGGGCATTTTTCAATGGACTATTATTTGGGCAATTTTCGCTACATTTACAAACTATTTTTTAGGTATGATTTTAGCACTTATGATAAACAAAAGTGGAATTAGACTAAAAAAGATGTGGCGTACTATATTTGTTGTAACCATTGCAGTACCGCAGTTTGTTACATTACTTCTAATGTCAAGGTTGTTAGATGATAAAGGCGCCTTGAATATTTTATTAGGGTACTTAGGCGTGGGTCCAATTAAGTTTTTGACTGATGCCGCAATTGCACGGGTTACCGTAATTATTGTAAACGTATGGGTGGGAGTGCCATATACCATGCTGATTACATCAGGAATTCTGATGAATATACCGGCTGAACTATATGAAAGTGCAAAAATTGACGGAGCAGGGCCAGTTAAGGCGTTTACGAGCATAACTCTTCCGTACATGTTATTTGTTACAACACCATACCTAATCACTCAGTTTGTTGCAAACTTAAATAACTTTAATGTAATTTATCTACTTAGTGGTGGAGGGCCGCTGTCCTTGGATTATTATCAGGCGGGAAAAACTGACCTTCTTGTCACATGGCTTTATAAGCTAACAGTAAATCAACAGGACTATAACCTTGCTTCCACTATTGGAATCATGATTTTCATAATATCAGCAGTAATTTCACTGTTAGTTTACAATTCCTCAAGTTCAGTACAGAAGGAGGATATGTTCCAATGAAGAGACGTAGTACTATTGCAAATATAATAATCTATACTATTCTGACTGTTTTGGCTATTTTATGGATACTACCAATAGTGTGGTTGATTATTTCTTCATTTAGATCAGAGCCCGGTGCGTGGACTGACTATATTCTTCCTAAGATGTATACCCTCAATAATTATGTAAGACTATTTACAGAGACAGGGCTATTTAACTATCCGCGCTGGTTTATGAACACTCTTGTAGTTGCCATATTTACCTGTATAATTTCAACTATACTAAATCTTATGACAAGCTATATACTTAGCAGGCTTCGTTTTAAAGCAAGGAAACCATTGCTGAACTTAGGGTTGGTTTTGGGAATGTTTCCGGGATTTATGTCTATGATAGCAATTTATTTTCTTCTAAAGGCCATGGGTTTAGCGCAGTCGCTTATATCTCTTGTTTTAGTGTATTCAGGTGGAGCTGGCTTGAACTATTTTATTGCAAAAGGGTTCTTTGATACAATTCCTAAATCCTTTGATGAGGCTGCAACACTTGATGGTGCAAGTCAGAATCAAGTGTTTTGGAAGATTATTCTTCCTCTTTCAAAACCAATCGTAATCTATACTGCACTTATGGCATTTATGGTACCATGGGTCGACTTCATTTTTGTAAGTGTTATTATGAAGGATAACTATAACAACTATACTATAGCTCTTGGCCTGTACCAAATGTTGACTCGTGAAAACATATACCAATATTTCACACAATTCTGTGCAGGTGCAGTGATTATATCTATACCTATAACATTGCTTTTTATTAAGATGCAGAAATACTATGTGTCAGGTGTTACAGCCGGTGGTGTAAAGGGATAGGTGATGAAAAAGAATGCAGTTATTTTTATTATCGCAATTATATTGATTACTACAATCCTCGTATCCTGCAATAATTATGGTAAAGCAAATCAGGAGTATTCGGACAATTATCGGAACTATTATGAGATCTTCGTCCGTAGCTTTTATGACTCTGATGGTGATGGTATAGGGGACATAAAGGGAGTAAGTAAAAAGCTAGACTATATATGTAATGCTTTGGGGGCAGATGGTATATGGCTTATGCCGATTATGCCGTCGCCGTCATATCATAAATATGATGTTACGGATTATTATTCTATAGATCCCCAATATGGCACTTTAGAGGATTTCGACATATTGATAGCCGAAGCTCACAAGCGTGATACAAAGGTTATTATCGATCTTGTAATAAATCACACCTCTGATATGATTCCGTGGTTTAGAGAAGCAATTAAAGGGCTATGGAATGGAGAAACAAACAAGTATACCGACTATTATAACTTTACAACAGAATATATGGGAAGTGGATACACAAAAATCACTGACGATTACTACTATGAATCACGCTTTACATCACAAATGCCCGACTTGGATCTAGACAATGCTAATGTTCGTGATGAGATTCTTAATATTATAAAGTTCTGGATTGATCGCGGCGTGGATGGCTTTCGCCTTGATGCTGTAACTAGCTACTATACCGGAAATGAGACCAAAAATACTGAGTTTATGAAATGGCTTAATAATAGTGCCAAGGCTTATAAATCAGATGTATACTTTGTAGGAGAGGCATGGACTACAAAGGCTATAATCACAGACTACTACGAAAGTGGTATCGA
>CAYMAE010000050.1:12828-14726 GCA_964388375.1 uncultured Ruminiclostridium sp.
GACGCCGTACCAGCGGCCATTTTTGTCATCAAGGGTAGTCTGTATGCATAGAGCGGTATAATCTGCTGCTATAGGTGCTGCCTCTTTCCAAGAGAGCCCATTTGCAATGGCTCCAACTAGAGTGCTTGCAAAAATATCACCAGTACCATGGAAGCATTTATTGATTTTATTATGTTTATAGTAATAATATTCATTGTTTTGGCTATCAAAGCCCATCACTCCAGAGTACCTTTCATCGAAGCTTACTCCAGTGAGAATTGATATCTTAGCACCAAGATCAGTTAGTCTCTTGAGCATTTCTTTTATATAGGACTCATCGTATGACTCCTTGTATTCCATATCTACCATAAAAGAGGCCTCGGTAATATTAGGAACTACAATATCAGCCTTTGCACAAAGCCATGCCATTTTTTTAGCATAAGCCTCATCAAAAGCCGGATATAATTTTCCATTATCAGCCATAGCAGGATCAACGATAATTTGGTTGCTATGTGTTTTGAAATCGTCAAATAAATTTGCAATTATATCAATCTGTTTAATAGTACCTAGATAACCTGTATAGATGCTATCAAAATCTATTTTTTCATTTTTCCAATGTTGAGTTATGGGTATAATCTCATCCGTTAAATCTTTAGATGTAAAATTTTTAAACATAGTATGGGTTGATAGCACGGCAGTAGGAATAATTGCAGTTTCCATGCCTAAAGCTGATATAATTGGCAGTGCAACAGTAAGTGAGCATTTTCCCACACATGAAATATCTTGAATAGTTAGTATTCGTTTCATTTGTTCATTATCCTTTACAAACATTTGTATTTTACATATCATTATACTATAGTATGACCATAAATAAATACTCAAATCAGCAAAAAAAGGTATGGTCAGATGGAGGAAGAATGTTAACCTACTCTTTTGAAGATAGAGGGAATGAGACCCTTTACGAGTACTTATATAAGCAAATAAAAAATGATATAAATACAAAAAAGTTAAGGCCTCAGGAAAAGCTACCCTCAAAAAGGGCATTAGCAAAGCATTTAAACATTAGCACTATTACTGTTGAGAACGCCTATAGCCAGCTGACAGTGGAAGGATATATCTATTCAATCCCTAGAAGTGGCTTTTTTGTAAGTGATATTTCTGCAGGAGAAGTAGCTAATAGTACATTTAAGGACAAAAAGATTTCTGCAAAAAAGAAAAAACAGAGCGAAAACGGCAAGGGAAAGGCTATGCCCAAGGAAGAATTGACCGAGTTCATAGACTTTACAAGTAACTCTACTACGGCAGATAATTTTCCCTTTGCTACTTGGAATAAGCTAATGCGAAATACTTTATCAGATAATAGGAATAATCTTATGATACAATCACCATCAGTTGGCGTGTACCAGCTAAGAGAGGCCATTGCAAACTATCTTTATCAATTTCGTGGCATATCAGCTTCGCCCGAACAAATTGTGGTGGGAGCGGGCACAGAATATCTTTATGGGCTGATTATACAGCTTGTGGGCTTTGATAAAAGGTATGCGGTAGAGGATCCGGGGTATCAGAAGATTTCAAGCATTTATGGTGCAAATAAAGTCAAATGCGTGCATATTGCACTTGACGGAAACGGAATAAATATCGATGCTCTAGAAAAATCAAAAGCTGATGTATTGCACATAACCCCATCTCATCACTTTCCTACAGGTCTTGTAACACCTATTAGCAGAAGATATGAACTATTGAATTGGGCATCTGAAGATGAGAATAGATATATAATCGAGGATGATTATGACAGCGAATTTAGATTGCTTGGTAAGCCAATACCTGCTTTTCAAAGCATAGATACAATGGATAAGGTTATATATATCAATACATTTTCCAAAAGCTTGACCTCTACCATAAGAATAAGCTATATGGTT
>CAYMAE010000051.1:0-7121 GCA_964388375.1 uncultured Ruminiclostridium sp.
GCATAGCATAAATAGGCTGTCGACCATATTGAAATTGTGGTACAATTATTTAAAGAATTTAAGTCAAAGGACATTTGTAATGATACTTAGGTTCATTTGAAAGTAGAATTGATTTAGAATTATATTTAATTTAGGAGTAGAATTATTATGATTATTGATAACTTAGCCAAAAATGCAAAAAAAGCATCGATAGCTCTTTCGGGGATATCAACTGAGAAGAAGGATAATGCCCTTAAGATTATTGCACAGAGGCTTTATCAAAACAAAGATAGAATATTCAAAGCTAATAACGAAGATATTGAAAGAAGCCTTGCCGAAAACCTTGGAATGCCTTTAATTAAGAGGCTTAAATTTGATGAGAGCAAGCTCAATGGAGTTATTGATGGAATTAATAGCCTGATCAATCTTGAGGATCCTACAGGGAAGACATTATTAGCAACCCAGCTAGATGAAGGCTTGGAGCTATTTAGGGTAAGCTGCCCAATAGGTCTGATAGGGATTATATTTGAATCACGCCCTGACGCTCTTGTGCAAATTTCTACTCTTTGCTTAAAAAGTGGCAATGGCGTATTGCTAAAGGGTGGAAGTGAGGCCAAGTTAACAAATAGATGCCTTTTTGAAACTATAGCTTCTGCGACTAAGGAGGCTGGACTTCCTGAAGGCTGGATAAATCTCTTAGAGAACAGGTCTGAAGTATCAGAGATGCTTAAGCTCGACGAATATGTTGACCTTATTATTCCACGTGGTTCTAATGAATTTGTAAGATATATTATGGATAATTCTAGAATTCCGGTTCTTGGTCATGCTGATGGCATATGTCACGTGTATATAGATGAGGGTGCTAATATTAAAAAGGCAGTAGATATTACAGTTGATTCTAAGACTCAATATGTAGCTGTTTGTAATGCATTAGAGACACTTTTAGTAAATGAGAATATATCACAGGACTTTTTACCCCATCTTAAGGAAGAACTTGAAAAAAGGAAAGTAGAAATACGAGGGTGTGATAAAACAAGTAAGATTATTTCCTGTGCTCCCGCAACCGAGGAAGACTGGAAGACAGAGTATCTAGATTATATTCTATCAATTAAGATAGTGGATAATATTGATGAGGCTATTGATCACATAAACACATATGGCTCAGGGCATACCGATGTTATAGTGTCAGAAAATAAGAGCAATATTAATAAGTTTTTAACATATGTAGATTCGGGAGATGTATTTGTGAATTGTTCCACACGTTTCAGTGATGGCTTTAGATACGGGTTTGGTGCAGAAGTAGGAATTAGCACAAATAAAATCCATGCAAGGGGACCTGTTGGCTTAGAAGGTCTTGTAACATACAAATATAAAGTTATCGGTGATGGACATATAGTGGCTGATTATGCTGAAGACAGGAAAACGTTTACACATCTACCAATATAAAAAAGTATCGCAGCTATAAAAAAGCAGCAGTATCTTAGTTTGTGTTTGAGGCTCCGCCAAGGTCTCTCATAAGTAATCTAGCATTTTCTGTAGCCATTACTGTGCCATCATGCATTACCCAAATAGCAGCAATATCCAGTTGTTCAGCTAGCTGTACTCCTTCATCATAAGGCGTGAGAAATAGTGTTGTACTCATGAAATCGGCAAATCCTGAGTCTTTAGTTACTATAGTTACTGACTTAAAGTAATTTGAAGGCATAAGAGTATCAGCGTTTATAAGATGATGATAGTTTTGGCCATTTACTGTATAGTATCTTTGATAATCGCCACTGGTAACCACTGAACTATCATTTAAATAAAGGACCTCAAAATATAGTTTGTTTGAATCATGAGCGTTTTCAAATGGGTCCTGAAGACCGACGCCCCATTTACTTCTATCGCTATAAATCGGCTCGCCAACAACCTTTACATTTCCTCCTGAACTTATAATGAAGCTAGTATAACCTTCTTCAGTAAGCTCGTTTGCCACCAGCTCACTTGCAAATCCTTTTGCCACGGCGCCCAAGTCAAGGCTCATATTCTTGTCTTCAAGAAAAACGGTGCTATTCTTAGTATCAATAATAACTTTTTCAATATCGGTATAACTGATGGCTGCGTTTAGCTCGGACATTGAGGGTATTCTAGCGTTTTCTGGATTCTTTATTCCAGCATCGCGATAGTCGTGCCAGATTTTTAGCACTGCGCCAAGAGCTATATTGCATTTTCCATTGGAAGTGTCATACCATTGTTTAGATAATACAAGTAAATCTATCATCTCCTGCTGTACTTTAACAGGCTTAACTCCGGCGTTATCATTAATAGTTTTAGCATTATTAAGATTATCGTAATCGTTATAAATATCAAAGAGTCTGTGTAACTCCATAAAGCGCTCTTGTGCCATATCTACCATCACTTTAAAATCATCTTCGCTTTTTGCATAGCCTATTAACTGAACAGTGGTATCGAATGCGCCTAAAAATTCGTAAGAATATTTAGCGTAAGATTTACTGTTAGATGAACATGCAGCTACTAGAATAGAAATAATTATTATGATTACGCAAACCGAAAGCTTTCTTTTCATATATACCTCTTGTTCTTTTCAAATACTCTCATAACTCCCGATGAAATAAGAGCTGTAATAAGGCCTGTCACAAGGCTTGCTAAAAGCAATATGGGAAGGTAGTTAAATATTGCGGTGTTGTTCATCATAATGCTAGCCATAAGTATCTGCCCTGTATTATGGGCCGCAGCTCCGCCAATGCTTATGCCCAACAATGAGAACACCTTATTATATCCAAGCTTAAGTATTATCATGGTAATAAGGGCGAGTAAAGCTCCTGAAAGGGAATATAATAACGAGGACATCCCGCCAAATAATAGGGATGACAATATACATCTTAAAACAGTAATTATTATTGCGGAGGGAATATCTAGATAAAATAGAGCAAACATTGTCACAATATTTGCAAATCCAAGCTTAATCCCAGGTATGGGCACAATAAGATTAAGCGGAATTAAGCGCTCAAAAAACGATAGCGCAACGGCTAGAGATATTAATAAGCTGTTAAGAGTAAGCTTTTTCATTAAGTCACCATTTATACGTTGTTTGCGGCTCAATTTCTGAGACGGCCCATTTGTCACCTTACTATAATATCTACATCGGATTGGGCAGTACCTTCAATTTTTATTATCATCCCCGAAGGAAGGCATACTGCTATTTCGCCAGGTCTTTGAATCCAACCTGTGTTTACACATACTTGGTCCGGGCACTGGGCCTGTTTAAAGCGAATTTTTCCGTTTTGCACCTCAATAATCCCAGGATATTGCCCTGTATATGAAACTGTATAGGGATCTTGGTGCTCATCTAAAGATATCCTATCTAATTCAACATTGTTTTGAGATATTATTGCAATTTTTTGTTCTGTATCATCTTGGTATATAGAAACTGCAAAAATTGCGCTAGAAAGGATTACCGCCAAAATCACCAAAATATCTCCGAATTTTATATTGAGCTTCAAGATTGCTCCTCCATAAACTAAGTAATGCCCAATTAAATGATTGTTTTCTTATTACATTGTAGTATAGCACTCTAGCCAATAAATTGGTATACTCTAAGAAGAATGATTACCAAAGAGCAATGTGGATAATACTGACAATATAGTTTAGGTAGAATAAATTAGTATCTAAATTTGGAGGGCGATTTATGTTTTTTAAGAAAAAAGGACAAAAGACTAATCAAATAGAAGGCCAAACGTTATTATTGACGGCCTCTGATGATGTTGAGGCTAATATAATAGAGTCAATACTTAAAGCCAACGAAGTTCCTATTACAAAGGTCTATAGAGACAATGGAGGTTTTTTTACTATAGTTCTTGGCAAGTCCGTATTGGGAATAGATGTTTTTGTTCCTATGGAAATGTTGGAGAAAGCTAAAGAGATTCTTGATTCTGCTCAGGATATTGATGATGAGGAGATTTTAGCAGACCCATCTTTCAACGATGAAAGCATAAATATGCAAAATGAAGATTCTCTAAATAAACTTAGCAAAAAAGCTTTATGGATGGGCATAGCACTGATTGTGCTTATCGTCGTGTATTTCGTTTTTTATTTCTTCTTAAAATAGCTTAGATCATTAACAAAAAGGCAAATCCCCTCGCTATTTGTTCTGGAATAATCTACAGGGATGAAGCTCTTATTTCTACCACCACGATATAGTACAACATCTGCATTTGCTAAAGCCGCTTCATAATTGTTTTTTATTATCACGATTACCTTATCATCTGGCATACGGTTTTCTAAGGTGTTATTTCCTGTTTCTCTGGTATTTAGTAAGTCGAAAATAGGGTTATGAGATAAAGTTAAATCTATTCTCGCGCCATTTGCAATGCTATTAATACTCTTTTTGACAGATTGGCTCAATATGTACTCATTTTTAAATATGGACATAGCACAGCCTCCCTGAAATTCGTTGCTATATTATATGAGCATTATCTTAAAGGGGTTCCTTTTTAATATGATTTTCACAAGTGTTTGGCTTATTACATATAATAATTAGGGACAGAACATGAGGGGGATATCAGGTGAGTAAGACTGTTGTTCCAACACCACCCCAAAACATTGTTATTGCTGAGGATAATCAAGAAATTTTAGCAAAAATAGTACTAACCGAAATGGTCTGGAATAAGAATACGCTCATGGGGAATGTGAGTGACAAGCTCACAGGAAAACCAATTGAGGGAGTCTGCATAAAGGTTTGTGACAATGGCTATAATCCGATTGCCTATAATTTTTCTGATATTGATGGGAACTTTACAATAGAGGGCGATTTTAGCGTGTCAATTAGAGTCTTGGCCGGTAAAAAGGACTATGGAACTATTTCTAGTGAGGCGTTACCATCGTCAGGACTTGATAGAAAAGCCTTAAACCTGGAGCTATTCCCGCTACCAAAGCTTGGAACTACAATCTTTGGGAATGTCAAGGACATACAGCAAAAGCCTCTTTCAGGAATAAGAATTACAATATATAGATCAAACAGTCTTAACCCATATGACTTTACATTTACAAATCAAGATGGATTATTTGTATTTGACAACATAGAACAAGGGGATTATAGAATTTCATTCCAATCTCTAAGCTTTAATGAGAGAGTTCTCAATGTTGAAGTGGGAAGGGAACATAATATTGTCACACTAGAAACAGTATTTTTGAAAAAGAAAATTTTGAAAGGTACCATACATGGCATCATCACAGATAAGAATGATGTTCCTGTTAGTAACGCTCTTGTAGTTCTTTGCAATAGTAATAATATACCTGTACAGATTACTTATACTAATGAAGATGGTGCCTATTTGTTTTATAGACTTGATATGGGCACATACTCAGTAATAGCTAAATAAGGTAATGATAGCGACGCTTTCTTTTGAGGACAACAAATTGTGCACAGCGCGATTACATGATTGCTTAATAAAAAGAGTCGATAAACCACTATTAGGATTTATCGACTCGCTTTTTTGTGTTATTTATCGAATTATCTTTTTATTTTAGTATTAGGCTTCATTCTCATTTTCATTATTTTTCTTTACCGGAATCTTAACCAGTAAAACAATAATAAAATAAAAGGCGATAAGAGCGGCGAAAACACCTGCTAATCCTAATCCTGAAACTTCAAGTCCTTGTACTATTAATTCACTATTCATTATTATCTTCCCTCCTATAAACCAATCATTTTACCAATCAAAACAAGAATCATGCTACCGGCAACAACTGAACCTAATTGACCCGATACGTTAGCTGCAACTGATTGCATAAGTATAAAGTTGTGTGGATCCTCTTCTTTAGCCATTTTTTGTATAACACGTGCAGACATTGGGAACGCTGATATACCTGCTGCACCAACCATTGGATTGATTTTATCTTTTCTAAAGAGGTTAAGGAACTTGGCAAAGAGGACTCCTCCTGCAGTGTCAAATACAAATGCAAACAAACCAAGGAACATAATTAATAGAGTACTTGGTGTTAAGAAAGCTTCTGCGGTCATAGTTGTTCCTATAGTTATACCTAAAAGAATTGTAACTAAATTAGCTAAAGTAGTTTGAGCGGTTTCAGAAAGTCTGTTTAGAACACCACATTCTCTAATTAAATTACCAAACATCAAAGCGCCAATAAGAGCAACACTCTCAGGAGCTATAATACCTGCAATCACTGTAACTAATATAGGAAAAAGAATTCTTGTTAATTTACTTACTTCTTTTTGTTTAAAATCCATACGGATTTGTCTTTCTTTCTTTGTTGTTAAAGCTCTAATTACAGGGGGTTGAATAATAGGCACTAATGACATATAAGAGTATGCTGCAACCGTTAAAGGCCCCATAATACCCTTGTCGAGTCCAAAAGCACTACCTACAAAGATTGTTGTAGGACCATCTGCTGCACCAATAACACCAATCGCACCTGCTTCCTTCAGAGTAAACGGATCAGGCAATAATTGGCCTAATAAAAGTGCAAACATCATTGTTGCAAAAATACCAAATTGAGCGGCAGCTCCAAAGAATATCATAGATGGAGTTTGGAATAACGGCCCAAAGTCAATCATGGCTCCAACAGCTATAAAGATAAGAACTGGCAATAGTTCATTTGCGATGGTTGCATCGTAAAGAACACCAAAGATTCCGGGCTCACCAGTTACAGGATTTTCAACAATAGTAGTCAGAGGAATATTAGCAAGGATTGCTCCAAAGCCAATAGGAAGTAACAAAGTAGGTTCATATTCTTTCTTTATTGCAAGGTATATCAAGATACCGCCAATTGCAAACATTATTAACATTTTAATAATGAATTCAGTAAATGATGTGCCTTCTGGAAGAGTTTCGATTAGAGTATCAAAATTAAATACCATTTTCTTTCTGTCCTCCTAAGTGTCTATAGTGCATTGAATTAATGTAAAACCGAATTTATTATATCATCAACAATTAAGCCGGGCAATATAATAAAGAAATAATCCGCTATTTAGTAATAGTAGATAGATTAGGTTGAATTTATTTCTGTTTTATTTTCAGATAATAAATCCCATCAATTTTAGAATCTTTACATTCTATGTTTTCGCTAATTATAGACAAGTTATTACGGTATAATACCTCTGCGAGCTTACCGTATTCTCC
>CAYMAE010000051.1:7221-11830 GCA_964388375.1 uncultured Ruminiclostridium sp.
TGGCCAAATGTTTTTCAATTCAGATTTAACTTTATCACTATAATCTATGTAGATATCCCTAGGCAGGTTTATAAGCTTAACCTCATTGCTAACATCATCTATGCTCGCTATCATAAGCGTATCATGGTTTCCTGCCACTTGGTCGGTTCCGATAATTAATACATTGATATTATCCTTACCAACTAAATCTATAGCATATTTTTGGTTATTAGTTAAGTTGTATGGTTTGGAACTAGTCTCCCTTTTATTGCGAATTGCCCCAGCCCCATCTTTAGTGGTAAGATATTGACCCAGGAATTCAAAAACCGGTTCATCCTTAACTATATAAAAATATACACTCATAACGCCTATCAAAATAATAAATAGGACGATTACTAGTGATAATAAACTGTTTGTGGTTTTATTCTTTTTCGCACGACTCTTTTTTTTACTCATATACGTCTATTCGCCTTCTTAAAAGTATTTATTCATAGTTCACATTTTCACACAACATTGTATCTGTGTCAATCTTGTTAGAGTGGACTTTGCTATGGTATAATGACCTCACCAGTTTGCAAAAATGAAGATTGCTGATGGGTGCCTAGACATTAAATACTCATAGCATGTAATTCTAAATTTTAGTAGGATAAAAAAGGAGATAAGCTTATGAAAAAGTTTATACAGGATTTTAAGGACTTCGCAATGAAGGGCAATGTTATTGATATGGCAGTCGGTGTTGTTATTGGTGGCGCTTTTGGGAAAATAGTTACTTCTTTGGTAAACGATATTATTACACCCTTGATAAGCTTATTAACAGGTAAAGTTAGTTTATCAAATTTAAGCGCTGATATATCTGGGGTAAAAGGGGCCGAGGACTATGTTGGTGTAATGTATGGTCAGTTTTTTCAGAACATAATTGACTTTCTTATTATTTCACTTAGTATATTCTTGGTTATTAAATTAATCGGAAAGTTTAAGAGAAAAGAAGCTAAAGAAGAGGAAGTAGCTGCTATTGTTGAAGAGGAGAAAATTTCAATAGAACAAGAGTTACTTACAGAAATAAGGGATATACTAAAAGAAAAGTAAGATTTTTTTTACATACTATCAAAATGGATTTGTTAAAAAGCCTATGAACAAACATATGTATGCTTTTTGTAGGCTATTTTGTTTAATAAAAAAAACTCATATTTTGTGATTAATATCACATTGCTTTCTTATTAAATAGTGATAAGCTTTATGCGAGTTATAAAATAATGACAAACTATATACATGGATTCTTGTGAAGGGAATGACTAAATATGCAAAAGCAAATTATATATTTTGATCATGCAGCAACGACATATGTAAAGCCAGAGGTATTTGAGGCTATGAAGCCCTATTTTACTCAGGAGTATGGTAATCCGTCATCGATATATTCCATTGGGCGCTCAAATAAAAGGGCTTTGGAGAATGCTCGTATTAGCGTTGCAAAAGCCATAGGCGCAGCCGAGCCATCTGAAATATACTTTACTGGTTCGGGAAGTGAGTCCGATAATTGGGCTATTAAGGGAGCGGCGCTCTCTTTACAAAAAAAGGGGAAACATATAATAACCTCAAGCATTGAACATCCTGCTGTTTTGGAGACATGTGAGTACTTGCAAAAGAAGCAGGGATATGAAATATCACATATAAAGGTGGACAATGAAGGACTTATTAACCCCGATGATGTTGAAAAGGCAATTCGCCCCGATACAGTACTTGTTACAATAATGATGGCAAATAATGAGATTGGGACTATCCAGCCTATAAAAGAAATTTCCCAAGTATGCAAAAAGCATGGTGTGCTTTTTCATACTGATGCTGTTCAAGCAGCAGGCAATATTCCGATTGATGTAAAGGATTTAGGCGTCGATTTATTATCTGTTTCGGGTCATAAGTTTTACGCTCCGAAGGGTACGGGAATGCTCTATATAAGAAAGGGCGTTAGAATCGAGCCTCTCATCCATGGCGGGCACCAGGAAAGAAATAGACGAGCAGGTACTGAGAATATCCCTGGAATAGTTGGCTTTGCAAAAGGATTAGAGCTTGCCAATGATAATATGGAAGCTCACTACGAAAAACTGAAGAATTTAAGGGATAGAGCATTAAAGGGTATTACAAAGAGAATTCCACATATTAAGGTAAATGGAAGCATGGAAAGTCGCTTACCTGGAAATCTAAATGTTTCATTTAGATTTGTAGAAGGCGAGTCTGTTTTATTGATGCTAGATATGAAAGGGATAAAAGCGTCAAGTGGATCTGCCTGTACGTCCGGGTCGTTAGATCCTTCCCATGTACTATTAGCCATAGGGTTACCTCATGAAATAGCCCATGGATCTCTTAGAATAACATTTGGAGAAGTAAATACTGAACAAGAGGTTGACTATTTAGTTGATACATTGGATGAAATCATTACAAAGCTTCGTGATATGTCGCCTCTATATGAAGATTTTGTTAAAGGAGTGTAAAAAATGGAATATAGTGAAAAAGTAATGGATCATTTTTCGAATCCCCGTAATGTAGGTGAGATAGAAGACGCTGATGGTGTAGGCCAGGTAGGCAACGCCAAGTGCGGAGATATAATGAAAATGTACTTAAAAATTGAAGACGGTATTATTAAAGATGTAAAATTTAAGACCTTTGGCTGTGGCGCTGCAGTAGCGACAAGCAGTATGGCAACAGAGCTTATTAAAGGCAAAACAATTAAAGAAGCAGAGCAAGTTACAAACAAAGCTGTTATGGAGGCTCTTAATGGGCTACCACCGGTTAAGGTTCATTGTTCTGTCTTGGCTGAAGAAGCTATTGCTGCAGCTTTGCAGGATTACCGAGTAAAAAATGGACTTGAAGAGGACAATAGGTACGAAGGCTGTAGCGGATGTTGTGGCAGTTGTGGGGCACATGATACTGATGAAGAGTGAAGTATCGTAGATTACAACAAGAGTGAAGCATAGAAAGGAAAGCTTAAGCGAAAATTAACATATTTTCAACAAGGTATAAAGATTTTCTAGATAGTGTATGATAAAATATAATATGATAAAAATATATATGTATTAATCACTGATTGAGGAGATTACATGTCTGAAAGTGTAAAAAGGACATTTCGTGCTATATTAAAAGTACTACTTGTAGTACTTGGCATCTTCCTATTCACTAAAATATGGAAGTATGTTTTGCCGTTCCTTATTGCATACTTTTTTGCTTCACTTATAGAGCCGGCCGTTAAATTTTGTTCTAGCAAGCTTAAAATTCCGAGAAAAATTGGAACAGCCATTTCCATGCTGCTTGTATTAGGGTTTGTTTTAGCTATACTAGCTTTTCTGATTTCTAGACTAGTAATTGAAATCAAAGATGTATATTACGAGCTTGAAATTAACGCAGAGAGCCTTACTCAATTTTTTGAGAATATTGTTGAGACAACAAGCGATATATTTATCCGATTACCTGTTCTCTTAACGGATATTATTGATCAGAGCGTAGATGCTATAACCAATACTTTACAGGGAGTATTAAAGGCAGCCATAGATTTTGTCCAGGCTGCAATGCAAGCAGCAATGAATATTCCTCAAGCGCTAATTTTTGTTATCGTAACCCTTGTAGCCACTTATTTTATGTCTAGTGATAAGGACACAATCCTAAACTTTTTGGATAAACAGATTCCTACAAGCTGGCTAAATAAAACGAAGGGCCTTACCAAAAATGTTTTTTCGGCTCTTTTTGGTTGGTTTAGGTCGCAGCTTATTCTTACGAGTATTACATTTTTAGAGCTTTTGGTAGCCTTTCTGATACTTGGAATTGAAAATCCTCTTATAATAGCTTTGCTAATAGCATTAGTTGATGTACTGCCTATACTAGGAGCGGGTACGGTACTCATTCCGTGGTCGATTATTAATCTTGTCATGGGCAATCTAAAGCTAGCACTCTCGCTGATTTTACTTTATCTTATTATACTTCTTGTACGGCAATTTATTGAGCCAAGGGTACTAGGTACTCAAATTGGAATTCACCCATTATTTACCTTAGCAGGAATGTATATAGGCCTAAGGCTTTGGGGAGTTGCAGGTATGTTCTTAGGCCCTATACTTATTGTAATAATAAAGCTACTCTTCGCAGGATTTGCTAAAGAAGATAGCTTTAAAAAATGGATTGAACTTAATTTTGGATATAAAAGCAGAGTAGCAGCAACTGAAACATCGCATAATTCCAAAAATGAATATGATGATAATGATGGGGATTAATGATAAGAATGAATAAATTCTATTTTAATCCCTCTTCTAATTTCGCTAAAGCCTTTTTCTCTATTCTTGAAACATATGAACGAGATATACCAAGGCTTTCGGCCACCTCTCTTTGCGTTTTGCCACCTGCTCCACTAAGTCCATAACGCATACGTACTATAGTCTGTTCACGGCTTTCGAGAACGCTTTTTATGAGTTTATATAATTTTTTGATTCTTTGGGCTAAATCCAGCTTTTCTTCTACATCCTCGCCCTCGGTGCCAAGTATGTCAATAAGAGCTATTTCATTGCCTTCACGGTCTGTTCCCAAAGGTTCATGTAAAGAAACCTCGTTTTGATACTTTTTAGAAGCTCTCAAGTGCATTAGTATCTCGTTT
>CAYMAE010000052.1:0-9098 GCA_964388375.1 uncultured Ruminiclostridium sp.
GTGTATCGTGTGATGCGGTTTAGCTTGTCATATTCCCTTGTGCTTGTTCCGTTCTTGTCTTTTACCGTTAGGATATTACCGTTTGCATCATAAGTATATGAAACTGTTCCATCAGGATCCGTAAAACTAATTAATCTATCAATATCATCATACTTGTATTCGGTTGCCTGCCCTCTCCCGTTCGTCATTTCTTTCAAGAGATTTAGCTCGTTGTATCCGTATGTTCTTGAACTGCCTATTGCTGTAGTTTCAAGTATCAGTCTATTGGCTGGATCATACTCAAAAACTTGAACGTTATTGTTTGGATCAGTAAGTGTATGTATATTTCCGCCCTGGTCAAAGATTCTGCTGCTGACACCTTCAAGAGCGTCAGCAACTTCAGTAAGCATGTTCATATTGTCATATGACATAACAGTGCTGTACCCCATTTGATTTATTATTTCAGTGAGTCGCCCAAGCTTATCATAACTATTTTCTGTAGTGTTCCCAAGCGAATCTGTTTGAGTTAGCGTATTCCCTGCCGCATCATATGTTGCCGAGAACACTTCTACGCCTATGGCATCCTTTTTGCTGATAAGATTATCGTTTGCATCATATTCCATGGAGATTGAATTTCCTAAAGCATCAGTTATCTTTATTTGTCTTCCCTTTGAATCGTATTCTATCAAAGTTGCATTACCCTTGGCATCTATGATTTTTACTATTCGATTCATTGAGTCATGTTCATACCTGGTTACATGGCCTATTGCATCGGTAACACTTATTAGCAGTCCGTTGGGATTATACATGTATGAAGTAATATTCCCTCTCGCATCAGTCTCTTTAGTTTTAAGGTTCAGGGAATTATATTCATATGTTACCGAATTACCCAATGCATCGGTGATACATATTACATTGCCGTTTTCATCATAAGTGGATGTTGTTGATTTACCCAGTGCATTAATCATTTTAACAAGCCTGCTTGCTGCATCATATTCATAAGTAGTAGTATTACCCGAAGGATCCGTTACCGTCTTTACTTCTCCAGTTAGGTAATAGGTATATGTTTTAATACCTTCACCCGGCGTAGTTTCACTAAGTATTCGCCCCGCTGAGTCGTATGTATATGATGTAATTTTACCAACAGCATCAGTTGTTTTAATAAGTCTGCCTGCAGAATCGTACGTATTGGTTATTTTTGCTCCCTCAGAATTAACTGTTGAAATAACATTATTTCTATTATCATATGAATAGGTGATAATATCCCCTAAAGCAGTTTTTTGTGTTATTGGCACATTATTCGGATTATATGTATATTGAGCAATAATATTGCTGTATGGGTCAAGGGTTGCTGTAATGTTTCCCGCTGCGTCGTATTTGGTATTGAATTTGTTACCCAATTGGTCAGTTACTTCAATTAATCTGTCAAGCGTATCATATTTATATAATACGACAGAGCCATCAGCAAATATCGCCTTGATTAGTCTGTCTTCTCCATCATATATATATAATGTCACATTACCCATTGCATCTATTGATTTTTCCATTTTTCCATTTCTATTGAATGAATAGTATCTTGTGTTCCCCTCTGAATCGGTTTCAGAAAGCATATTACCGTAGCAATCATAAGTATATGTTTTGCTATAACCTCTTGCGTCTGTCATTTTAATGACATTTCCAATGTTATCATATACGATTCTAATGGAATTCCCCAAAGGATCGGTAGTTTTTGTAACCCTTCCTGCAGCATCATATTCAATAGCTGAAATGTTTTCTTCTGGGTCTGTTACTGTACTAATTAATCCCTTATCATATGTATAATTAATTGCCCCTCCTACGGGATTTGTTACTGATTCAAGGAGACCATCGGAATTATATGAATATTCTGTTTTATTATCAAGCTCATCTGTTACGCTTAAGAGATTGTTACTATCATCATACACATAGGAAAGGCTATTACCATCCGGATATTCAACCAAGAGTAAATTACCGCCTTCATCATAAGTCATATTTGTTACATTTCCCATTGCATCGGTAATAGTTATAGGGTTACTATACTCATCATAATCTACTAGCGAGGTATTCCCATTAGCATCGGTAATGCTTGTACGGTTTCCTAGCTCATCATATGTATAGGAAGAGCCCGTCGAATCAGAAACTAAATAGAGCATAGAATCATGGCTGAAAGTTTTTTTGCTTCCATTCCTATTTAAAACTGTTGTGACAAACATCCCAGATTCACTATCGGTATCATATTTAAATATAGTTGGAGTTTTACTCATACCATCGTACTGTGTAACTACTCTTCCCTGATCGTCGTAAGTATTGCTAAATATTGCTACTCCTCTTGAATCCGTGCCGGTCATTATGCGACCATCCACATTATACGTATATGTTGTAGTATTGCCTTCAACATCAATAATTGCCGATATAGTATTGGTACCATCATATGTGAATAACACCTCACGATTCAACCCATCTCTGACACTTAATAGAAGGCCTTTTGCATTATAGTTAAATGTGAGTTTTTTAGTTGATATCGGCTCTGTTATATCTTTAAGATTATTATCATCGTCATACGAAAGTATAAGCTGCTTTCCATTTCTATCTATAATTCTAGTCATGTTTCCATTGTGATCAAATATATATGTGGTCTGATCCTTTCGTTTAAGAACGTAACTGCCATCTTCCTTTTTAGCAATTTCATCGTAAAAAGTACTTTTGTCTCTCCCTATGTACTGGCCTCTCTCATTAAGATAGTACAGATTACTCATGTTAGAGTTCCACTTAACAATAATGTTTTTATCTTCAAGCTCTTCGATATTGGCTTCATAATTATGATGCCATCCACGTCCCATAACTCCATTATTTAGTAGATTTGAATTGTATTCAATTTCAAAGTTTATAGGTATTGAACCATTAACTGAAAGCAACGTTTTATCTATTACATGCGCCCCTGTTGATGTATCAATTGGATCTGCTTCATACGAGCTTGGATCTGTTTTTCCCTCGTTTCTCTCCTTTAACTCCCTACTAGCTCCGGGGTGAATTGGTATATAAATTTCTTTGGATGCAATAGTTTTTGGCCCCCCATAATATTCTGAAACAAAGATTTTCACTGTTGGGTGTTTATCTTTTATTTGTGGGATAGCTTCTACCAACCATGATTGACTTATTGTTTCGCCAGCATTTATGGATACAATCTGAAAAACTTCTTTCTGTGTAACATTAACTAATTCACTGGGCAAACTAATATATATACAATAATTTTTTCTTTCTATATCGTTATTTGTTATTTTGGCTGTAACTTTAAAAGGATTTTCATAATATCCTTCATATGACGGAAAGACGTATTCCGGCATATCCAATTCTATTGTTGGTGGACACATTTTTAGGACATTTTTAGTGTTTTCACGAGCATTATCAGCCCATACTGTGACAGAAAAATTGCATTTGTTAAAATCAAAGTCTGGTGCTGTTCGAATCTTCCAAGTTACAATTTCAGGGCGACCAAAACGGTCTATGCCGCTTACATTTTCTAAGGCTATCTTCTCACTACCCTCGAGTATTTCAATTCCCTCTGAAGAATCAAAATTGAATTGTGCATAGGTATTTAATGCAGCATAGTTTTTATAATTAACTATTTGAGCCTTTACATCGAAAATATAACTTCCATCCGATTGTAATTCAAAGTTGTCAGCCATCGCATTCAACAGCAGTGGTGATGGTATTTCCTTAAAATCGGTATCTATGGTAGCATCTCCGAAACCAATAGAGAAACAATGGTCAAGAATTAATTTTCCTGTAATAAGTGGAATTAAGTTAACCTCTACCCATAAGGTTTCTCCCGGCTTAAGTTCTTCAATTTCCACATATGGAGCCTGGCCGTCTGCAAGTAAATAATTTTGGCCTTCAGCAATTAATAGCTTAACTTTATAGACGGGTACATCAGATACATTTTGCAGCCCTACCTTTACTAAGTAATTTTCCCCGCTAATGGCCCAATCATCGGCTTCAACATGCATATTAAATGCTTGAGTTCCCCAAACACGGAATGGCTCACTTGTTCTAAAGATAGTTTTTACCGGTTCTTCAAATGGCAATAATGTTCCATTGAATTCGGCTTCAAGATTGTATTCACCCGATTCTGTACTTGTAATTATCCATTTTACATCACGTTTTTCTCCGCCAGCTATACTGCCTAAATCAGCTAGAAGGCTTTGAGCTGTACTATTGGTCGGAACCAGTTCTAGCCCACTCGGGAGCTTAAGTTCAGCCGTGGAACTATCAAGAATAAACTCAGGGTCAGCAGTATTTTCCAACGCCAGCTCTACCTCAAAATATTCTTTTAACCAACTAGCGCCCCCGGGCATCACCATGTATGCTATTGTAGGTCTTACTTCCGGATGCTTTGGATGAGTTATTGGTATAATCTTAGCAATGTATTCACCATCATTAATGCTAATTGGGTTGTAGTTACCGACTATTTTACCGGCACCATTTATCATAACAGTATCCCAAAACGGAGCATCGCCGAAGCTTAGGTTAATATCATAGATATATACATACTGATTTTCTGGTGCATTGACATCAATCCCTAAATCTATTATTTCATTTAGCGACATTCGTCTTACTGTCAGATTCCCCACAACAATTTGACCACTTTCGAGCCCTATGGTCTGTGTTACAGTTTGTCCAACTATAATGTTAGTTTCAACAGATGTAGGCTTATAATCAACTTTATATGCTGAAATTTTGCATTTCCCTGGGTGACATACTATTTTTACAATACCCTGACTATTAGCATAAGTGTTATATGTTTCACCTGAAGAATCGAGAACAAACACATTGGCACCCGGAATAGTAGTACCAGTATCTTTATCTACAACCTTTACTTGAACAACTCCAGTCTGCGATAAATCTTTTACTGTAACTGTGATGAAATCCTGTGCTGAATTTCCTGCAGAATCGCGAACTGTCAATGCAACTTGGTAATTACCAGGTTCAGTATAAATATGTGTTGCTCTTGCAAGCCGAGATGAGCTTCCATCTCCAAAATCCCATAAATATGAGCTTATCTTATCATTATCACTTGACATAGTTCCATCAAAGGCAACTTCCATGTTAATTAAAGTCAATATATTACTTCCTGCAACTGCAATTGGATCATATTCATCCTTATTTTCTGGTACAACAACCTCAACATTACTCCAGCTTTCATTACCGTATATATCTAAGGATAGAACCTTATAGTAGTACGTCTGTGCCGGACTGAGAAGTTCATCAGCATGGCTGGTTTTTGTGGTTTCTTTTACCAGTTTAAACCCCCCTCCTGCAGATGTACTTCTATAAAGCCTAAAACCTGCAAGATCTGGTTCATTTTCTGTTGTCCAGGAAAGATTAACCTTCCACCCGCCAGGGTCGGCAGTTAATACTGGACTTGCCGGCGGGAGAAGATTGAGTTTAAAGCTTGCTATTAATGGATCGCTAACATTTCCTGCAACATCTGTCGCAATCGCCCTAATAAGGTACTCCTCTTCGGACAAATCTTCCGTTTCCCATGTTATGGCATAGACATCACTTGGTCCACTAATGTTTTTGAATCCAATAGGGGTCCATTCACCATCGATATTATTCTTGGGTTTATACTCCAAAGTAATTTCAGAAAGCATATAGTTGTCACCGGCAAACGCACTTATTCTCGGATTCGCAGGGAGTATGCCATTATATGAAGGGCAATTCATACTATAGACAACAGGTTTCTGAATATCAGCCAAAAGCTCGCCTAAAATAGACCCTGTCAAAATACTTTCGTTTCCGGCAAGATCGACACTCTGAACTTTGTAATAGTATGTTTTATTATATTGAACATTTCTATCCATATATCCAAGTGCCTTGATATTATTAGCAACGATAGAATATGTTCCACTCTCTGTCTCAGACCTGTAAAGTCTGTAGTAAGCAAGGTCGCTTTCATTACCCTGCTCCCATGATAATCCCAGGAAACTCATAGTGGGCGTTACTTGCAATCCCTTGGGAGCTGAAGGTGCAGTTCGATCTATAACATATTCAATAGTAAGGGTTTGTAATGTATTGCTTTTGTTTCCAGCATCATCCAGAGCAACCCCTCTTATATAGAATGAACCCTCCGAGAACTCAGAAACATCATAATCGTAAGAGAATGAGGTGTTTTTCATTGTCTCGGAAAGCGTGAATTCTTTCACGTCTATCCAAGTTTGAAGATCTCTTGACATCTGGAATTTAAAGTATGATACTCCCACGTCATCCTGCGCTACCGCTTTCAAAGAAATACTTGATTGTACTCTTGATGGTGCTGGTTTTATTGAACTGATAACAGGTGACGTTACATCGGCTTTGGTTTCGACTCTAATTACGTCTGACTCAATACCACGATTCCCATACATATCATATGCGACGACCTTGAACCAATAGCTCTCAAGAGGTTCAAGATTTGTTATGTGCATACCAAGAGTCGTAGACGTTTTGTTGTAATATGCAAATTCGCTATATTCACTATTTTTCCATTCTACTTGGAAGTGTGATAGGTCCTGATCCGCGACATCATCCCAGTGCAACGTAATAACTGTGGTGGCCGGGATGGCAGTGAAACCTGTCACCTTTTGTGGTCCTTGGCTGTCTATTGTATATGTGCGTTCTGGTGAGCCATCACTTTCATTACCAGCTTCATCTCTGGCGATAGCCCTCACTTTAACACTGTTTACAAGCACTTCGGTATTCCAATTAAACACAGCTGTGCCATTGGTCTCAATGGTCTTGATATCATTCCATGTGAGACCGTCATCTGTCGAATACTGAAGCGTAATACTAGATAATTGAAGATTGTCTTCCACTCTGACCGTAATAATAGTATTTCTGCCAATAATAGTGCCTGATAAAGGTTCAATTCCTAGCACAACTGGCGGAGTGGTATCTATCACCGCAACTATTTTGCTTAGATTTGAATAATCACTCTCCTGATTGAACTTATCTGAAGATGTAATTTTATAGTAATATGTCTGCCCCGGTTGAACATTACTATCGGTATATATGAGATTATCTAAATTTGTTATGGATGCAATATTAGTAAATATACCTTCTGCACTTTCTGACCTATATACTTTATAACTCTTAACATCAGCCTCAATACAAGGCTCCCATGTTAGGTAGATTACTCCTGAGTCTGATTCAGCCTTAAGATTCTGAGGTGCCGTAGGAGCATTTCTGTCTACTTGATAGGTTACGGTAATACTATCTGAAACGCCCGATTCGTCAGTAACTGTATATCTTACAAAATAATTGTCACTCTCTACATCAGAAAGATTCCAATTGCAGTAATGCCATGCTTCAGATGAGTCCGACGATGGTCCATAGACTTTGCCGTTTATCTCTGTCCATTCCTCACCATCACTTGAGTACTCAAATTTTGCTGTCGAACCCAAAGCATTCTGTGTATTTATGAAGTACACAAATATATTAGTACCTTGAGTACCTCCAATTATTTCGCCATTTACCGGATTTACTCTTGATATATGTGGAGCTAAAGGGATCACAATGATTTCATCACTTATGCTAGATTTGTTACCTGCCGCATCATATGTCAGCACCGAATATTTGTATGATGCATTAGTTGTTAGATCTGTATCTTTATATAAATTTGTAGTTGAAGTTCCAATCTGTACCCCATCCCTATAAACCTCATATCCTGTTACGCTAACATTATCAATTGCTGCTGACCATTTAATAGTAGCCGTATTAGCTGTTTTTGAATATACATTTAGACCTTGGGGTTTTGATGGGGCCTCAGTATCAATTATTGTATCTAGAATCAATATATTGCTGTCAACTGATATATTACCTGCAGCATCATAAGCTTTTACATAATAACTATATTCAGAATTTGGAGATAACCCATAATCAGTATATGTTGTAGCCGTCTGTGTCCTTATTCTTATACCATTACGATATAATTCATAACCAGTAACACCAATATTATCTGAGGATTGTGCCCAACTCAACTCTATTCGAGTTGAGGTTTTAGATATTGCAGTTAGCTCAGGTGGTGTAGGTGGCTCATTATCATATACAATATAATTACTTTCTCCTGAAAGATTATTAGCTGCATCCACAGCTCTTACATAGAAAGTATATGTACCTGGATCAATATTGATATTATTAAAACTTGCTCCGTTTGAAAAGCCAACTTCTTCATCATTTCTATAAATTCTGTATCCAAATACTTGGACATTATCTGAAGAGCCTGTCCAAATAAGAGAAGCAGTTGATGATGTCCTTGAAGATATCCTTAAATTTGTGGGAGTGGACGGGGCAATAGTATCCGTATCAGTAGTTACTGTAACAGCATTGCTACGATCCGATTGATTTCTCATGATATCATATGCAGTAACATAATAAGTATATGCGGTGTCTGGTAAAAGTCTCGAATCGCTGAATTCAGTTCCAGAAGTTGCTCCTATCCGGATGTTATTACGGTAAACATCATATCCTACTACACCCACATTATCAGATGACGCCTCCCAAGATAATTTAAGGCTTGATGCAGTAATATCAGTTACATTGGGGTTTGTTGGTACTGTTGGTGTTTCGTTATCTCTTGCTTCCTCTATTAGTTCATTCCATACAGGTGTTCTGTTGAACGTATAGCCTACTTCGATTGGTTTTGTTATAACAAGTATATTAAACTTTGATTGAGCATCTTGAAAACATACTGTCTGCAACCCTGAACCACTTAATATAGTTTTATGGGTTCCTGTGGCATAGAAATTCTGTGTGTTGTAGGAAGTATACTGATAAAAACTCCCTTTAATATCAAGTATCCCACCCGTTAAATAGCTACTATGGCTATACTTTGCTTGTGTTACAAAATCTCCATTGACTTTTACATAGTCTGAGGAATTTATCATTTTTAAATATCCATTGCTATCACCGTAGCTTATTGTTCCGTTTGACTGCTTAATTTCCCTTTGCAATCGATAATCTCCTGCAATGTCTACTTGGCCACCATTTATGTTTAGGTATCCATTATAATGAATTAAGTTCCCATTAACAGTTAGCTTCTTGCCATTTAAATCTGTTGTTCC
>CAYMAE010000052.1:9198-11745 GCA_964388375.1 uncultured Ruminiclostridium sp.
AATG
The DNA here is from genome assembly GCA_964388375.1 of uncultured Ruminiclostridium sp. Classification (GTDB taxonomy): domain Bacteria; phylum Bacillota; class Clostridia; order DSM-8532; family DSM-8532; genus DTU059. Next base: position 9,203 of record CAYMAE010000052.1, read on the forward strand.
AATTAAGTTCCCATTAACAGTTAGCTTCTTGCCATTTAAATCTGTTGTTCCACCGTTAATATAAAGGTTACCAGCTATTTCCTTGTCCTCACTGAGCGTAACATTAGAACTAATTATTGTGTCGGTTGCAACTCTAAATTCTTGGCTTTCAGCAGATACGCTTCCTTCATCATTTTTTGCAGTTACTGTAAAAACGTATACTGTCCCTGATGTGAGGCCTTCTACAAGATAACTCAGATTAGGAACATCTGAAGCAATTAATTCACCATTTTCATGAATATCATAAGTTATAATTCCTGTATCCCCCTCAGGTTCATCCCAACAAAGGTTCACTGATTTTTCTGTGACATTAAGCCTTCTTAAGTTTTGGGGTGGAATTAGCATATTTGAAGTAGTATTAAAAATAAACACAGGGGTTCTTATGTTAAGAAGATTACTTGGATCAGAAATATTTCCCACATTATCTCGAGCTTCGACATAAAAGCTATATTGAGTTTCCGAAGTAAGTGATTTTAATTCAATAGCATTTGCAGTTGTTATTGATACTTCTATTTCATCCTTATAAACAACATATTCTATGGGATCTTCAATGTTGTTATCAGTTGAAGGCTCCCAAGCTATAGTAGCCTGTGTAGGCTCAACAGATATCGCTCTTAAATTCTCAGGCTTTGTTGGTGGTTCTAAATCTTCAGATACTTGTACTTGCCTAACATCCTCTAATTCCTTAGGCTTTGGCTCAGCTTCTATATACTCTATCCCTCGAATAAAATTATCTGCTTCGCCTGTCGTTGCTTCGACTGAAGAAGAGATTCCTGCAGGTTTCCCTTGAGGTTGATACACAGTATTATCTTTATTATTATTAAAGATTTAGCTCGGGGAATTAAGATAATTACTGGCTAGCGAAAAATTCACCGTCATCCCTTGTACTGCCATAACAACTGACAATAAGATAGAATTTACTCCTTTAGATTTTACCAACATAACCTTTTCCTCCAACACAAATTATATCTGCAACTTGAATTTATAAATATTTTCCCAAAATCAATACATACATCTATTCAAATTAATAACACATATCTCCATAAAAATCCAGTGTTACTGCTAAATTTTTGTAATATATCTTGTTTTTTGCATGTTTGTTGCAATAGGAATAGTCATGTTAATCCTGTCTTTGACAGTTTGAGAAGAAAAAAACCTGTTACCAATTGAAATTATATGGTTTCAGGCTTTTGCAATTATTTAAAAAATTGCTGAATGTCAACTAGATTTTGTAGTCGCAGACGATGTCCGGCAGCATAAAACTGGTTTTTCATTTTTTTATAATCTTTATTATAAATTAATCAGATCATATTCTCTATTACATTGTTCACATTTTAAAATGAACAATAATAAGTTCACCTTTAAATGTAATAATCCTGGATTTCTCTACAGTATAACCCATACTAGTATAATACTTATGCTTTGTCAGTTTGTTCCCACATAGCTTGCATCTTTTCTGTTTAAACAATAGATTCATAAATTCTTTAAAATTAAATTTCATTATATACATTATATTCTTCATTGATATTGACCTCTTTATTTAGTTTAATATCTTTTATGAAATTGTGAATCAATGAAGCTTTGCTCACATGACCCGAAAATCTTATCTCCCCTCATTCCGTTTCTACGTACTTATGTCTTATCGAACAAAGGTATTCTTTACACGGACAGATGAGCGTGTATACGAAATCCAGATAAAAGCCGATGATATACTTCTTGATACTGTATAAAAGAGACTATTAACATTACCATTTAACTCGGGAATAGCATTATACAGTTTAGATACAAAAATAGCACTAACTATAGTTAACGAACAACCTATCAGTAGATATGATATGAATGCCTTTTTAAATACTTTTCGCTTTCCAAAAAAGGGAACAAGAAGCACGATACCCAGTAATAAAAGAATTATATTTACCAATAGTTCAATAACCGCTGTGTTTCTCCATAAACTAAAATGTGGGAGGATGTTCTCATTCAAATCTAACAGTATTCTTGTTGTTTGAATTATTGCTACCAAATTACCAATAGGACCAAGTATTCTTCCAATACCAACACATATAAGCCACCCTCCAAGCCCTTTTGGGCCTTCCGACTGTGGATCTTCTTGAATTGTCTGTTCGTTCGAATCACTTTCTTCGTTTATTTGTTTGACAATATTTTCTTCGGACATTTGATTAATCCTCCTTCATGTTTAGCCGCATAATTTCTACTTAAGATTTAAAATGTTGTTCGCCATACAAGCTAATCTTTTATATACCTCACCAAATTGAATAGATTTTTCACCAAATCAATTTATACATCTATTTATATTAATAACACATATCTCCATAAAAATCCAGTATTACTGCTAAATTTTTGTAATATAGCTTATTTTTGTTAGTGTAAAATAATTGTTGGGTTTTTAAAAAGAATAACTATAGAGGTTGACCTTCTATGATAAAATTTTTTAACGATACAAAAAACATTAGAAAGAAGGAACCTCTATGAATACTAGATTATCA
>CAYMAE010000053.1:0-11606 GCA_964388375.1 uncultured Ruminiclostridium sp.
AGACGAAGATAAGAGCATAGAAAGTTCAAGTGAAGATTTAGATCCACTTGAATAATGTAAGCGTGTAAAGTATAATTTATTGAAAGATAATATAATGTAATTATAAAACCATAGTAGGGGAGCATGAATGCTCCCCTTGTAACCGTTTAGGAGGTTATCTGGTGAATAAAACAAAGGTTACTGTTCTTTTTGGAGGCCAATCCTCAGAGCATGAGGTCTCAAGAATATCTGCCCAATTTGTCCTTGAGAATATCGATAGGAATCGTTTTGACATTCAAGTAATTGGGATAACAAAAAGTGGTGAATGGCTAAAATACGATGGAGATGTTAAATTAATGGGTACTGGTCAATGGGAAGAAGTAGCTAGGAATAAGTATCAAGATGAAATTGAAGCTAGTGTGCCATATAAGCAGATGATGCACGTACCTACATGCAGGAATCTTGTAAGCTTTAATGATATTACTGAGAATGCTGATGCTAACGATAATGGAAGAGCAAACGCGGGTGTTGATGTTGTATTCCCGGTTCTTCACGGTCCTAATGGCGAGGACGGATCAGTTCAGGGGCTTTTGCAATTAGCAGATGTTCCTTATGTTGGGTGCAATATTTTATCATCTGCAACAGGCATGGATAAAGAATTTTCCAAGTTAGTTTTCAATAATGTAGGAATTCCTCAGGCAGATTACATAATCGTCAAGAGATCTGAAATGGAGGGGATCAAGGGACAAGCGAATGACCTAATCCAAAGGGTGTCTATCAAGCTTGGATGGCCGTGCTTTGTAAAGCCTGCGAATGCAGGATCCTCAGTTGGGGTAAGCAAGGTGAAGGGCCCTGAAGATCTAATTGGAGCTCTTGAGTTTGCTGAGAAATTTGATTCAAAGATATTGATTGAACAATTTATTAAGGGTAGGGAAGTGGAGTGTGCAGTTTTAGGAAATGATAATCCTATTGCGTCTACAGTTGGTGAAATTCTTCCTAGCAATGAATTCTATGACTATAATGCAAAATATATAGATGGTAAATCAGGTACAATAATTCCCGCAGATATCGATGCTAAGATAATAGAGCAAATTAAAGATTATTCTGTAAGAGCTTTTAAAGCATTAGGTTGTACCGGACTTTCGAGAGTAGACTTTTTCGTGGAAGAGTCTGGGAAAGTTATACTAAATGAAATTAATACAATGCCCGGATTTACAAGCATAAGCATGTATACAAAACTCTGGGAAGCTAGTGGGATATATTGTAAAGAACTTATAACGAAGCTCATTGACCTAGCATTCGAAAGCTACCAGCAAAGGACACGCTCATATGAAAGGAAATAAACATGCAAAAACAAGTCTTAATAACGGTTAACAGCACGATTGATGATCCTTCGGGCGAAAGTGATAAAATGAGCTTTATAACCGAGGGAATTCTCTCTAAGGAAGACAATGATTTTATTGTAAGCTATGAAGAAAGTGAAATAACAGGACTTGAGGGGACTACGACAACGTTAAGGGTAGGCGAAAAATCAGTGATCTTAGTAAGGCACGGTAGCGTAGACTCCTTGATGCTTTTTGAGGTAGGGAAAACACATCAGACTGATTACGATACAAGTCACGGAAGTATAACCCTAGGAATTACGGCCAAAAATCTAGATGTAGATTTTAATGAATCAGGTGGGAACATCAAAGTAGATTATGTTTTAGAGTATAATAGAGCTTACGGTGGGAAAAACACCATTGATGTGAACGTAAGAGAACGCTTCAATTGATTGTCCGAAAGATAAGGATGGGATACTAAAAATGAACAGTATATTTGAAAAGATACAAGAACAAATTAACAAAGTTACTAAACAAGCCTTCAAAGCATGTGCCGAAAAGGGAGTCCTTCCCACTATCGATCTAGGAGAAATAGTAATTGAGGTTCCTAAGGAAAGAAATTTTGGTGATTTTTCCACTAATATTGCTATGCAGGTTTCAAAGCAGGCCAAGATGGCCCCTAGAAAAACGGCAGAATTATTATCACAAGAATTCAATTTTGATGAAACATACATTGAAAAGGTTGAGGTAGCCGGCCCAGGGTTTATTAATTTCTATTTAAAAAAGGACTGGCTCTATGATTCTATTAAATTAATCCAAGAAAAACAGGAGAACTATGGCCATATTGATTTAGGCAAAGGAATCAAGGTCAATGTTGAGTTTGTAAGTGCGAATCCTACTGGTCCTCTTCACATGGGTAATGCCCGGGGAGGTGCTTTAGGAGATTGCCTTGCTAGTGTGCTTAAAAAAGCAGGCTATGATGTTACTAAGGAGTTCTATATAAATGATGCAGGAAATCAGATTGAAAGGTTTGGAGCGTCATTAGAAGCCCGATATCTGCAGATTATTCTAGGATATGATAATGTACAATTCCCTGAGGATGGCTATCAAGGCGATGATATTTCTGAGCATGCCAAAACGTTCTACGCCGAAAATGGGAAAAGCCTAATGGCAAAAACTCCAGAGGAGAGGCAACGGATTCTTGTGGACTATGCTCTTCCAAAGAATATTAAAAAAATTCGTGAAACCCTTGAGGCCTACGGAATTGTTTATGATATATGGTTTTCGGAAAAAACATTGCATAAATCTGAAGAGGTTAAAAAAGCAGTCGATTTTCTAACCGAGAAGGGGTATACCGTTAATAAAGAGGGGGCTGTTTGGCTTAATGGCGAAAAGCTTGGTCTTGAGAAGGACGAGGTCTTAATCAGGAATAATGGTATCCCTACCTATATGGCCGCCGACATAGCTTATCATTATAATAAGTTTATTACCCGTGGATTCGACTGGGCGATAGATCTTTGGGGTGCTGATCATCACGGTCATGTAGCAAGAATGAAGGCATCAATGGAGCCCTTTGGTATAAGCAGTGACAACCTAAAGGTAGTGCTTTTTCAGTTGGTAAGACTCTACCGAGACGGAGAGCTTGCTCGTATGTCTAAAAGGACAGGAAAGGCCATCTCACTCGAGGATCTTCTTGAAGAGGTAGGAAAGGATGCAGCGCGCTTCTTCTTTAATCTAAAGACCTCAGGAAGCCATCTTGATTTTGATTTAGATTTAGCTGTAACTCAATCAAACGAGAACCCTGTTTTCTATGTTCAATATGCTCATGCGCGTATTTGTAGCCTTATTAGGAAACTAAAAGAAGAAAACATTTCGCCAAGACCTGTTAATGAGGTGGATTTAACACTATTGCAGGAAAAGGAAGAAATAGAGCTTATACGCAAACTATCGGAGTATCCCGAGGAAATTGCACTTTCGGCGAAATCACTTGAGCCAAGCCGGTTGACTCGCTATGTCATGGATGTGGCAGCATGCTTCCATAGCTTCTACAACGCTTGCCGTGTAAAGGGTGAGAATGAAGAACTGATGATGGCTAGGATTATTCTGGTCGATTGTACAAGGATAGTTATTAAAAATATACTTGAACTAATAAGCATAAAAGCCCCTGATAGAATGTGATCATGGGCTTTTACACCGTCTGATGTCTAAGTGAGTACACTTGATTACTACGATTTTTAATTACGGAGGGAAAAATAATGAGTTTATATGCACAATGGAAAGAGATGATAGAAAATCAAGGCACAACTGGCGAAAGTCAAAAGTTATTTGAGAATTATTTGGAGCAGGAAACACAGGCTTATAAAGAAATTCTCGCAACAGGCACAGCAAGCATTACAGGCAAAGTAGGAGAATTAGCACAAAAATATAATATGGACAATGTTATATTCATGGGCTTTTTAGATGGAATTAACTCCAGCTTTGATAGCGAACTTGACTTAGATGATATTACAGAGGACAGTGAAATAGACAAAACTATATTACTTCAAAAGCTTTACTATAATATGCTTAATGCCAAGGCCAACTGGTTGTACGGGCTTGACGAATGGGACGATTTACTTTCAACAGAGGAACGCGGCCAGATTAGAAAGCAGTTTAATGAGGAACATAGAGCCGTCAGCAATAAAGTAGGCAGAAATGACCCTTGCCCATGTGGCAGTGGCAAAAAATTCAAGAAGTGTTGCGGCTAGCACCTATGCAAGGATTGCCCAAGAAGACGAACGAAAGCGAAGTCTGATTGGCTGCAAGCTACTGCTGCGGAAAAGTCGCACAGAAATATCCCAATAAAATTTTGATGGAGGCCGACATGCTAAAAGTTAAAAACTTAACAAAGAAATACGAGAAGGTAATAGCTGTCAACGAGGCGTCATTTGAGATAGACAACGGGGAAATAGGTGTATTAATTGGACCTAATGGAGCGGGTAAGAGTACTACAATCAAATCAATAGCAGGTCTTTTGCGTTTCGATGGTGGAATTACTATCGGCGGAAAACCTAATAAGGGGCTTGAAGCGAAGGCTACATTTGGCTATGTTCCTGAATCCCCTGTTATGTATGAATACTTAAATGTATGGGACCATTTGGAGTTTATAGCAAGAGCCTATAATCTGACAGACTGGGAAGCTACTGCCGAGAGCATTCTTGCCCGTTTTGATATGGACGATAAAAAGGATAAGCTAGGCAAAGATCTTTCAAAGGGTATGCAGCAGAAGGTAAGTCTTTGCTGTGCGCTCTTGATTAAGCCATCTATGATTATGCTTGATGAGCCCATGATTGGGCTTGATCCTAAGGCAATTAAAGAGCTTAAGGAAGTGTTTCTTGACCTTAAGAGGTCGGGCTGTGCAATTTTAATAAGTACTCATATACTTGATTCTATAGCTGATATCTGGGACAAAGCCCTCATCATGAACAAAGGTAAGATAGTGTACAATAGTACCCGGGATAAGATGGAGGCCGACGGTGAATCATTAGAGCACATTTTCTTCGCCATAACTGAGCCTGAAAAGGTTGAGGGGGGAGAGAGTGCATGAAGTCTCTATTTTTCATAATTCGCAAGACCTTGAAAAACATTACTAAAGGAGCTTTTAAGAAGCCCCTAGTGTTAGTAGGATATATTTTTGTTCTCTTGTTTGTTATACTAATGGTGTTAATGTCGTTTTTCATGCCTTCGGAGCTTGTCAGAAGCTCTTCTCCTGGTTTGTTTAAAGGCATAGTAACACTAGCTTTTGCGTTCATGTATTTCACATATCTTAGGATAGGTATTGATAAAGGAAGTACCTATTTTCGTATGGCTGATGTGAATCTAGCCTTTACTGCACCGATAAAACCGAATAAGATTATGCTCTATGCGTTTATTAAACAGATAGGTTCGACTCTACTCTTTTTGTTTATTGCCATATGTCAAATCCCGAACCTTAAAAACAATTTTGCAATGTATTCATACGCTGCTGCAGTGATACTACTTGCAGCCGTACTATTTGCTCTTTCATATCCACTTATTAACATGGTCTTATATTCATGGGCATCAAAGAAAGCCAAGAGGAAGAAATCTCTTAAATGGGCGTTTAATATCTTTGCGATTGCAGTAGTTGCTTTAGCTTTAATAGATCTTGCTAAAACTAGGGATATCGGCAAGACTATAGAGTCTGTATTAAATAATCCAATAGCAAATTATTTTCCAGTTATAGGTTGGACGGCTTCTATTGCTAATGCTGCTGTTACTGGGTTTACTCTTGAATTTTGGGTTGGGTTAATTGCCATGACAGGTCTTATAGTAGGTGTTTCTATCGCACTTTACAGAATGAAACTAGACTATTATGAGGACGTTTTAGAGGGTACAGAATATGTAGAAGCTGCCGTGAAAGCAAAGCGCGAAGGTAATAACATGAGATTTAATCTTAAGGTTAAAGAAAATGTTAAACAAAAGATATCCGGCAAGGGTGCGGTTGCGCTTTTCTATAAACACCTAGTTGAAATACGAAAAACATCTCTTTTCTTATTCTTTGATAGGGCCTCAATAACTGTTATTGTCTCATCAATTATCTTCAAACTAGTTTTTCCTGAAAATTTAGACAATTCACTCACACTACTTATAATTCTTGCATTTGCATTATATATGCAGTTAATAATGCAGATACAGGGCAAATTAAATACAGAGCTTGATAAGCACTATATTTTCCTTATACCTGAAAGTTCACAAAAGAAGCTATTTTATGCAACCCTAGCTGAGCATATAAAAAATCTTATTGATGGCTCGATATTGTTTATTATTTCAGGGGTTATGTTTAAGGCTCCTGTACCAGTTATTATCGCCTGTGCGCTAACATATACAATTTTTGGAGCTGTTTATATTTATACTGATGTATTTAGCATGAAGATTTTTGGTGGAGTACACAGCAAAGGACTATTAATATTTCTGAAATTTCTGGTCAATTTTTTAATTATTATTCCGGGCGTTATAGCGGCAGTGTTAGCAGGGATTTTTACTGAAAGTACATTTCTTGCAGTATGTGCCCTAGGAGCATGGAGCCTTATTCTTGCTATAACATTGTTTATGCTCTCTTCTGGAATTCTAAATAATCTTGAATCAGCAGGATAAAATTGTTGTTACAAATCATATAATACAAAAAATCTCCTATGCTGTAAAAGCAAGGAGATTTTTGCATTATATGATATCTCGTATTTAAATTGGTACGCCCGACACGAATTGAACGTGCGACCCCAAGTTTAGGAAACTTGTGCTCTATCCTGCTGAGCTACGGGCGCATATAACAAGGACAAATGCCTTTTTGCATAATCTTACATAGCTAAAAGCACTAGTGCAATTGATATTATACGCTACGAGAATTCAACATGTCAAGAACAGAAGCCATCTAAAGGGAAGCTATCTAAAGGTATGCACCCCACAGTCAAGGCAATTGAATAATTAAATGTCAAAAGAATCTGTGACGATTTGCTCCATAAATGAATAGCATATACTATGATAATGATATAATAGGTGCGTACTGTGGATTGTATCGCTCTTTTTGATTCAGGCAATTATGCCAATAGAGTTAGTAGAATTTTTGAGAAGAAAGGCTTAGATTTTCATGTAATATCAACACCATGTAGAGTGAGTAAGACGGGATGTGGTTACTGCCTTTTGTTCCCTGAAAAGTATTTAGAACAAGTCATAGCGGCAGGTAAGGCGTGCAATTGTCCGGTTAGGGAGGCATACCGTATAATTGAGGAGAAAGAACGGAAGAAATATATAAGAATTATTTAACTTAAATAGGCTATAAAACGGAGGATGAAAAATTGATTAATCCAAAAGCTGTATTTGCTAATATGCAAACTCTCTCAAAAGCTGCGGGTAAAGAAATACTAAAGATGTACAAAAAAGGGGTAGCTGTAGAGTATAAAAGTGATGACTCTCCAATTACCGCTGCAGATAAGGCCGCTAATGAAATAATAGTAAATGGCCTTAAAGAATGTCACCCTAATATCCCCATATTAGCAGAAGAGTCAGTTGATAACCCTTTAAGATTAAAAGAGCGCTTCTGCTTTTTAGTGGATCCTCTGGATGGAACAAAAGAATTTATTAAGGAGAATGATGAATTTACTGTCAATATAGCCCTCACAGAATTAGGGAGTCCTATAGGTGGAGTAATATATGTGCCTGTTTATGAAGAACTATACTATGCGTGGAAAGGAATGGGCGCATATTCGCAAATAAATAATGAACGAAAGAATATATTCGTATCTGAAAGAACAAAGAATATAAGATTAGCTAAAAGCCGCTCTTATGAAGATAAAAGACTTGATAAGCTCATAATGACAAATCAGGATATGATAAGCGAGGTTATTATAGCAGGAAGTGCATATAAGGGATGTCTTCTGGCCAAGGGAGATGTCGAGGCCTACTATCGCTATGGCAGAACCATGGAATGGGATACGGCGGCTATGGAAATCATAGTATCAGAAGCAGGGGGGGCTTTCTTAGGGTTAGACGGCAAGTCGTTTTTATACAACAAAAAAAACCCGGAGAATCCCACCGGATTTTATGTTATTAATAAAAAAGAAAATGCTCTTTTGCTTCCTAAGGAACAATAATCTTTATTGATTCGGGAATAAGTTCGATTGAAAGAGACTTTTCAACACTTAGCTCTCCATCAATATTCACAGGAAAGGGTTCATTGCTTTCAATTATGGCTTTTGTTCCTCTGCTGAAATCTACCTCATCCATACCGGTATGGTTACCATTACGAAACTTGGGCAAAAACCTCAGTATTCTAGAGCGAGAAATGGCATCAACCAGATAAAAATCTAAGAGTCCATCATCCATTACTGCGTCTGGAGCAGCTTTAAAGCCGCCTCCATAATAAGTGCCATTCGCAAATATAGATAATAAAAGCTCCTTTTCAATAATCTTGTTATCATCAATGGTAATATGAAGCTTATGCTTTTTAAGTTTTATGAGTGCAGATAAGACTCCTAACACATATGCCATTGAACCGGATACTATGGATTTATAGCGCCGACTTTGCATAACTACATCAGCATCAAAGCCAATGGAAGCTATATTAAAAAAGTGTCTATCATTGGCCTTTCCTAAATCAAAAGTAGATGAAGAAGAGATAGGTAAGACCGTAATAAGCTTAAAAGGATCAGTCACGGGGTATAGTGTACGTGAAGAGTCGTTACCTGTACCACAGGGGATGATGCCCAATTCTATGTCAGCCCCAATAATGCCGTTAATAACTTCGTTTAAGGTGCCGTCACCGCCAACAGAATATAATCGCAAGGATTCATTCTTTTCTGTCGCTTGAGCTACAGCCTGTGAAGCTAACTCTTGAGCATGGTGAGGGGCCTCAGTTTCCATTATTTCATAGGTTTGTGAAAAACGATTAAAGCGTTCTTTAATAGCCTCAACCATATGCGACGCACGTCCCTTACCCGCGACAGGATTTACAATGAATACATGATGCAAAATAATCACCTACATAATATTATTAATCTATATGTTATCACATTATTTTACCATATACGACATATAAAGAAGATATTAAATTGTAAAGAATGATACATTATTTACTGTTGCACTATTATACGATATTATGCTATATTTATTTTGCCGGTATTTTAGATATAAAGCCGGACAAAATGCACATAATTAAATTTCGAATCATATCCCATTTTGGGAATGAGAACGGAGGAAAAAATGAACAAACAATTAAAAAGCCCGAGAGGCTTAGCTTTTCTCGGCCTAATGTTGGCCATCACAATCATTATGAGCTTAACTCCTTTAGGATTTATTCCACTAGGAGTGATTAGCGCGACCATTACACATATTCCAACTATAATAACCGGTATAGTTCTTGGACCTGTTGGTGGGTTAATAATGGGTACTTCCTTTGGAATAATAAGTCTTATTATTGCTATTACACGACCTCTTACACTGCTGGACCCGCTATTTATGAATCCGCTGGTTTCGGTATTTCCAAGAATGTTTATAGGGGTTGCAGCCTATTATGTTTACTTTTTGATATCAAAGCTATTCAAAAAATCTTCATTTAAAGATGGTGTAAGCTCGTTTGTAGGGGGATTTGCCGGTAGTTTAACTAATACAGTGCTTGTTTTTCTAATGCTATACATTGTTTATGCAAAGGAAGTAGTAGCAGCCTTTGGTGCTCCATTTGGAACTATATTTGCAACAGTATTCACAACAAATGGTATTGTGGAGTCCATTATAAGTGGATTTATAACAATGCCAATAGTGATTGCATATTCCAAATATAGCAAGAGAAGTAAAAAATAAGAGGAGTTATATAATGGTTAGAATAGTAGGCATTGATATTGGAGGGAGCACAACTAAAATTATTGGCTATGATGGTCATGAACTGTTTAGCCCCATTTTAGTTAAAGCTACAGATCCTATTTCATCTGTATATGGTGCTTTCGGAAAATTTCTTAATGAAAACAAATTAAATCTTTCAGATATTCAGCGTATTATGGTTACTGGAGTGGGTTCTTCTTTTATCGATGAGAAAATATTTGGGATACCGACATATAAGGTAGAAGAGTTTCTTGCAATTGGTCTAGGAGGCTTATTCATGACTGATTTGAATAGAGCAATTATTGTCAGTATGGGAACCGGTACAGCCTATGTGATGGCTGAAAAAGACCATGCGTATCACCTTGGTGGATCCGGTGTAGGAGGAGGAACCCTTTTAGGACTTTCTAACCGGATGCTCAATATTAGGAATTTTTCCGATATTATTGAGATGGCTAAAGGTGGAGATTTAAAAAAAGTTGACCTGTCTATTGCCGACATATCTCATGAGGAGGTAGTAGGCTTAACTCAAGAAACGACGGCTTCTAATTTTGGAAAGATAGTAGATCTTGCCTCGAATGCAGACATAGCACTTGGTATAATAAATCTAGTATTTCAAACGATTGGCATGCTAGCAGTTTTTGCATCACGAAATGCTAAGGTAAAGGATATAGTATTAACGGGTAATCTGACCAATGTACCACAAGCCAGAGGCATTTTTGACATGTTAACCGAACTATTTGGAATACCCTTCCACATACCACAGCATGCAGAGTTTGCTACTGCTGTAGGAGCTGCAATAGCTTCTTCTGAGTTACAGGCAAAAGCGATTGGATAAACAAAGGGTTTAATATGGAAAGAGGCGGTTAATCACTGCCTCTTTCTTTTTAAGGTCATTTTTAAGACTCTGACGCTGCAAGCTTTGCCGAGTCAGCCTCTGCCGATTCAAATTCTGACGGTCTAAAGCTCGGCTGATTCAACCTCTGCTGTTTCAGGCTCTGTAGCTTCAAGCTCTTCAGCTTCAAGCTCTTCAGCTTCAAATTCTGACGCATTTTTTATATGTTTTGAAAATAAAAGGTATATTCCCCAGAGCAAAACCAGCACTAACCCGAGGCTGTGTATTATATCCACGGTATCAGTGAAATTGGTATCAGCAATCTTAAAATTAAAGTCCCATAGGGCATGAACGATTATTATTGCCAATAGATTGTCGCAGTCGAATTTGTATGATGCTACTACGAGACCGAATCCAAAAGCAAACACGCATTGTACAATTGTATCTAGGATATCCGCTCCACCGACCATATTTAAAAGATGCGTCAAGGAAAATAGCGCCGATGATACTAAAAGTGCACTTTTTCGCCCCCTTTCGGCAAGCTTACTAAGTAGTATACCCCTGAATATTAACTCCTCATAAAAACCAATCATCAGGCTTATTCCGATAGTTGATACCAGCATCCAAGCGCTTGGTATATTTATACCATTGAAAAGTGGTATAAACGATACCACTGCTACGGGAAGAAGAGCTAAAACGCCTTTATTAAGCCTTAAGGAGAAAGTCCCTACCCCTTCTGAAAGCCTCAATACCATTATAAAAATTACTACGGCTGTGCTAGCAAGCGCCCTCCTTAGAAGTGTGGCACTGTAACTGTCCATATTCGGAAATATAGCTTGCAAAATAGGCTTGAAAACAAAAAATGACGGAATTAATAGCATGGCAAAAAATATAACTAAATAGTCCTTTTTCTTCATATAACAGAATCTCCTAATTGAGCAAAGTTATTTATTTATGGTAGCATAAGAACAAAGGTTGAGCAAGCATGATAACTTCTTGTGTCTTAATCCCAGATGTATTATTATTATGAGGATAGAGTAAAAGTATAAGGTGAAAATTTATGTTTAAATGGTATGAAGAAGCTAAGTCCATAGCACAAAGAG
>CAYMAE010000054.1:0-11479 GCA_964388375.1 uncultured Ruminiclostridium sp.
TAGAAGAGCTAAGAGAAAAAGGCCGTTCAGAAGCTGATGCAAAGCTTGAAAAGATCGAGGGAAATACTCAGGGAAAGATTCGTATGCTGGAAACTTATGTGGAAAATAACCGCGGCACTTGGGAAAGTCAGATTTTTGACCGAATTCTCGGAAGGTGATATTTTATGCTCAAAGAGATGAAATATGGTGCATTGTCGGGTAAATCTAGAGCTATGTTCGGTAAGCTTTTAAACAGGGACGATTACAGTGTGCTAATTCAAAAAAAAAGTATAAGCGAAGTGGTATCATACTTAAAGCATAATACCCATTATAGAAACGTACTAGCAGACATAGATGAGATTTTTGTACGTAGATTGGAGCTGGAAAACGCTTTAAAAAAAGATATAATGAGTGGTTATTCAAAATTATTAAAATTTTCAGACGGTCAATTGAAGAAGTTTATAAATATTTATTATTTAAAGGTTGAAATAGAGAGCATAAAGCTTATCTTGAGAAAATTTGAATCCGGAAACATAGATCAAAAAACTCTAGAAGACCCCCTTGCCTTTCTTACAAAACATGACAATCTTAATATCGCTAAGCTTGCACTTTCTAGAGATTTGGAAGAATTTCTTTCAAGGCTTGCGGGGACATGCTATTACGAATTATTAAAGCCTTTTCTTTCTGATAATATAGAGAACCGCCTATTTAATATGGAGATGACCTTGGATCTATACTATCTTAGTAGTACAAGTCAAACGTATATTAAGTTACTAAACAAGTCTGATGCTTTAATTGCAAAAGAACTTATGGGAATTGAGTCCGATATTTTCAATATTTTTTGGATATACCGAGGTAAATACTTTTACAATGTATCTAATGAAATAATAAAAAGTTATACGACACATAACACTAACAAGCTCAATAAGAAGACCATAGACGGCTTGTTGGAAGCGGCTGATATTGAAGAATATTTACTAAGATTAAGTAAAACACCCTACGGGTTTTTATTTGAGGGCCAAGATCAACGCCTCTTAGAGCATAAGTACTTAGATTATATTTTCAAGCTTTACAGAAAGTATTTTCGAATGCAGCCGTTTTCTGTAGCTTGCATAATATCATACTTAAGATTGAAAGAGTTGGAATTGTCGAATCTTATTTCAATTATTGAAGGTATTTGGTACGGCCTTTCAGAAGGGGAAATCCGTAAATATGTTATAGGGATGAATTTGTAGAAAAGAAAGGGTGTAAAGGCAAATGGCTATCGAACAAATGAAATATATCCGAATAATGGGACCGATAGGTAAATTCGATGAATTAGTACTTAAGCATATAATCAACGGAAACATTGAGCTCGAACCTGCTTATAAACAGCCAAATGTCCCGGGCGTAATTCCTTTTGAAGGTGATCATTCACTTGAGAATATACTCAAAAGGATGCAAGTACTCAACGAAGAATTTCAAATAAAGATAGAGAATTATGACCTAGAGACTATAGAAAATGAACTTCTAGAGCCTATAGATACTAAAGTTCTTGAGAGCTTTGCCAAAGAAATTGAGGACAAACTATCGAATTTCAGGAAAGAGAATGAGCTAAACAGGGCAGATATAAGTGAAAGAGAGCAGATTATTAAACAGATTCTTCCGCTTTCCTCTCTTAATATAAATATAGATGAGCTTTTTCGTTTTTCATTTATGAAATTCCGCTTTGGAACAGCACCAAAGGGTCTATATAACAGGCAAAAAAAATACTTGGACGAGCTGGATGTTGTTGTTGTACCGGTCTTAGAAGAGGATGACTATATATGGCTGTCATATTTTATGCCTGCATCGGGTGCACAGTCAATTGACAATGTTTTTGCAACTATGGGCTTTAACCGGGTGCGTATTTCCGGTGATGCCAAAGGCACTCCCAAAATTACAATTGAAAAAATGAATTCTGAAATTGAGGAATTGAAAGAAAAGCTTAAACAAGCACAAAATGAGATGGATAGCTTTATGGAAGCAAAGAAGCAGGAATTTAAAAGCTTATTGCATAGAGTTGTTTATATAGATAAATTAAACGAGGTTAGAACCTTATGTTCACACAGCAATGAAACTTTCTTTGTAGTTGGTTGGATACCATCTTCGGAGTATAATAATCTTAATAACGGAATTAATGCTATAGACCAGGTAGTCATAGCATCTGAAGATCCGGACTGTGTTGTTAATGCTATACCTCCCACCATCATGAAGAATAATTGGTTTTTTAAACCATTTGAAAGCTTGGTTACCATGTATGGATTACCTTCACCCAAGGAAATGGACCCAACCCCATTGCTTGCCATTACATTTATACTTATGTTTGGATTTATGTTTGGTGATGTGGGGCAGGGCGCTATTATTTCCATAGCGGGATTATTACTATATAAAATCAAAAAGATGCCCTTGGGCGGTGTGATGATTTATGTAGGGATATCTTCAGTTTTATTTGGCTTTGTATATGGAAGTGTATTTGGAAATGAAGAAATACTATCACCTATATGGTTAAGTCCCCTTCACAGTAAGTCAAACATTAATACAATACTTTATGTATCAGTGGGTTATGGAGCTTTTGTGATTATTTTAACCATGATTGCAAATATAATAAACAGCATTAAAATGCGGAAGTGGGGCAAGTTGCTCTTTGACAAAAACGGTCTAGCCGGCCTGATTTTTTATGGGGGCCTGGTGGCTGTAGTTTTGGTCTTTTTGAAAACGGGGAAGTTTGCATTATCAGGGCTAATTCTTGTCTTAGTAATAATTATTCCGTTACTGATGATTTTTCTTAAGGAGCCCTTGGAAAACTTGATTTTGGGCAAGGAAAATATTATGCCGCATGAAAAAGGTATTTATTTTGTTGAGTCAGGTTTTGATATTTTTGAAACATTACTGTCCTTCTTTTCTAGCACGGTCTCATTTGCACGAGTAGGCGCTTTTGCACTTAATCATGCAGGTCTGTCCCTTGCGGTATGGACTTTATATGGAATGACGAGGGGAGCAGGTGGCGTACTCATCATTATATTAGGTAATGTAATAACAATAGCTCTTGAGGGACTTATTGTAGGAATACAGTGTATGCGCTTGGAGTTTTATGAAATGTTCGGTCGATATTATATTGGCGAAGGTCATGAGTTTAAACCCATACGGGTTAGTGAAGAATAAGTAAAATTGGCTGACAGAATACTGTCAGCTAAGAATAATATAAAATAATAGGCTATGGAGGTCAGTGTTATGGTATTTATATTAGTTATTGCAATTGCTCTAGTTTTATCAACAATAGGCATAGGAGTTGTTTGTGTTAACAAAGGAATTAAGGGCAAAAATCATAAACAGCTTATGGGTATGAATGTTACTGCGATGGCAGGAATTTTAATTGTATCAACTATAGTAATTTTGTCAGGCGGAATATCAGCTTCTGCCGCTGGGGAAACCGAAGCCGTAGCATCGGCTGCTGATGGTCTTAAGTACATTGCTGCAGCGTTAGCCATTGGTATTTCAGCCATAGGTTCCGGTATTGCCGTTGCTTCAAGTGGAGCGGCAGCATTAGGTGCATTAAGCGAAGACCCCAAAATTTTTGGTAAAGCCTTCGTTTTTGTTGGCCTTGCAGAAGGTATAGCAATTTATGGCCTTATCGTTTCGATTCTCATTCTTAATTCTTAATCGGGGTTTTAATGATGAAGATGTTTCTTATTAGTGATAATATTGATACAAAAATTGGCCTGCGACTGGCTGGGGTGGACGGTGTAATTGTTCGCGAGCGTGATGAAATTCTTGATGCTTTGAAAAAGGCAATGGCAGATAAAAATATAGGAATTATTCTTGTTACTGAAATAATTGCAGATATGATTCCTGACGTTATCTCAGATATTAAGCTTACGCTCTCAAGACAACTAATTTTAGAAATTCCTGACAGGCATGGAACAAGACGTCCGGCAGATAATATTATGAAAAGTGTTAATGAAGCCGTTGGAATTAAGCTATAATGCTGGTCATGATGACAATAGGCAGGAGAAGTTTATGAATAAAAACGAGGAAAAGTTCAATAGATTTTCACATAAGGTTATGAAGGAAGCAGATGCCATAAAAAATGAAATGATTTGTAAAGCTGAAAAAGATAGCGAAAAAACCATTTCAGAGAAAGAGATTCAGTATTTAAAAAAAGCGTATGCTCAGATTCAGGAGTCATTAATCGGAATTGAGAAGGAACATAACGAGGAAGTCTCAAAGGCGATTTTAGCAAGCAAACAAACATTGTTTAATAGGCGAGAAGAAATTCTAAATTCTGTATTTTCAAGCGTCAAGGAAAAGCTTAAAGCCTTTAAAAACAGCGAAGAGTATAAGAACTATATGAGAAGGATAATCCTACAAGGCTTAGAACAAGCAGGTCAGGGAGAAATAGTCGTTTATGCCGACAATGAAGATGCTCCACTGATTGAAGAAATTAATTCTGAGTCTCTAGCCGGGTTCGAAGTATTGGACAGTGAGGAACACCTATTAGGAGGATGCCTCATATGTAACAAGACTAAAGAGTTAATGTATGATTGTTCATTCATCAACCAGTTAGATGCTGAAAAATCTGAATTCTTAAAGAATTATGGACTTTCTATTGACTGACTAAATTAACTTGAATCACTATAAAATTGAGGGTGGATAGATGGAAAACACATCAAACAGTACTATATACGGAATAAATGGTCCGGTTATAAAGGTCCGCGGTAAGCACGCCTTTCAGATGCTTGAAATGGTGCTGGTTGGTTACGATAGGCTTATCGGGGAGGTTATTAGGGTTTTAGAAGATGAAACAATTGTTCAGGTTTATGAAAACACCACAGGGCTCAAACCCGGTGAACCTGTTGTTTCAACCGGCAAGCCTCTTACCGTTAAGCTTGGGCCGGGCATCATCGGTAATATTTTTGATGGCATTGAGAGACCGCTTGCCAAAATAGCCGAAGACACAGGTATATTCATTAAACGCGGCAGCGTTATGGATAATCTAGACAGAGAAAAACTGTGGGATGTAAAGGTACTTGTAAGGCCTGGAGATTATGTAAAGCAGGGCCAGGTTTTGGCTGAGGTCAAGGAGACCGAATTAGTCAATCATAGAATTATGGTACCTCCCGACATTGAGGGAGAGGTAATTGAAGCTGCAGAAAACGGACAATATAATATTGATAAAATAATAGTTAAGGTTAAAAGTGGGAAGGTAATAAATAATCTTAGCCTTGTTCAGGAGTGGCCGGTGCGTCAACCAAGACCATACCTTCAAAGACTTCCTTTAAATATACCTCTTGTTACTGGTCAGAGGGTTATTGATACATTGTTCCCTATAGCAAAGGGAGGAGCAGCGGCTATTCCTGGAGGCTTTGGGACTGGTAAAACTCTTACTCAGCACCAATTGGCAAAGTGGGCTAACGCAGATATTGTTGTCTACATAGGCTGCGGAGAGCGTGGGAATGAAATTACTGAAGTTTTAGAGGATTTTCCAAAGCTCATTGACCCCAGAAGCGGAAGACCTTTAATGGAAAGAACTATACTAATAGGTAATACCTCAAATATGCCCGTTGCAGCAAGAGAGGCATCAATATACACAGGTATAACTCTAGCTGAGTATTATCGTGACATGGGTTATGATGTAGCAATAATGGCAGACTCTACTTCACGATGGGCTGAGGCGCTCAGGGAGATTTCTGGCAGACTGGAGGAAATGCCTGCCGAAGAGGGATTCCCAGCATATTTACCATCAAGGCTTTCTGAATTTTACGAAAGAGCTGGACGTGTTGAAAATTATAACAAGACTCAAGGATCGGTTTCAATAATTGGTGCTGTTTCGCCCCAAGGAGGAGATTTCTCAGAGCCAGTTACCCAGAATACTAAACGATTTATAAGATGCTTTTGGGCGCTTGACAAAGCTTTGGCATATACACGGCATTATCCTGCCATCAATTGGATTAATAGCTACAGTGAATACAGTGATGAGCTTTCTTTGTGGTATAGCAAAAATGCTCACCCAGAATTTATGGATAAGAAGGCCCAGATAGTAAGGATTCTTCAGGAAGAAGGGAAACTATTAGATATAGTTAAGCTTGTAGGCAGCGATATTCTACCTGATGAACAGAAACTTGTGCTAGAAATAGCCAAGGTCATAAGGCAGGGCTTTTTACAACAAAATGCTTATCACGAGCAGGATACTTATGTTCCGCTTAAAAAGCAGTATCTTATGATGGAATCAATACTACGGCTTCATGAGAAAGCTGTTAAACTTGTATCTCGTGGAATTCCAGTGTCTGTTATAAAGAATTCCGGTGTATTTAATGAGCTTACACGCATTAAATATAATATATCTAATGAAGATTTTGGCGCTTTTGATGAGTTTAATAAGAAATGTATAATTATCCTCGAAGAAATAGAAGCGGGTTATAAATAGATTAATGCCCCGCAAACGATTAACATCAAGTTCCACAATATTTATTTAGTAACATAATGTAAAATCCAAAAAAAGTTAAATTATGTGCGAGGCCTATTGGTCTTTGAAAGGGTAAAGGAAGTATGAACGTAGAATACATGGGTCTTAAAGAAATCACTGGTCCATTGATAGTAATTGATGGAGTAAAGGATGCTTCCTATGAAGAAGTGGTAGAAGTTACAGTAGGTAAAGATAAGCGACTTGGTAGGATTATAAAAATTGATGGTGAAATGTGTGTACTGCAGATATTTGAGGGAACAAACGGTATATCATTAAAGAACACACATTCCAGGCTTCTTGGAAAGCCTTTGAGACTGCCCCTATCAAAGGAAATCTTAGGAAGAGTATTAGATGGAGTCGGAAGGCCTGTAGATGGATTGGGAGAAATATATCCGGAAAAAAGCTGGGATATAAATGGTGAGCCCATTAATCCAGTGATGAGAAGGTACCCTAGAGATTTTATTCAGACAGGTATTTCCTCTATTGACGGACTTACCACACTTATTCGCGGACAAAAGCTCCCGGTATTTTCCGGAAGTGGGCTTCCTCATAATCAATTGGCAGTTCAGATTGTTCGCCAGGCGAAAATCAGTGATTCTGAAAATGATAACTTTGTTATAGTGTTTGCGGCGATGGGTGTTAAGCATGATGTTGCTGAATATTTTAGACAAAGTTTTCAGCAAAGTGGAGTTTTAGACAGGGTGGTCATGTTTTTGAACCTGGCAAATGACCCTGTTGTTGAAAGGATAGTAACACCGAGATGTGCTTTAACTGCAGCGGAGTATCTAGCATATGAAAAAGACATGCATGTACTCGTTATCATGACCGACATGACATCCTATGCCGAGGCATTGCGTGAGATTTCTTCTTCCAAAGGAGAAATTCCTTCAAGAAAAGGTTATCCAGGATATCTATACAGCGATTTAGCCTCGCTATATGAACGTGCTGGTATGGTTAAGGGATGTAAGGGCTCTATAACCCAGATACCAATCCTGACTATGCCCAATGATGATATAACCCATCCCGTTCCAGACTTGACTGGATATATAACAGAAGGACAAATAGTCTTAGACAAAAATCTTTCATTAAAAGGGGTTTATCCGCCAATCAGCATTCTACCTTCTCTTTCGCGCCTTATGAAGGACGGTATAGGTGAAGGTTATACAACAGAAGATCATCCCCAGGTTGCTAACCAGCTCTTTGCTTCCTATGCAAATGTGCAGGAGGTTAGGGCATTGGCATCTGTAATAGGTGAAGAAGAACTTAGTGATATAGACAGACTGTATATGAAATTCGGTCGTGAATTTGAGGAAAACTTCATAGCACAGGATTTTCAGGAGAATCGTAGCATAAAAGATACCATTGACCTTGGTTGGAGACTGTTAAGATTATTGCCCAAAGAGGAACTAGATCGCCTTTCACCTGAAACTGTGGATAAGTACTATGATATTAATGAATCGGGGGAAGGAGACTTTTAATCATGGACATGACATTATTCCCCACCAAAGGTAATCTAATAATCGCAAAGAATTCTTTGTCATTGTCTCGGCAGGGGTATGAGCTTCTGGATAAAAAACGCAATATCTTGGTGCGGGAAATGATGAACATGGTTGATGAGGCAAGAAAGCTAAATGAGGAAATCATTGTTGTCTTCCAAGAAGCGTATGAGGCACTCCAAAAGGCCAATATCAGCCTAGGTATTTCAGTTGTTCAGCAAATAGGATTTGCCATACCCCAGGAAGATAGCATACAGATAAGAAATAAGAGCGTTATGGGGGTTGAAATACCTATAATTTCAATAAATGAAAAGGATGCTAAACCTTATTATGGATTTAGAATGACCAATGGAACGCTTGATATAGCAAGGATAAAGTTTCAAAAGGTTAAGTTTTTATCAGCTCAATTAGCGGAAATTGAAAACTCCATATACAGATTAGCAACAAATATCAGACGAACCATGAAGCGAACCAATGCGCTTAAGAATATAATGATTCCAAGGTACGAAAACATTACTTCTACCATAACAAATGTGCTGGAAGAAAAGGAAAGAGAAGAGTTCTCGCGCCTGAAGGTCATTAAGAAATTTAGAGAACAGAATTAAACAAAACAATGCATAATTTTTTATTGACATAAGAGAATTGAAATTGTATGATAAGAACAATAAGCATTAAAAGGCAATGAAGGAGCCTCTATATTTTTATTTTCCTTTTAAGAGAGCCTGTGTTTGGTGTAAACAGGCAGGAATTCAATTATAGACATCACTCCGGAGCCCGATACCTGAATTTGTGTAAGGTATCGCGTGGGCCGCGTTACAGGCAAGGGTTTGTTAGAACCTTATAAGAGGGCTTTTAATAGCTGAAAATGGGTGGTACCACGGGTAATAATGCTCGTCCCAGCACAAGATTATTTGTTGCTGTGACGAGCTTTTTTATTAATTATATACAAGAGCCTTTACCAGTTGTAGTTATTTGTACCATAGATATGGTTATTGTTTTAAGGTTTAGGTTATTAATATGAATATTTAGGAGGTAGAGATTGTGGATGACAAGATTATTGAAATTGCAATGCGAATACGAGGCTTAAGAGAAGACTTCAACATTCCGGTTGAAGATATGGCTAAGCTTGTTGAAGTTAGCCCAGAGGACTATTTAGAATATGAGGAAGGAAAAAGAGATTTCTCCTTTACTTTCTTATATAAGGTCGCCGATCGTTTGGGCTTGGATATAAGTGAGCTCTTAACTGGTAGTAGCCCCACGCTAACTAAATATACCCATGTAAAAAAGGGAAGAGGCCTTTCAATAGAACGCAGAAAAGGCTTTAGATATCAAAGCCTAGCGTATTTATTCAGAAATAGGAATGCCGAGCCCTTCTTAGTTGAGGCTGGATATGATGAAGACGCAGATAAGGGCGAAATTCTACAAAGGAATCATGATGGCCAAGAGTTTGACTATATTCTAAGCGGATCATTAAAAGTAAAAATTGATGATTATGAGTTTATTATGGAAGAAGGAGACTCCTTATATTATGATGCTTTGCAAAAACATGGAATGGTTGCGACAAAGGGCCAAACCTGCGTCTTCTTGGCAGTTGTAATCAGGGATCAAGACGGGAGGATGGGCTAATATGTCGAGACTTTATAAAGAATTCGTAAATGAGACACTAAATAGCGAAGGTAATGTTGAAAAAGTAACCTTCAAAAGGGATAAGTACTATAATTTTGCTTATGATGTTGTTGATAGACTAGCTAAAGATAAGCCTGAAAAAATGGCTATGGTTTGGTGCAATGACGCTGGGGATGAAAAGTTTATCACATTTAAAGAGATGAAAGAATATAGCGATAAAACAGCCTCATTTTTTCAAAGTCTAGGCATAAAAAAAGGCGATGCAGTTTTACTCATCCTAAAACGCCATTATGAATGGTGGTATTGTATGATGGCACTTCATAAAATCGGTGCAATCGCTATACCTGCTACCAATCAGCTTATGGCTAAAGATGTTGTGTACCGTGTCAATGCTGCTAGTATTAAGGCTGTAGTCTGCACCTCGGACGGAGATATTTCAGACATAGTTGATGAGGCACAGGCTGAAACTGAGACTTTAAGTATTAAGATTATTACTCGCACGAAAAAGGAAGGCTGGTTAAGCTACGAAGATGGAATTGCTCAAGCCCCCGAGTTTATAGCGCCTACAGGTGATGACAGGCCACAGGCTGAGGAAATAATGCTTATGTATTTTTCATCGGGAACGACTGGAATGCCAAAAATGGTGGCACATAACCACTACTACTCTCTAGCCCATATTCCTACTGCAGTGTATTGGCACAATGTGGAACCTGAGGGTTTGCACTTAACTGTTGCAGAAACTGGCTGGGGTAAGGCTGTTTGGGGTAAATTATATGGTCAATGGCTGACAGAGGCAGCGGTGTTTACATTTGATTTTGACCGTTTTCATCCAGATGAAATGTTGCAACGTATAGAAAAATATAAAGTGACGACATTCTGTGCTCCACCTACGATTTATAGATTTCTTATTAAAGAGGATTTATCGAAGTATGATCTTTCCTCTGTAAAGTATTGCACTACTGCGGGTGAAGCCTTGAATCCACAGGTGTTTAAACGATTTAAGGACCTAACTGGGATAAAGCTTATGGAAGGCTTTGGACAGACCGAAACAACGCTTTGCCTTATGACCGCATATTGGATGGAGCCTAAGCCTGGTTCCATGGGGAAACCTTCACCAGGATATGACATGGATCTTGTAGATGAGGATGGCAATAGTGTTGACCCCGGCCAGGTTGGAGAGATAGTCTTGAGGCTGGATAATGGAAAGCCCTCAGGATTAATGATGGAGTATTACCGGGATGATGAAAAAACAAATTTAGCCATTCGTGATGGTATCTATCATACGGGCGACACAGCTTACAGGGATGAGGACGGCTTCTTCTGGTATGTAGGAAGAACTGATGATATTATCAAGTCGTCAGGATACCGTATCGGACCTTTTGAGGTTGAGAGTGTTATCATGGAGCACGAATCTGTTTTAGAATGTGCGGTTACGGGAGTACCTGACCCTGTAAGAGGACACCTAGTTAAAGCAACCATTGTATTAACCAAGGGTTATGAGCCGTCTGAGGAATTGAAAAAAGAGATACAGGATTATGTTAAAACTCATACTGCACCATATAAATATCCTCGTATAATAGAATTTGTTGAGGAATTACCCAAAACTATAAGTGGTAAAATCCGACGCACCGAAATTAGGGCAAAAGATCAGTAAGCTAGGTGACATTATTTATCCCTTGCACGACTGTGATTATTCCTATATAATAAAATTTACCGTGCTAGACGGGGAGTTAGCGGCGCCCTGTATCCGCAATCCGCTATAGCGGAGTTGAATTCCTGTCTGAGGCATGCAAGTGTAAAGTCAGTTATGTTGCAAGGTACAATGAAGATTGGGTCTTGCGCAATTCAGAACTGTGAACCCCGTCAGGTCCGGAAGGAAGCAGCGGTAAGCGGA
>CAYMAE010000055.1:0-11306 GCA_964388375.1 uncultured Ruminiclostridium sp.
CACGCTTTCAAGTGTTTTTGTATCTCTCGTCGGCGGAGACAGCTTTTATATCTTACCACCGTCTATTTTTCTTGTCAAGCATTTTTTCAACTTTTTTCGCGATGTTTTTCATGCTTGCATTTCCAAACGGTGACGGAAACTAATATTATCACAATCATGGATGGTTGTCAAACACAATCGTTCACTTTTTTGTGTTTCTATGCGCTTTTCAAGCAACCGTACTGCAACTTATATAGTATAACACAGAACACATAAATGTTAACAATAGATTTTAAAATTTTAATAATCTATGAATTGCAATAGTTAATAATAAATAAAAAGCGTCTAGTCTTTATAACTATCCGCCTTTAAATATCTATAAGAATATATCCTTATAATGATTATTATCTAAACTACTATTTTGATTTTAATAATACATAGGAGGAACCACCGATGTTTTTTTCAACAAACTCTAAGCTGAGATTTTCTATTGGATAGCTATTGTTTAATGCTTCCTCAGCCAATGCTCCATACTTTACTATATCATCCCAACCTTTAACACTAGTAATGACGTTTGAGCTAACGATTTCCGATATTTTAGATAGTTTCCCTAAGTTCTTTATTGTTATATGTTGAGATATGAATGCTTTGATAAACCTATTCTGATTGTTTTTTCTAAAAATATCTCCATAGTTATGGAAATTGCCCTCTTCATCAAAACCTTGTCTGAATCTAACATAGCCTTCGGCCTGAACCCCATTAAGGTACTGGGTTCCCTTTTCGATATATATCTCTAATTCCTGATAAGGATCGTTATATTCCATATGAACAGGAACATAAACCGAAACGCCTCCAAAATAGTTTACAAGATTCCGAAACCCTTTTGTCTTTACATATGCATAATCATTTATATAAATTCCAAAAACCTCATCTATAATATCAGCAAGGAAATCAATATAGGATTTATCAAAACGGCCCTCACCCTCTTTGTATTTAATAACATTACCAATTGAAGGTGTCGCATTTATGCGATTCATTCCCTTTTCTTTAAGATATGAAGGTCTGGCTTCTCTAAGAGCATCAATAACTGCGTCACTATAATCTATATATATGTCTCTGGGAAGACTGAGTATGGTTACTTTTTTTGTAACCTTATCTATATTAAGAATCATAATAGTATCAAAATTAAAACCGGTTGGCTCAGTTCCTAATAATAGAATATTTGTACTATTAGGATTAAAGATCTCCTTATAATACCTCTGCTTATTAGTAAGGTATAGTTTATTATCTTCCACATCATTAGGGTCGTTAGGAACAATGCCTGGCTCATAGTTTGGTGTAGGAGTAGGAGTGTTGTTTGGTTCAGGCACTTTACCAATATTCCCCAACGAGAGATTTTGTGAAATCATTATACTAATAAACACGACAAGAATTGTCGAGAAAAAGGCCATTAATATTCTAGCCTTTTTGGTCCTAATAATAAAATCACCCCCATAAAAGAATATACCTTTAGGATATCACTTTTTATATGATAATAAAACTTAATAAAATGTCAATTATTTCATATTTATATTACATTAATCTTTATTTAATGTTTCAAGTCTTTCAACAATCTTGTCATACATGTCAGAATACTTCTTTAACTTTTCTCTTTCGGAATCGACAACAGCTTTAGGAGCCTTGGAAATAAAGCTATCATTGCTGAGCTTTTTGTTAACCCTATCAAGTTCTTGTTCGATGTTGGCCTTTTCCTTTTCTAAGCGCTCAATTTCCTTTTTCATATCTACAAGATCCTCTAAAGGAATGAATATTTCAGCCCCATCAACAACAACAGCCATAGCATCCTTGTGAATACCTTCTTTATCACTTTGGTGTACTGCATCCGATAGACCTGCAAGCCTGCCAAAAGTAGCCTTCTCAGCATCTATAAGATTATTAAGAGCTTTATCCTCAGTCACAAAGATAGCCTTAGCCTTCCTGCTCATAGGAACATTCATCTCTGCTCTTAAATTACGGATTCCTCTTACTGATGCCATTATAAATGACATTAGCCTCTCCTCTTCAGCATACATAATATCATCTATATACTCTGGCCACGAAGAAATCATAATACTCTCATCATCAGTGATTAGATGACTGTATATCTCCTCAGTAATAAATGGCATAAATGGATGAAGAAGCTTCATGGCGTCTTTCAGCACTTTATTAAGAACATACAAAGCTTCGAGTCTTCCACTTGCCTCACGGTCATAAAGCCTAGGTTTAACTAGTTCAATATACCAATCGCAAAATTCTTCCCAAATAAACTCGTAAATCTTCTGAAGAGCTATGCCCAGCTCAAACTTTTCAAGGTTCTCGCTAACTTCTCTAGCAACTGTATTAATACGACTTAGAATCCACTTATCGGCCACTGTATATTTACTTTCATCTATATTATTAAAATCAACATTATCGTCGAAATTCATCATGACAAAGCGGAAAGCATTCCAAACTTTGTTTGTAAAGTTTCGGCTAGCCTCCAACTTTTCCTCGGAAAAACGCATATCATTTCCAGGCGATGTTCCTATAACTAAAGCATATCTAAGAGCATCTGTTCCGAATTTGTCAATAACGTCAAGAGGGTCTATCCCATTACCAAGGGATTTAGACATCTTTCTTCCCTGGGAATCTCGCACAAGACCGTGTATGAGTACATGCTTGAATGGCTCCTTACCCATTTGTTCGATACCTGAGAAGACCATTCTTGCTACCCAGAAAAAGATGATATCATATGCAGTTACAAGCACACTAGTTGGATAGAAGTAATTCAAGTCCTCTGTTTGCTCAGGCCAGCCAAGAGTAGAAAATGGCCAAAGAGCAGACGAAAACCACGTGTCTAGGACATCCTCATCCTGTCTAATATTCTCAGATTGACATTTCGTACACTTATTAGGTGCCTGGCGTGAAACCATTGTCTCGCCGCAATCATAGCAATAATATGCAGGTATCCTATGTCCCCACCATAGCTGACGAGAAATACACCAATCCTGAATATTTTCCATCCAGTTAAAATATATCTTTGAAAACCTTTCAGGTACAAATTTCACGGTTCCATTTTTCACAGCCTCAATTGCAGGTTCAGCTAAAGGCTTCATTTCAACAAACCATTGCTTGGATACCCTTGGCTCTATGACGCTAGAACAGCGGTAGCAAGAGCCTATATTATTCTTGTGTGGCTCAATTTGTGGCAATAATTCTAAATCCTTAAGATCCTCAACTATCTTTTTTCGAGCCTCGTAACGGTCCATTCCTTCGTATTTACCGCCATTTTTATTTATAGTAGCATCTTCATTTAGTATATTAATTATCTCAAGGTCATGGCGCAGACCAATTTCAAAGTCGTTAGGATCATGTGCTGGAGTTATTTTTACTACCCCAGTTCCGAAGTCACGCTCAACATAGGAGTCTGCAATAATGGGTATTTTTCTATTAACTAAAGGTAGAATAACTGTTTTGCCTATAAGATGCTTATAGCGCTCATCTTCGGGATGAACAGCTACAGCTGTATCTCCAAGCATGGTTTCTGGGCGCGTTGTAGCTATCTCTACGAATTCATCAGAGCCCTCAATTGGATATTTAATGTGCCAAAAGCTACCATCATGTTCTTCATATTCAACCTCGGCATCGGATATGGATGTGCCGCAATCGGGACACCAGTTAATGATTCGTTCACTTCTGAAAATAAGTCCTTTTTCGTAGAGGCGAACAAATACTTCTTTAACAGCCTCTGATAGACCCTCATCCATGGTAAAACGTTCCCGCTCCCAATCACAGGAGCTTCCTAGCTTTTTAAGCTGCTCAACGATTCTTCCGCCGTATTTATCCTTCCACTCCCAAGCTCTCTCTAAAAAGCCATCTCGTCCTACTTCCTCTTTTGTCAGGCCTTCCTCTGCCATCTTTTCAACAATTTTTACCTCTGTGGCTATGCTGGCATGGTCTGTGCCCGGAATCCATAGAGCAGAGTAACCCTGCATGCGCTTCATACGGATTAAAATATCCTGCATTGTATTATCAAGTGCATGGCCCATATGCAGCTGACCAGTTATATTTGGAGGTGGAATTACTATGGTAAAAGGCTCTTTATTCGCATCAGGCACGGTATGGAAGTAGCCCTTTTCCATCCAGTTGTTGTAAATGATTTCCTCTATTAATTTAGGATCATATGTTTTTTCAATTTCTTTCTTTATCATAATTAAATCCTCTCCTTATTACATCTGCGCTGCTTATCTAAATTATCTAAATAAATAAAATACTAATAGTACTCCGGGTAACAAAATTAATAACCCCACAAGCTTAACCTTAACCTTTGCTTTAGCAGTTTTATAATCTTTCAATTCCTCTTCAGAAAGCTGCATTGCCTCGTCGACCGTCACTTTCTGAGCTAAATTCATTTTGTTTGCAATAGCCTTTGCACCGTAATTAATAATTGCTCCAATTATAATAAGGACAAAAGCTATTATTTTTAAAACTAACATATAAATTCTCCCATAAAAAAAACTCTCATCCAACAACTTGGACGAAAGCTTGCTTCCGCGGTACCACCAAAATTCCCTTTCGGGCTCTTATAAAGAGTATAACGGCTCTTAACCGGTATGATCTAATTATGTTACAACATTTTTCATATCATTCTTAGCTAGATAACTAGCTTTACAAGCGTTTCATAAAAAGTGAAACGAACATTCAAACTGTTGTACAAGTTCAACCATACATGCTCGGGAGCGACCTTCAACAAAATCACCATGAGATGCTTCCAGCCTTGGCATCCTCTCTCTAAGATGGCTTAATTGCTTACTCCTCTCCGTCATTGCGAGGAAAAATATACTTCTTTGATGATAGAATATGTTTTTCTATTTGTCAAGAGCTTAAGTTACCAGTATCACGCACGAAAATCCGGTTTGAATTGCATCTAGTAAACTTTTCTGCTTTTCTTTCGGCAAATAACGTTTGATAAGACATGAATTTCTACCACATCATGTTTTCTTATTAAAGGAATCTTTGCACTTTGGACACGAAATTGTGATAAGCCCCTTCCCCTTAGGCACTCTTAATTTGAGCTTGCATGAAGGACATTTATAGAATCGATGCGTCTTTCTTTGGCTTATATGAAGCTTTGTGCGTTTAAAATAATTAGTGATTTCATTCTTTATGCGAAGATAGGATAGGTTTTCCTGTTGACGTTTATATATATTTTTCGAAAGCATACGAAAAAAACAGAGGAATAGCAATAAAAATGTTAAAGAATTTGCTATCGCTCCTTTTGTAAATATTGATAGAATAGAAAACAATAGAGCAGAGATGGATATGAATCTATTTAGGTTATCATTTCCATACCGCCCATACATAAAGCGCTGCAGTCTGTCTTTCATACTAAATCCCCTTTGTGGTTTAAAATGTTCCGTGCTTCAAAGCTATAATCTACATATCTAAAACAAACACCCGACCTACTTT
This sequence comes from uncultured Ruminiclostridium sp., assembly GCA_964388375.1. Taxonomy (GTDB): domain Bacteria; phylum Bacillota; class Clostridia; order DSM-8532; family DSM-8532; genus DTU059. The sequence goes on from CAYMAE010000055.1 coordinate 5,467, forward strand.
CTTGCCATTCGCCTACATTTTTTCTACTCCATCCTGGTGTATTATCCAAATTGACTAGATATGCATCTGCTTGATAGATTTCATCAATTTGTGTTATTTGAGCCTTCTTACAATACGGCAATAGCTGTCTATATATCTCTGCTCCACCACAAACATATACATCTTCTTCATATTTATTAAGCACTCTTTCAAGTTGATCTATATCGTGTACAATCACCGCCCCTTCACAGATATAATTATCATCTCTTGTCATAACGATATTTATCCGTTGAGGTAGGGGGGTTTTATCTTTGAATGACTCTAATGTTTTTCTGCCAACCACAATAATATTTCCTGTAGTAAGCTCAGAAAAACGCTTTAAATCCTCTGGTATTCTCTTCAATAGCTTATTATCATTGCCAATACCCCAGTTTCTATCTACAGCAGCTATCAAAATAAGATTGTTTTTCATACTCGTACTCCTTTACTTAAGATAGCCCTAAACAGCAACAGGGATTTTTTTAATTTGAGGACCGGGCTCATAACCTTCAAGCACAAAATCCTCTGTGGTGAAATCATAAAAATCTTTTATTTCCTGATTAATAATAAGCTTGGGGGCCTTTTTTGTTTCTCTCGAGATTAGTTCTCTTACTAATGGCTCATGGCGGTCATAGATATGTGCATCAGAAATCACATGAACAAGCTCACCTGGTTTAAATCCGCAAACCTGGGCGAACATATGCACTAAAATGCTGTATTGAGTAACGTTCCAATTATTTGCCACTAATACATCCTGTGAACGCTGATTAAGTATAGCATTAAGCTTATTACCTGTAACATTGAATGTCATACTATATGCGCAAGGATATAGATTCATTTCATGCAAATCAGTATGATTATATATATTGGTCATGATTCGCCTGCTATAAGGATTGTTCTTTAAATCAAATAAAACTCTGTCTACCTGATCAAATTCCCCTTCCTTGTATATATTCTTAATGCCCAGCTGATAACCATATGCCTTTCCTATAGAGCCTTTTTCATCTGCCCATGCGTCCCAAATATGACTGTTTAAATCATTCACATTATTAGATTTCTTCTGCCATATCCATAGTATTTCATCTATAGCTGCTGTCAAGTTTGTGGGCCTCAATGTTAATATAGGAAATTCCTCTTGTAAATCATATCTATTAATTATTCCAAATCTCTTTCTAGTATGGGCGAGGGCACCGTCGGTCCAACGCGGTCTGACCTCAATTCCTTCATCAGAAAATCCATTATCAAGAATGTCTTTACACATATCAATAAAAATCAAATCGGCTTTACTCATATATTTAGCCTCCTTAAAAATCATATAGCATAATTTGTTAGCCTAGTTCATAGCACTTAGAATGATAGATTATGCTAGGTATTAGTATATCATCAAATTGTTTAGGTTTGAAGTTTGAATGAAATAATCGCTGTACTTTATTTGACTATAGTGGTAACTCGCATTTTATCCTCATTATACCAGACCTCGACCAAAATTCCTCCCCAATCAATAGTCGGATAAATGAGGCATCCTTGTTCTGATAGTCTATTAACGGCTTCGGGGCTTGGGTGTCCATATGTATTTTTGCCTACAGATATAATTGCTAAGCTAGGGTTAACTGTAGCTAAAAATTTCTCGTCTGTTGAATATTTTGAGCCATGATGAGCCACCTTCAACAGATCACAGTTAAGCTCATCATTATTAGCATTATCGTCTATTAATTTCTTTTCAGTACTAAATCCAATGTCTCCGGTAAAAAGTGCGCTAAAATCTCCGAAATCTAATCTTGTTACGATACTCAGTTCATTAGCATTAGTCTTTTTGCCTCTGGGCATTAACCAGGGTTCGTTAAATGGATATATTGCTTTTATCGTGAGCCATTCCTCCTCATAGATGATGTCACCTTCTTTTGCTTTAGTAATAGATACTCCTTTTTTCTCTGCCAAACTAGTCAACTCCTGCATGGGCAAATCAGGGGCGTCAGCTATAATAAGATTATGCACCTTGATTTTTTCAATAACAGTTTTTAATCCTCCCGTGTGGTCCGCATCGCTATGGCTAGCTATCATAAAATCAATATTTTGCATATTTAAATTGTATAGTAGTGGAACCAAAACACGCTCTCCTACATAAGAACCATCTATATCATTTATACTCCCACCACCATCAAGAATAATGTTCTTTCCTTGTGGGGTTCTGATAATAATACAATCACCTTGCCCCACATCGGTAAAGTATATTTTCAGAGCCCGGTTAGGAATGCTAATAACTAGAATAATAGTACCACAAATGGCAATAATGCTTGCTAATGCTGCTCTTCCAGCATCCTTTGGTAGCTTTTGGTGCGCATAACGCAAATATAAAATAATGAAATAATAGATAATGACTAAGGCTATGCTAGGTGTGGCAATAGTAATTTCCGCCCATGGAATTTTCGCAATGGTCTCTGTTACAAAAAGCATTACATTAACTACTAAAAGGGTTAAAACACCAATAAGCATAGCACCAAATTGAAAAAAGCAGCCGACAATTACTATTAATGCCCCCAAAATTGTGATAAATCCTGTTATTGGTACAATTAATAGGTTTGATAAAATAGATACTATAGAAAATGTATTAAAATAATATGCTATTACTGGTATAACCCCTATCTGAGCTGCCATGGTACAGGCTAGAGTATCGCGAATAATTTTAGGGATTTTTACTGGTAACTTTTCAAAAATAGGCTTATAGAAAATTACTAGTGATAAAGTAGCAGCATAGGAAAGTATGAAGCCTACGTCATAAACCATAAAGCTGTTATTTAACAGAATAATTAATGCTGAGAATGCCATGGAGCAATATATATCTGTCTTTCTCCATAGAATCATGCCAGTTAGATTTACCCCAGCCATAATGGCGGCTCTTACCACTGATGCCTCCATTCCAGTGGCAAACACATAGAAAATCATTAGCGGAAAAGAAAGGAGCGATGACCATCTGGGGTTAAATCCTATCTTTTTTAGAATCACAAGCAATGGTGCAAGTAAAAAGGCAATGTTTGCGCCTGATACTGCCATTACATGGGATAATCCTGCCCTTCTAAAATCCTCTTCCATCTCCTCAGGCATCTTTGCAGTATATCCTATGAGCATTCCTGCTATAACCGATGATTCCTTTGGTGGCAAGGATTTATCAAGAATACTAATCATTCCTTGCCTAAGTTTATAGCCAGTATTTTTTAGCCATGACCCTTGCCATCCATCCTCTATCCTCAATGACTTTATTGGCATACCCATAGTTCCCGAAATTTTACGCGACGCAAAAAATTTCTGCATATCAAATCCACCAATATTTCTTTGTCCTTGAGGAATTTTTATTTCTCCAGATAAGCAGACTATTGAACCGTATTTAAGATTTGATACTGGGTCTTCATCATATATCGAAACCTGAAGCTTTATCCCTCTTACAGATCCTACTTTATGACCATTTACCGAATTAATCTTTATAGTAAATCGAGTTTTACCTTCAATAAACTCGGGCTCGTTAAATACGGTTCCAATTACTGTTACACTTTGCCCTTCCCACTGCTTACAAGCGTTATAATAATAATCTCTATTTATACTCTGTAATAGATATCCACATATTAATAAGGGAATAGCAAGTAAAACAAATTTAGACGATTTGATTTTAAGCTTCTTATAAAGTAAAAGAAAAATAGCAAGACAAATAGCTAAAGATATTATTCCCCAACTATGAGAATTACTTACATCTGCTAGTATAATACCGCATATAAGGGCGATAGTTGATATAACTAAGGGCCTTCTCATACAAACACCTATTTTGATTCTAAATATCTTTTTTCATAATAGACACGCCCGATGTGCCCTCGCGATGTAGTAATTCTTCTAACTCCTGTGCATTTGAAAATCCGGCCTTTTCCCAGAAATAAAGGCCTTTATCATTATTATCTGATACTGTTACAACGCAGGTAATAGACTTGTACCTTAATTTTACATAACTTAATAGCTTATTAATTGCGGCAGTTCCGAAGCCTTTGTTTTGAAAGCAAGGGTCAATCAGTAGTATTCTTATCCAGAGTATCGTTCTATTAGCTATTTTATTAATATTTGCATATGTAAATCCGATGGGATGGCTACTGTTACGCTCATGTATTATAAGTATTAGAGAATTTGACCTTCCGGGTGATTGAATTATTTCGGCTATTTCCGAAAAGTCCTTTGCGCCAGTGGCATAGCCTAAGATATCTGTCATGCAATACCACCTTTTTATGGCTTCTATATCTATTTGTTCTGGTCGTTTTAATACAACGTCATTACTATGGTCATCAAGCATTTTTAACCTCATACAAGCTTTTATGAATACCGATATGATCTTTTATTGCTGTGTGTGAACCAAATACCATTCAGTCCACCCATTATATATATTATTCCAAATAGGATTTCTCTCTCCCCTGATATAATTGTGATAAAGAACTGCACCATATTTTCTGTAAAGGGGATAAATAGCATCCTTCTCTTCATTCATGTTAAGATTATAATTTAAAACATTAAGCGTTTCTCCCTGGTTACTGCAGAAAGGAATTCTACTACCAAGAAGCATCAAGTCAAATTTGCCATTCTTGATTAGCTTTTGAAGATCTTCAGATGTCGCTGTTTTAGTCTGTATAATTACCCCAATATTATCCATTGCTTCAGTAAGCCAAACGCTTATTTTCTCTCTATCTGTATTAAGCGCATTATATGAAAGAGACAGCTTTACCGGATATTTGTAATTATTTCTATATGTGTACAGGTATTCTCTGTCCATATCATAATGAAATCCTATCTCTTCCAATGCTGCAATTGTTTCAGCCTTATTCATAAAATCAGAAGCTTTATTTGAATCAAACGTCGTCATACCTTTTTCTAAAGGGTTTTCAGAGGAATAATGACGTAGATATTTTACCATAATGCTTCTAAATTCGTCTTTTGCTAAAGGGGAGTTGCCCCCTCCTTTGGACGACATAACTAATAGTTCAATAATATTGCTTACATACTTATTAAAAAATATGTCAGCTCTCTTTGAATAGCTCTCTATCTCACCTTGCTCTAGCCACGCAATGTCTATTTGTTGCCTTTGGAAAGCTTGTATCATATCCGATTGATTAGGGTAGATTTTAAAGGATATACCATCGAGCCAGATGGGGTGATTAAGGCCATCTTCCTCATTTAAAAACCACCAGAATTCATTCCTTATTAGATTGATTGAATTATCAGCATATGATTCAAAAATAAAAGGCCCACTACCAACAAGCTTCATAGAATCGTCATGACCTTCAATAGGCCAATCCTTAAAAATGTGTTCGGGCAAAATGGGGAATATAAGACAACCAACGATTGCCTCATCAGCCTTATTCAATATTATTCTAAATTTTGTACGAGTTAATATATTAATGCTTTGAATACTCATAATCTGTTGATAATAGATGGATTTTTTTCCTGCATCCTTTATCATTTCTATGGTAAATTCAACATCATCAGAGGTAAAAGTCGTACCATCATGAAAAAGAATATTATCTTTTAACTCTATATCAAGGATAAGTCCATCTTGACTAAATGAATAGTTCTTAACTAATGCATTATTAATATCTCCTGATGCGTCCTCATAAAAAAGCGAGTCAAACACAAAGGCCGAGAGCTGTTTTACATATAAATCAGATGTCGTTAGAGGATTTAGTGTCCTGGGAGTAGTCATAAATAGGTTCAGAACACCTCCCTGCTCTGCACCCTCATCCTCACGGATAACCTTTACTGAACCGCCATCAATTCCTGTGATAGGCTCCTGCGGA
>CAYMAE010000056.1:0-11097 GCA_964388375.1 uncultured Ruminiclostridium sp.
GGTAACATAGATTGGGACGGCGCTACTCTTACCGCTACCATAACCTATTTATTTGATAATAATGGTTACTATCCTTCCAATCCTCCTGAAGAAGCAGCAAATAATTGGTCTGGCTTATGGTTTACCGATCGCGGAAAGATGTCTTTGTATCAAAACGGAATATATGTCAATGGAACCTATGGCAACAACAATACAATAGAAGGAGTCCTTTCTGGCAATAAGCTTATAGGAACCTATTTAGAAAATGGTATTAAGGGAGATATAGAGTTTGTTATATCCAAGGATGGCGAATCATTTGACGGTAAACACAGCGATATGACTGATCATAATAAAAAGCACAATAAAAAAATGAAACCCTGGAATGGCAAACGTGAGGTTGATACTTTAAACAAATATTTAATAAAGCTTCCTACCCCTTCCGACTTTAACGGAACATGGATTATTAACGGGCTTGGTAATGTACAAATTAAGCAAGAGAACAACAATTTAACCTTCTGTATGGAAGCGAAGAACAAAATCATTGGAGCAGTTACTAACAATAAGTTTACAGGCACTTACAACAAGGGTAATAAGGCTTATATTATAGAAATGTATTTAATTGAAGGAAACAAAGAGATTATTGGTCACTATGGAACAAGTGAAAAACCAAAGCAGGATTGGAACGAATTTTCAGGTAAGATCAAAAAAGAGAAGCACGATTACAAAGCCCCTCATTCCGACTGGGACTGGAACTCTGATTGGAATTGGGACCATTTTGACTGGAAGAATTTTGATTGGAAAAATTATGACCAGAAAAATTTTGATTGGAAAGATTTTGACTGGGAAAATTTTGACTGGGAGAACTTTGACTGGAAGAATTATAACTGGAAGCATTTTGACTGGGAAAATTTCGACTGGGAACAGTTCAAATGCGACTAGGATTTGACCAATTGTGATAGTCGTAAATTCAAAGGACGATAGTAAGTAAAAAACTCGGGCAGTCAAATACGACCGTCCGAGTTTTTGGTCGGAGTGACACGACTTGAACGTGCGACCTCTTGCACCCCAAGCAAGCACTCTAAGCCACCTGAGCTACACCCCGACAATAGACAAAACTAATTATAGAACATATCTTAAAAAATCTCAATACCTATTTTGCTTTTAGCTTTCAGTTAAAAAACCGCCTGTAAAATCAGGCGGCTAAATTATTTAGATTTTATCTTTCATATGTATTACTTAGAGAAAGTCTTTTTATAAGCCATAAACGCAAAGAAACCATATATAATAGCGGCATATAAACTTCCCCAACTTATAACTCTATACTTGAACAAATAAATAATTATGCTAACAATTTCTAATGCCGCATTAGCTCCTAAACCTATCATTAATGCCGTGTAGTTACTATTTGCAAGACACAAAACAACACCAAGCACTAAAACATATAGCAGTAGCCCGCTTACAAATCCACCCAATGATACAATTGTGTTTAAAATCATTAACCCTACCGCTACATAAAGAATAATCATGTCTAAACTAAGAAGTTTGCTTACTATGGGTTTTCCCTCTAAGTATTTTTTTAGTTCCCCATTTACATTTTCAATCATGTAATAGCCTCCTCATTATTTTTTTGCAAAACATATCTGCTTTTCTTTATTATACATAAAATATACAAATATTTCTTCTGATATTTATTATATTTTAAATTTTATAATTAATGATAGAATAAGTGTAGTTTAAAAAATAGGAAGGGCTATATGAATACAAATAATTTATTTAAAAAGAAGACTCATAAGTGGAAATTATTATTCCTCCTGCTTATACCTCTTGCAATACTGATTAGAAAGCTCCTATCACTTGCCCCTGAATTTACTGAAATGTATTACTCTAGGGGAATATATAAATTTATAATGCAACCTATTAGCATAATTACGGGGCTAGTTCCCTTCTCTTTCGCTGAGTTAGGCATTATAATACTGATAATATATATCCTAGCACGCATTATATTTCTTATTATTAAAGCACTCAGGCTAAGTAAACCGAACGTATTTATTCCTTTCATAACAAATATTATTATGGTTGGATCTCTATGGTTTTTTATTCAGGTCACTGTCTGGAATATAAATTACGAGCGACTTCCTTTTTCAGAAAATATTGGTGTAACAGTGGAATCATCGTCTGTTGATGAATTAGAGGCCATGTGCAAATGGCATATAGACAAAACTAATGAGCTTAGGCAACAGGTCTCTGAAGATGAAAAGGGCCTCCTTCAAGTCGATGGAGGATATCAATCTATACTCGAGCGTGCACAAGCAGGATATACTGCTCTAGCAAAGCAATATCCATTTATGGAGGGGCAATACGGAAAACCTAAGCCCGTACTATTCTCAAGAATTATGTCCCAGTTTAACTTTACTGGGGTTTATTCATGTCTTACAGGTGAAGCCAACATCAATGTAGATGCTCCACAAATGGGGATTGCATCCACTACAATGCATGAAATGGCACACCAAAGAGGCTTTGCTAAGGAGGACGAGGCTAATTATATAGCATATATTGCATGCATGGCCCATCCTGATGTGGATTTTCAATACTCAGGCAGTTTGATGGCATTGCAGTATTCTATGAATGCTCTTTATGCCGAGGATTCGGACAGATATTTTAACCTGATAGAATATTATAGTGATAGCTATAGGCGAGATTTAGAAAGCCAAAGCGCCTATTGGCAACAATTCCAAGGAAGAACACAAAAGATCGCTAATAAAATGAACGATACCTACCTAAAGCTTAACGGCCAAGAAGATGGCGTGAAAAGCTATGGACGAATGGTTGATTTGTTATTAGCAGAATATAAGAAAAGAACTCAAGAGTAATTCGTTTGGCTGCGCTAAGTTCTAGTATGTTATGCTGTGTTTTTAAGCTATGATATGTTCTTACGCTATGCTACGTTAATAATAAAAAAGTTAGAGGTTTGAAGACAGATAATATTAAATATCTTACTTCTAACCTCTAACCTCAAATATCTATTTAGCTATTTTTTATATTTGGAACCAATTTCTTTATTCTTTAGCCAATTCTTTTATTGATGTTACAAGACCGGCCATGTTTTGTATGTCTGATGGAATAATAATCTTTGTAGCTTGCCCATTAGCGGCTTTTTCAAATGCTTCCAAACTACGAATAGCAAGTACTTCTTGGGTTAGTTCCTGATCTTTTATCAATTTAAGGCCTTGTGCCGTAGCCTCTTTCACCTTCAAGATAGCTATTGCCTCACCCTCTGCCTCACGAATAGTAGCTTCCTTTTTCGCTTCTGCCCTTAAAATTACAGAAGCTTTATCTGCCTCAGCTTCTAAAATTGCAGACTGCTTTCTACCTTCAGAAACGAGAATACTGGAGGTTTTTTCTCCCTCTGCTCTAAGAATCGATTCACGTCTTTCGCGCTCTGCCCTCATCTGCTTTTCCATTGCATTTTGAATATCAGCAGGAGGAAGAATATTCTTAACCTCTACGCGAGATATTTTTATACCCCATGGGTCGGTCGCTACGTCAAGAATAATACGCATTTTATCATTGATAGTATCACGGGAAGTCAGTGTTTCGTCGAGCTCTAAATCACCAATAATATTACGAAGCGTCGTTGTCGTTAATATCTCCATTGCCATTAATGGACGGTCTACGCCATAGGCATAAAGCTTTGGGTCACTAATAAAGTAATAAACTACCGTATCAATTTGCATTGTGACATTGTCTTTGGTAATAACAGGCTGGGGTGGAAAGTCTAAAACCCTCTCCTTAATTGAAACACGACTAGAAATTTTGTCAATTAGAGGAACCTTAAAATGGAGTCCGACCTCCCATGTTTCCTTATATGCACCAAGTCTTTCAATTATGTAGGCCTGTGCCTGCGGTACAACTTTAATGTTCCTGATAATAATGATAATTAATACTACAATCAAAGCAATAATTACATATTCCATGACTTACCTCCTAAAATAATAAATATTAATATTAAGCTACTAATCGGCACTCTCAACAATGAGTTTTACGCCTTCGATAGCCTTAATAACAACTTCAGTATCTGCAGCAATAAAGTCTTCTTTGGCCACAGCAGTCCAGATTTGACCTTTTATCTTTACTTGTCCGGTTTGGTGTTCGGATATATCTTTAATTACTATACCCGTTAGACCTATAAGTGCGTCTGCGTTTGTTTTATATTTTCCAACTTTAAGATACTTTATTGCAAGAGGTCTAGTAAATATTAATAAAATGATTGAAATAATGAAAAAAACCGAAATCTGAGACCATAATGGCAAAGATAACAGCGAAAATAATAGTGCAATCAAAGCACCTCCAGCCAACCATATGGTTGTAAGGTTTACCGTAGCTGCTTCCATTAGAATAAGAATTACAATAAGAATAAGCCATATGAAAGGATATAGGTTTTCCATGTTTTTATCCTCCTTAATTAATCTATAAATATGGGTCATCATAGTTAGTATATTATATAAGTAGCTTAAATTGAACTATAATACGTTAGATATAATGCTGCCAAAGGTGAATGCAAATAATGCATGATTATTATAGTGTATGCTCATGATGTGCTAAAGTCCAGCTCTTCTCGTCGTTTTTGCTAATCTATTCAGGTGTATTAATATCAGTAGATTTACTATTCAAATTCTTTAAATAGCATCTTCTTCTGCGATGAATCCGTGTATCATAGCTTCTCCACATAGATTGAACTGCACGATTAGTTTCAAGTTCAGGAGAAGCAATGGCTTGAGCTATGCCATTTTTCTTGGCCGCCCGTGTTAACTCATCTAGCATGACAAATGGAACTCCTTTTGACTGCAATTCAGGCCTAACGGCGACTAAATATAAATCAAGAGTATCATTTTTCTTTATTGCCTTTAGAAAATGAATGAAACCAAAAGGAAAAAGACGTCCTTTGCTCTTCTGTGCTGCCTTTGATAATGAAGGAATAATAATACCAAAGCCAGCTATCTTATCTTCTGAATTCTTTATAAGGCAAATATAATCCATGTTAAGGAATGAGAAAAATTGCTTAACATAGGCATCAACCTGTTTTTTTGTAATGGGGACAACCCCATAAAGATTCTCATATCCTTTATTCAATAAGTCAAAAATCTCTGGAACATATGGTATTATTTCCTTTGATTTCTTAAGTGGAACAACACTTAAGCCGTATTTTTCTTTTGCTCTACTTGCTAAAGCAGATATTTTCTCTGTTCTCTCATCTTGAGGAACTTTTATATCAATTTCAATCCATTCGGCATCTTTTACATAACCAAGCTTCTCAATATGTTCCATATAGTAAGGAAAATTATAAATGGTTATAAATGTTCCTAATTCCTCGAATCCTTCAACCAACATGCCTTGATGGTCCAAATCACAAAACCCTAAAGGTCCATGAACAGCATCCATACCCTTTTCTTTGGCCCAGCTTTCAACCGTGCCTAATAAAGCGGTGCTAACTTCAATATCATCAATAAAATCTATCCATCCAAATCGTGCATGACGTTTTCCCCATTTTTCTATGTAGCTATGGCTAATGATTCCTGCTATACGGCCTACAATCTCGCCATCTTTATAAGCAAGCCATAGTGCAGCCTCACTAAAATCAAATGCCGGATTCTTATTCTCATCCAATGTATATCTTTCGTCTGATAACAGAGGAGGTACCCAATAGGGGTTATCTTCATATAGTTTAAAGGGAAATTTGATGAAATTGTCTCGCTGCTTATTATTCACAACTTTTTCAATATGTATCATGCTAACTCTCCATTTGTTAGATTTCGTTGTAATTATAATATTTATTTACTGCTATAACCAATAAAAATATCTATATATAAACACACATAATCATATTAGACTTTACACAAAACATATATATTTATTTGTCCTCTAGTTGATCTTTTAGATTAACCTTGTATATTCTCCTTCTATCTAATGAAAATACTGGTTCAGAAAATTGTCCCGCTTCAATATTTTCTACAGCATTTTGATAGTCATAAACCCTTGCATCAATCATATCTAAATGATGCAGTAGCTCTGCTTCTAAAAATAGAGGCTTCTTTGGACTTCCGAAATCAGCTTCATTATGATGGCTCACCACCATATGCTTCAATAATAGCATTACTTCCTCTGATGCGCCTACCAACTTGCCCACCTGATCTAATTGCTCTACCCCCATAACAATGTGCCCTAGTAATTGCCCTTTCGTAGAGTATTCGGCGATTCCTAGCTCATTACTATTAAGTTCACCTATTTTAGCTAGATCATGAATAATAACACCTGCAAAAAGCAAATCAGAATTGACTCCCTCATATACTTTACACAAGGCGTCAGCATTTCGTAGCATACGTAGAACATGATATAAAAGTCCGCCTCTTATAGAGTGATGGAAGGATTTAGCTGCAGGATAATAGAGCAGCTCGTTCTCTTTTTGCCTAAGAAGAGTCTTGACCACTAAACGAATTTCAGAGTTAGAAATTTTTTTAGTATAAAGATAAAGCTCTTGTAACATATCTTCAGCTTTAATAGGGGCAGATTGCACATAATCGTTTATATACTGTTGGTCCCCATCATCAGCCAATTTCATTTTATTCAGTGTCAGTTGAAGTGAATCTCTCCATACATCAACCCTAGCATTTACATAATATAATTTATTTAGTTTTAAGGTCGAATAATCATCCTCGCTAGCATCCCACCACTTAGTTGGCACGCTTCCTGTTTTATCACTCAAGATAAGATCTAAATAAGTTTTTTTATTAGATGAGAGTTTCAATTCAGCCGATTTTAATATGTAAATTCCATTTATAGTTTCTCCAGCGTTTAAATAACGAATTTCTATTCCCTCAAATTTCAATTTCATTTTATCCCCCTAGATTCCTAATTTATACCGAGGGTAAAAATCCCTCATTCCATATGGATATACCATTTATATTCTATTGTAAACTAAAAATCATAATAAAACGAGTTTTATATATCCCATATATCAACTATTCTGATCTCAGGTGAGATAAAAAGGTTTACTTCTTTTGCTGTTTCTAATTTCTCCTTATTTTTATCAACTACCACATGAATAATTGGCTTATTTGGAAAGCCCTTATTATGACTGGCTACTATGCCCTTTTCACCTGTGTTTAGCATTACAGCAGTTCCTATGGGGTAACTAGTGATATGACTAGTGAATGCATCAAGTAATGCCTTATCGAAGTGTTTCTGACTAAGTGAGCACATATAATCTACTACTTCATGAGGATACATCCTTTTTCTATACACCCTATCTGTAGTTAACGCATCATATACATCGGCAATCGCGACTATCTTTGCCTGAAGTGGAATCACACTATTATCTAGATGGTATGGATATCCGCTTCCATCGGTCCGTTCATGATGGTATAAAGCTATATAACATGCTGTTTCTGAAATATCTTTTGAGTTCTTGAGTATTTCATAGCCATACACAGTATGCTTTTTTACTTCATCATATTCATTCACAGTAAGGTTGGTAGGTTTATGAAGAATACTATCATCTACCATAACCTTACCAATATCATGAAGAAGGGCTCCTACTCCAAGCTCCTTTAAAGGATTTCCTCTCAACCCCACTGCAAATCCTGTAATCAAGGAAAAAATCGCTACATTAACACTATGTGAATATGTATAGTCGTCAATAGAACGAACATCGTAAAGATTCATCGTAATGAAATCATTTTTTAAGATTTCGTTCAGAAGGGTTCCGACCATTTTCAAAACCTTTTGGGCATTAACAGCAATTTTAATGGTTGGGGAGGTCATGAGTGCCTTTACTTTTGTCTTAACGTCTACTATTATCTCTTCTTTTAAAGTTTGGGTGACCGATATTCCCCTAGACAAATCATCCTCAATATATATTTCGGTTATATGGTATTTTTGCAACTGCTTAATAATTTCATCAGTTAGTTTTGTACCAGCTGCAAAAAAATAATACCATCTAAAGAATGAATGTTGCGTGCCGTATAATAACCTGATTTCGCTCTATACAGGTTAATTTTTCTCACCTACAAAAATCCTCCCTGAAATTGTAGTGATAGCCTATCTAGGCCATGGTCTACTTTAAAAAAGAGTTGCAAAATATACTCAAGAGTACTTAGCTATTAAAATAGACAGCCTTTAAATAAACTTCCAAATAATTCATACCACCAAAAGCGGATTTATAACAGACATTACATCTTCCTTTAGAATATTTAATTCTGTCTGGGCTTCAGCAAGCGATGAAGAAGACACTCCATAATAGATTTTTATCTTGGGTTCGGTTCCCGATGGTCTAACGCAAAACCAAAATCCTGAGTCCAATGAATAATGTAGGACATTGGATTTCGGCAATTGGATGTGTTCGGTCTTATTGGTCTTAAGATTATTTTTTAGCTGCCTTTCGTAATCAGAAATGATACTTATATTCTTGTGCCCCACTTTTTTTAAATCCATATTCCTTAAAGTATCCATAGCCTCGGAAATCTTATCTTGGCCCTCTTTACCTTTGAGGACAACCGAATCAGTTCCTTCCTTAACATATCCATACTTATCGAATAACTCCAAAAGGCCCAAATACATATTCATGCCACGGGATTTATACCATGCATATACCTCAGCAATAAGCATAGACGCCGACACCGCATCCTTGTCACGGGCATGGGTTCCGATAAGAAAGCCATAGCTTTCCTCAAAACCAAACATAAAGCTTTTCTTCCCTGTATCATGGTATAACTTTATAAGCTCTCCAATAAACTTAAAGCCTGTTAAAACATCTATAATTTCAACATTATAATTTTCAGCGATTTTTCTTGCTAGATTGCTAGAAACAATGGTTTTAACTACAAAAGCATTCTTAGGTAATACTTTTTTCTGGTGTTTTTGTGAAAGAATATATTCTAAGAGCAGACAGCCTATTTGGTTGCCTGTCAATGTGACATATTCATTCCTTTCATTCTTGACAACTACCCCTACACGATCGGCATCGGGATCAGTTCCTATTATTAGGTCTACTCCCTCTTTTTCTGCCATTTCTATTGCTATTTTAAATGAAGCTTTTTCCTCAGGATTTGGATATGATACCGTTGAAAAATTCGGGTCAGGCTTTTCTTGTTCTTTTACAACTAAAACATTTTCAAATCCGATTTCATTTAAGAGCCTTCTTACAGGCTTATTTCCTGAACCATGAAGAGGCGTATAAATAATTTTAGTATCTTTACCATATTGTTTAGATAATTCAGGATTTATAGAGAACTTTTTACATTCTTCGATATATTGGTTGTCAATCTCTTCACCAATTATAACAAGCAAGCCCTGATTTATGGCTTCAGATTCTTTCATACAGTTTATTTTAGATATATCAGTTAATGCATTAACCGCGTCTATAACAGCATCAGATTCCTTTGGCGGAAGCTGACAGCCATCGCTACCATATGCTTTAAATCCGTTGTATTCCTTCGGATTATGGCTGGCAGTGATTACAACACCTGCCCCACAGTTAAGATATCTTACTGCAAAAGATAGTTCTGGGGTAGGACGAAGCTCATCAAACAGATATGCCTTTATATCGTTACAAGCCATAACTAAGGCCACTTCTAAAGCAAATTCATATGAGCAATGTCTGGGGTCATACGCAATTGCAACACTCTTTTTAGCAGGCTCATACTTTTTTATAAAATTAGCTAAGCCCTGTGCTGCTTTTCGTATTGTGTATCTATTCATGCGATTAGTGCCTGCACCAATGATTCCTCGCATGCCTCCTGTACCGAACTCTAGCTCCTTATAAAACCTATCTTCAATCTCTTTTTCATTATCTTTTATAGCTAATAATTCGGCCTTTGTCTTTTCATCATAATAGGGATTTTCAAGCCATTCTTTATATACAGCTTTAAATGTCATAATAGCTCCTCCAAATTACAATATACTTAAAATAAAAAATAAGCATATCATCTTCTTGGCTCAACAATCAATTTAATTGCAGTTCTTTCATCACCATCTATAATAATTTCTGAAAATGCCGGAATACAGACTAGATCTATTCCTACAGGTGCGAGAAAGCCTCTAGCAATAGCCACGGCTTTTATAGCCTGATTTAATGCCCCCGCTCCTATAGATTGTATTTCAGCTATCCCTTTTTCTCTTACTACTCCTGCTATTGCACCAGCTACGGAGTTTGGATTTGATTTTGATGAAACCTTCAACAGACTCATTTGGCAACCCCCGTATAATCAAATATTAATTACTTCGTTTATTCTTCTTATTTGGCTAGCTTTATAAGTTTCCTCATTTATATCTACTATTACCGCGTTAATTTGTGTTTTTCCTTTAGCGACCTCATGTTGCATGGGCATTCCCAGTGTAAATTTCTTTATAATAGCATCCTTGTCAACCCCAATGACGCCTCCGGCAGGACCAGTCATGCCTACATCAGAAATATAGGCTGTGCCCTTATCCAGTATTTTTTCATCGGCGGTTTGAATATGGGTATGAGTACCCACCATGCATGAAACTCTACCGTCAATATAATAGCCCATAGCAACCTTTTCACTAGTAGCTTCAGCATGAAAATCAACTAGAATATATTCAGCTTGTCCTTTAAGAAAAGATATCTCTCTATCAACTACTTGAAAAGGACAATCAACTGTTGAATCCATATATACACGCCCTAAAAGGTTAATCACAGCCAATCTTAAGCCGTTCTTTTCTAGAATGAGACGGCCTTTACCTGGGACACCTTTTGGGTAGTTAGCTGGCCTGATTATTTTAATTCCAGAATCAATAATCCTTAGTATTTCTTTTCTAGACCATGTGTGGTTACCCATGGTGATTGCATCTATTCCAGTATCAAATATCTCTTGAGCAGTGTTATAGCTAATTCCTCTACCACCTGCAGTATTTTCTCCATTAGCTATAGTGAAATCAGGGTGATATTTAGACTTAATTGTATCCATAGAAGCTTTAAGCGCATTTCTCCCTGCTTCTCCAAATACATCTCCTACAAAAAGGATCTTCAAAACTTTCTTCCTTTCAAAACACGGGAAGCGTTTTCACGCTTCCCGCCTAAGACTATTTTGCATATTCAACTGC
>CAYMAE010000057.1:0-9423 GCA_964388375.1 uncultured Ruminiclostridium sp.
TCTCATCAGCCGAAGCATCAAAATAGCTGGAAAAATGTCTTTTGGGTATAATAAGTATATGCCCTTTATTAACAGGAAAATTATCATAAACAGCAATGGCATAATCATTATCCATGATAAAATTATCATTTTCAATGTAATCACAAAAAACACACGATGCATGATTCTCACTCACATTAATCACTCCTAGCATTAAATGGTTGCATGTATTAGTTAAACTATATATTTTAATTATGACACAATAAATACTCTTTTGAAGTTATTTTGTTTATTAAAGAAGAAGTCCTTACTTAATAGTATACTTGCATCTAGGATAGTTATCGCATCCTGTAAAATCACCATATCTACCTTTACGTCGTACTAAATTACCCCCACATCGTGGGCATAGGTTTACTGCTAATTTATAATTATAGTTCTTTTTTGCCCCAGGATTTTTTATAGATTCGATATGATTCTTCTTTGCCACCCAACCTTTAATATTAGAATTTATGAGTTTTGAATATATCTGATCCTTCATTTCGTCAGATATACATAATCCAGTATATCCCTTTATGGTTGATGCGATATGTACCGTGTAAACAACATCTGTTTCCGTTCTTACTTTCAAATCACATTTGGTTGTAAAAGCAACAATTGAAATAAATCTTAAATTAGGATATTCCTTAAGAGCCTTATTAAGAGCTCTGATATGTCCTGAATTCTGTTTGATTGGATTATATAGGCGTTCTTTTCGCTTATAAATCACCTGAGTCCAATAATTATCGTATTCGTTACCAAGTATCCATCCTTTATAATTCTTAGTTTCTATTACGAATATTCCGTAATTTGAAACAACGACATGATCAATCTGGGCTGTTTTTGGTCCTGCGGGAATCAATAAATCATTTATAATTAAATATTTTGTAGGATCAAGTGTTGAAAGAAATGTTGATACAGCCTTCTCTCCAAAGAAGCCTTTAATTTGGGGGGCAAAAACTTTATATACAATTAAAATTATTATAAAAGCCCATAAGTACCAGTTTCCCATAATCCCCTTCTCCTCAGCAAAACTTAATAAAGTAGCCTTACCTTATGAGTGATTACAACAGCATTCTGCACTCTAAGTAAGTTTTATATAAACCGTTCAGCATCCTCTAATGAAGAAATACCAGCTGCTGCTTTCATTTTTTAAAGAAATATCTACACCGCGACCATATAGTTTTTCTAAGGTGTGCATCCTGTTTCCACACCTCCAAATCTGTTTCAGCTTCTTGTAATATTTGTTCTAAGGCCTGCAACTGATTTTCCTTAGCTCTTTGTTTTGCAGCAGAGATTACAAGATTAATATTTTCTCCAAGGGATGTCGCCTTCTTTAATTTCTTCACCAGTGGATTTATCATATATATGGAATCGACCTTTTCTAAGATCATATATATAACATATTCTTCCACAAGCAACTCCCTTATCTCTTACTACATAATCCCCCATAAGTCCATGAACTCTATAGATTTTAAACCCCAAAATACCTAAATATATATATTCGCAATTTTCGTACAATTCCATTTACTAAAGTACTTATTTCACTTATGCGTGTATTTACGTAAGATGTATACTTGAGCTGCCAAAAATCGATATGATAATAGAAATTATAACATATATTTCAAGGAAATGCCTCAGATATTAACATTTCACATTAAGATAATCCTGAGACGGATTCACATCATTTATATGTCGCGGTGTATGTGTGATAGTCTTGATTGGTAGTCCTTCTTCAACGCCGATCTGTACCATTTGATTATACCAGTTAGGACCTTTTCCTTCTGAGATATGAATTTGTTCTAACTGCTCTTCAGTAACCAGATACAATTTCCCATAAGCTTTTCCTTGCTGCTCTATATCGAGAAATGCAACTCCTTTGTTTTCCCACCTACCACTTCTATTCGCAAAATATATTGGGTGTGAAAACATAAACTGTTTTTCTTTTACTGGTGGTGTTTTGTCTCTACAATCTTCTATGTACTTCATAAAACGCAATTTGTTAATATTTGAGCCATAAGCTGCGTACCATACATAATTGACTCTATTCATTTTTTCGACTACTCCTCTATGCCATGGCTGATACTCATAGCCAACCTTAATCACCATGTCGGTTGGTTGATTATAAACATATGTCACAGCGCTATAAGTTTCATTATTGGCATCATATACCTCTGCTTTTCTATATATTTCGCTACCTTAACATCGATATCATTTTTTTACCACGAGTTTCAATTATATGATTCACATTATTTAAGAACTCTTCGAGTTCCATCATGGTTTGAGGCTCAGGTTTATCAGGCGAGACTTTTCTTGTAAATAACGGCACGGCATTAAATGAAGCATCAACACATTCTTCAAGGCTGAATGTCTTAATATAGGCTTTATACAGCTTGTCATCCCCTAACTCATTTCGTATCAAATCTAGTGATAAATCCCAATAATCTTTTGTCGGTCTATACCTACCAACATTAAAACTGGGGTTCCCATTATTGCTTTTATATTTTTCTATATTGGGGTTGAACAGCATTGTAAAATCACCAATTGAATGCGTCAAACAAGCAAATTTCTGAAGCGCTTTGTTAGTATTAACTGCTTCCAATAGATTGGGATGATCATTCTCAAGCCTTTTAATGATTATCCAACCATATGTATTTTGATAATTGCAAAGTTCTATATTTGGGTGTTTCTTTATTTCAATAATAAGTGCCTGATTGTATGTAGTTTTAAACGAATTCATCGTGTCACGTTCAAGGCTTCCTTTATTAAATATGACCGTTCTTTTAGCTACATCAACAGCAGCATTGACAG
Source organism: uncultured Ruminiclostridium sp. (assembly GCA_964388375.1). Lineage (GTDB taxonomy): Bacteria > Bacillota > Clostridia > DSM-8532 > DSM-8532 > DTU059. Next base: position 2,827 of record CAYMAE010000057.1, read on the forward strand.
CCTCTTCAAAAACACCAAGACTATAGCGCGGACTCCATTTGCAGCATTCGGGTGCCGGTAATGGCCTGCAATCCCAAAGCCTAGCATAAATTTCATTTGTTAAGTCACAGCAATCGCAATCAAAGTTTGAACCAGTAGCTTTATATTCTAAAAACTTCGATATAGAGTCAATTTGCTCCGGCATCTCCTTGCCCCACGGATATTCATTTTTAAAGTCGTATTCCCAAGGTTTAGGTAATTTCATGAATTCTTTAAATGCTAATGACATAATTATAATCCTCCTGTCTTAATTTAGGTGACCATCGTTCAAAGTGTTCAAGGTACTCCTCTATACTTATTAGTCAACCTCTTACTTTTATAAATCCTTCATATAATTAGATAATTTCATACCTGATTCCGTTTTTCTGTGCGTAAATATGCACATCTGAATTGTTTAAACATTTGATAGTTAACTTTTCACAACAATCGAATGCGGATTCCTCAATACTCGTCTCAGCATTTGCTGTAGTTTTAAATTTGCAATACGTTAAATTGATGCAAGATTTAAAAGCTTCTTTTCCAATATACTTAACACTCTTAGGTATAACAATTTCTGCAAGATAAAAACAAGAATCAAACGCATTCCTCCCGATTTGTGTTATCCCCCTTGATAGAGTAACATGCTTAAGAAACGGACTACGACAGAAAGCATATTCCCCAATCTCGGTCACACCATCAGGTACTATATATGAGTCAGATTGATATTTAATCAAATCGGAAGGATATTTAATCAACTCTGTTTTGTTTTTATTAAACAGAACACCGTTTTGATCTGAATAATGCATGTTTTCTAAGTCTACAAAAATATTTGCTGTCAAGCATTCAGAAAATGCTCGCCTGCCAATACTCGTAACACTGGATGGTATCCTTATATTCTCAAGTTTACAATACGTAAAAGCTTGGTCGCAAATTTTTATAACACTATTTGGTATGTTTATACTCTTTAGGCTTTTCACATCCTTGAATCCGCTCTCATTTATAACCCTTACGCCATACGGAATATCATAGGTGCTTTGCGTCTTCCCTTGAGGATATTTTATCAAGACAGTCTTGTCTTTATTAAACAGCACCCCCTCCTCGCTTATGTATTCACTATTGCCTTCATCGACATAAATGGTTTCTAATTTTTTACAGCAATCAAATACATTTCTACCGAGCTTTACTACATTGCGTGGTATCATTATTGTGCAAAGCTCATCACATGACTCGAAGGCACTGTCCCCTATTGTAATCACACTATCCGGTATTACCACATTAACCAAATCCATACGACCCATAAAAGCCCATTTTTCAATCTCTGTATATTCATCAGGTATTACTATATGGTCTCCTACAAGCTTGTCCACTTCCTCAAAACTAAATATTTTCTTATTATTTTTCTGCATAAAATTCGGCCTCCTAAAAGAAACTCTTTCATTTGTCTTCATTATACTCATGGATGCGCTGATAAAAGCAGCATCTTTTATTTTTGTGAAAAACTAGAAGTGTTTTTGTTTTAGTTGGCGGAGGATTTAATGTGATTCGTAATCAATCCTCGAAACCAATTTGATATATTACATTCATAAATACCTTTTGTGAGAAAATTGACTGTTTTCTTTCCAGAATATTATGACACGATTACCACCAATAACTATGGTACGATAACATTCTTGCTTGTATAGTTTGTGAGAAATATTCAAAGTAATATGAGATTTTAAATTATATATTCATTTTGCTTATTAAATGAAGAATACTTTTTAGATACTGTATCGTACTTCAAAAGGGGTATGTTTCCACTTATGTTAACAGTACCGTCAATAAAATAATGGCTCTCCCTATCCCAATAGACACTAATTTTCTTTATTAGACTTTAAACAACTAATGAAAGTGTTGCAAGCAACGGCTGCAAACACCCATGCATATCGCCTATTGCATATATTAATGACATCTATATGTTGCCTCACTTTCTTATATTATTAGTTTCTCTGATTATCCTTCTGACTAAATCCCAAGCTAGTTTTTGTTATTTTTTCCCGCCTCAAGCGATTCCTTTATAATGGGTTTAGCTTTCTCTTTTGAATTCATCATTGAATTCATTATTAACATTGTACAGACTATCATTTTTAATAATTTTTATTCTTCTATCCATATAATCATACCTCTCATCCTAGTGGTTTTTGTTTTGCTTTAGATAAATTATTTTATGTAACCTACTCCAACTCCTCAATGCCCTCAAATAAAATTACCGCTTTTCCTACCATTCTGTCACAATGGAAATGTCCGAAATACCATAAATCGTAGTCCAGACTATCTTCTATACTATCTAGCCATTCCTCGGTTGTTCTATCTATATTTCTTTGATCATATCCAGGCAGAAATATATCTTCAGGCAGATATTTTAAGGGGCCTGTATGTGATAAGACAAAATCCACCCTTTTACCGGCCTCTTCCAGCCTACTCTCTACATATTCCATTGTTCTTTCATCAGGTTGTTCAGACTCGAACCACGGTGCATTTCCTGCTATACGACTATTCTTATCAATACTGTAAGCACCACCGATTACGATAGCCTTATTGCCATCAAAATCATATATCTCTCCATCAGCAGCAAATAAAATATTTGGATAATCTTCCTCATAATACACAAGGCCCTCATGCCATATTTTATCAACATAAGTACTAATTAGATTTGGGCGTTCTTCGTGGTTGCCATGGATGCAAAACAATGTTATAGGAAGATTGGCTAACTCTTCTTTTATCTCATTATCACTTTCGTTAAGATAATAATTAATTCCGACATCGCCTAGGATTATTAAAATATCATCCTCTGATGTCTCATACTCATCGCAGAATTCTTCTATTCTATCAAATTCCCGGTGTGTATCGCCTGTTATGTAAACCATATTTGTATTCCCCCTTTTAGTATTTATGAGAAATCTATAAAAACAAATTTACCTGTGCATCGTGGTTTTCACCCAGGTGCACAGGTATTATCCCTAACTATCACGGTATTTGCTAAAAAATCCAGTAAAATCATTATCTTTAAAAATTAAAAATAATTCTTCAAGGGGGATTTCGAAAAGATTCTTATTATTCACAAGTTTTTTTAGCTCCGCTATTGGCTCTAATAGACTGCCACCTCTAAGCTTTAATATTTTATAATAGAGTTTTTCATCACCGTTGAAACAGGCCATTAAAGTCAGCATCATTACTACATTATGGTTCTTTATAATTTCTCTTATATCTTTGTGGTCGATGCTCTTTATTTCTTTAACTGCTTTTTTACCAACATTTTTTGCTTCAAACAATGTTACCAGAGATACAGTCTCTTCATCATTATCTACTTCTTTGTTCGCTCTATCTAAGTATTCCTGGTAACCCTCATCATCACCCATTAAGGTTGTATAATCTTCATATACAATTTGCCCTGCGAAGTTAGTTGCATATAGTTCTTTCATTAGCATTCCTCCTTATATCTATCTATAAAACTGTACTCCCACGGTTTAGATAGTTCCATAAAGCGTTTAAGTGCTAACGCCATAAATATAATCCTCCTTGATTCATTTCAATGCTTGAACGGCAAAAGACTTACATCATCCGAACGCTTTTTTTATAGACCTTTCAATGTCCATTTAAAAAGTACTTTATGGGTTCATTATACTCATGCTGGTGCTGATAAAAGCAACATCTTTTATTTTTGTGGAAGCCCAGAAGTGTTTTTTGTGTAGGCATAGAAGTACATTCAATGTGATTTATAATAGAATTAGCATTATTTATCCAAGTATTTTTGAACTGAATCAACAATTTCCAATTCAATTTTTTCTTTTATCTCGGGAGGACCGACAACCTTTACTCGGTCTATATACTGCATAACAAAGACTTTCATTGCATCAACGACACATCTAACTGACACTCTAATACTATCTTTCTCCCTTTTCCCTACAAGTCTCCAGTTTTCGCCGAATGCATCAATTAATAATGAATATCCCCCCTCAGGGCTGAATTTATTATTGCTTTGTATTTCAATTTCTATTACCTTTGCATCTCCGAAAAACATATAGACGTGTTCACTCAAATACTGTGAGACAGTTTTTGTAGTTAGACTATTAATTAATTTTTGCTTGTTTTCATTTTTTTCTAATCCAGTATATTGCTTTTCTTCCAATTCAGTCATTAGATCAATTCTATAATGGGATAACTGACTTTTCCCTTCCATATAGCCTATTAAGTAATACCTATGATTTACTTCACAGATTCTTAATGGGAGAAGCTCATGTTTTGTGGCAGAGGATTTACTTAAAGTTGCATTCCCCTGATTATCCACACCATAGTTATTAAATTGAAATTTAATTCTTTTTTCTCTTTCCCATGTTTTTTGTTTGTTTTCATTTATTATCTTGAGAATTCTAGTGAAGTTTAATATTGTTCTTTCATTAATGGTGTATTGTTTATCTGGTAGTGTATTAATATAGTTTAATTCTTTTTTAAAATGCTCTGTCGCTAATGATTTGAGGCTATTTGTAAGTTTTTTAACTTGCTCATCTGTAAGCATCTTTGAGAACATTACACTGTTTATGAGTACCTGTATCTCCTCATTTGAAAAAAGCTGATTATAGTAATAATTATATGTATATGTATTTGCTTTTTTATCATCATCTTCACTCCGTTCAGAGCACTTGGAAGAAAAAATCTCTTCACCATAAAAATCAAGAAGCTTAGAGAGTGTATTTTTTACTGTATCGCGATGGGCCGTCAATCCATAATCGCTCTTCATTTTCTTTCTTATATCTGAATTGCTCATAAAATGTTTGGTATCTGTATATTTTTTTAGTATTTCTAAAACTGCTAGAACCGCCCCCTTTGAATCTACTTTGCTACCCATACTGCTCCTCCTTAATTCTAACTTTGATATAATTTCGCTTTTTTTCGTATAAAAACATCCTTGTTTTTGTTTTTACCCAACTTATGAGAAGTTATAGCAATTCAAAGTCGACATCGTTTTCCTGTGCATGTTTGTGTGCAACTGAGTCCTTAAAGCATCTTATTATTAGGCCTTTTCTTCCGCGTGGCTGGAATAGTATCTTCTCACGGTTATTGAATACAGGCTTTTCTATAATTGTAAGGTCGGTGGTCCTTCGACACGCTCTAAATGCATCATACCTAATTTCCTTAATACTAGATGGTAAAGTTATTTGCACTAACCCTTTACAACCCTTAAAAGCACCGTTATCAATATACTCTACAGTATCCGGTATTTCAATTTGTGAAAGATTTAAGCAGTGGCTAAAGGCACTTTCGCCTATCTTCGTTACTCCGGCTGGAATTATATATGTATCTTCTTCCTTATTAGGTGGGTATTTAATTAATTCAGTTGCATCTTTGTTGAAAAGAACACCTTCTTGGCTTGAGTAATGCATATTTCTTGCATCTACAGATATTTTCGATACTTGACAGCAGTTAAGTGCACAGCTATCAATCTTGTTAACACTTGCGGATATTTCAACATGAGCAAAATCATCACGGTTACTAAAAACCGAACATTCAATCTCAGTATACCCCTCAGGTATGACTATATGATTACCAATTAGCTTGTCCGCTTCTTCACGAGTTAGAACTTTCTTATCCGTTTCCTTCATTACAATCCTCCCTGATTTTGTTTTATTTAATATACTAAGCACTAAAAAGAATTACATCATCCAAAAACTTTTTTTATAGATTTTTCAAGGTCCATATGAAAAACAATTAATAATCATATTATACTTACGCATGCGCTAATAAAAGCAACATGTCGCCGTGATTCTAATATTCTATGTAAACATGTAAAATCCTCCGTCTTGACAATAACACTTACATTACAAATGCTTAATTATAGGAATATTTTAATCGAAAAGCAAAGGCCTCAGCCATTTGTTTTAATAAAGCATTTTGAATATATTATGTTTCTTTGCTTTTTAATCATTCTCGATTACTATATTAAGGTCTTCAGAAACAATGCTTATGTCTTTCTTTTCAGATAATTGAATATTCCCTTTAATCATCCTTTGAATGATGGCTTATCTTAAATGATGGAGACTATTATACAGTCTATATCTTACCATAGTTTGGTGCTTTTAGAAGCCCACCGTCCCGTATTTATACAATGTTTGACAGGCATTTTTCTATTATATATGTTAAGAAAAAAGGAGAATTAGCATTATGACAAGCAAAAGGATAATTTTGGTTTTAATTATTTGTACAATCATTTTTAGTTTGGCAACTACAGCATTTGCAATTGAACCAGCAACAACAACTTCTTCATCTACCACCCTTGACCGTGCAAACGCACTAAATTAACTTGGCTTGTTTGCGGGAACAGACAAAGGATTTGACCTTGAAAGTAAGCCAAACAGGACACAGGCAATTATATTTCTACTCAGAATGCTTGGAGAAGAGAAAACTGCTCAAAACAAAACACCTCATCTCTTAACCCATTTACAGATGTCCCAGCATGGGCAGACAAATATGTTGCTTATGCTTATGCCAAGGGATATACCAGTGGAATATCAAAAACTGAATTTGGAACTAATAATATTGATTAAG
>CAYMAE010000058.1:0-9112 GCA_964388375.1 uncultured Ruminiclostridium sp.
CTTCGATTAGGCGGAGGAAGTAAGGTTACTATTAAAGTGATTCCAAGAGATTGATGCCTATGAAGATGTGTAAATATGTTTTCGCTAGTAGTAAATGCCATTGAACGGTGGTACTTTAGTGGTAGATGAAAATGAAAACCGAAAGGGTTGATTATATGGAGGTATTAAGAAAGGTAGTAAGTTTTTTTTTATTAAAATAATCATTTACAGGTGTTAAATGACGGGAAAAGCAATTATTGAAAGTGCGCTAATGGAGGTAGCTGATGGGAAGTATACTTGATAAAGCAATAGTCTTTGCGGTAAAAGCGCACAGTAATATGCAAAACTAATATATGATGCTGAAACATTGGCGGTGCACTATTTACAACATTATTATAAAAATAAAACAATTTTATACCCAATTAATCCCTTCCGGATGCTAGTCGATGAAGGCGTAAAATTCGCTATTAGGGACTTTGGAAGGTTGGAAGGGGTTTTTATTCTTGCACTTGATAAAGATGATATTCCGATAGTAGGTATCAATTTAAATCGCCCTATTACAAGACAAAGATTTACCGCTGCGCATGAATTGTGCCACTTTTTTAAAGCTACAGAAGAACAGATCTGTCCAATAGGTAGCAGAACGGCTTCAGAAATATTTGCTGATCGTTTTGCTTCAGCCCTGCTTGCCAATGAGCGAGAGCTTATTACACAAGTTAATACCCGTAGAGAGAACGGATATGTTGACTTCGATGACATTCTAGAAATCGCACATTATTTTGGCGTGAGTTTTGAATCATGTGTTTTTAGAATAGCTTATAAGATTCATGCAGCCCAGGGGGATACTGAGTATTCGGAACTTAAGAAAAGAATACGAAAATTTAAGCCAGATGCTCAAAGAAAAAAGCTTGGGTATAATAATCTTAGACTCTACGAAGGACTTATTGATTCATACGATTATGCTCTTAGATTCATTTCTAGCGATTTTGCTTTGAATGTTTTTCAAAACGAGTATATTTATAATGACAGTCGAATGGAGGGTATTGAGATAGACGACGAGACTGCTGCAGAGATTGTAACGGATATTCGCCTGAGCAAGCAAAGCAGCCAATATTGTTATGAGGAAAACGAAGCCTTCCTATCAATAGCAGGACATACTGCCATGTACTCATACATCTTTGAATTGCCTATACAAGAAAAGTGCTCGGTATTTGATGCTGTAGTTCTACATAAAAGGCTGTACTCATATTTTTCTCATCCTGAGTTTGGAGGAATTTTTCGAGATAGTAATACTTTAGTTTTAGGTGCAAAGTTTGAGACAGTCGATTATAAGGAAATCTTTACAGAAATGTCGAAGCTAGACGCAGAAGTGAAGTCTATTTTTAGCGGCAGAAAAGAAACCAATATAAGCCGATATTTAGAAGAAACATCACGTCTACATCATCGACTGACAGTCATTCATCCCTTTGGAGATGGTAATGGTCGGACGGCGCGAGCCTTTTTCAACGTTATGATGGTTCGCAATAATCTAACACCTGTATATATTAAGGTTGATGATAAAGATGAGTATGTGACGGCATTATCAATGGCTGACAAGGACGGGGATTATGCACCTCTATTTGAATTCTTTTTAAGAGCAATACTTCGTGCTAATGTTGAATTGACCAGATAGTTTTGAACAAAAAAAGGAACATGCTCCTTCATTTATTATAAGATTCGGCGTCAATCCTTATTCTTTAAAAATAGATTAAACAAAACCTAAGTTCCGTTAAAAGCGCTTTCAAATAAAAAAGGTATCAGTTCATGAATTTATTAAAACAAATGGCTGTTGCCTTTATTTTTCAATGTTAACCTGTAGATACTAAATCCAAGTTTTTTGTTTTGGTGATGCACCTTAATTGTTTATTTAATATGTAACCTTTTCAGCCAAATCCGCATGCTTATTTTTTTAGGTAAGCTCTGTTTTAAAGGGGAATGGCTTTCTACAATAAGCTAATAAAAATTTATGTTTTTCCACACTTATCTATAATAATAGTAAATATAATGGTTCAGACAATTTGTTTTGGAAATTTATCTTACATTTTGCCGAATTATCGGATAAGGAACTGATAGATTTGTCAAACATGTTCAACCCTGTAGTCAGGGGATGGATAAACTACTATGGACGCTACTACAAATCAGGCTTATATCCAGTTATGCGACATATGAATAAAGCTCTGGTACACTGGGCGAGACGGAAACATAAGAAATTACAGAGACATCGCAATAGAGCAGAAAACTGGCTGGGTAAAATAGCAAAAAGAGAGTCTAAACTGTTTGCCCACTGGCAGATGGGAATTCTGCCTACGGCTGAATAATGGGAGCCGGATGAGCTGAGAGGTTCACGTCCGGTTCTGAGAGGGCCTGAGGGTGAGATTCCCTCGGGCTGCTTACCCTAAAATTTGGGTGGGGTGTAAAGGGTGCCGCCATTGCTACAGTCATTGCACAGGGCATGGTGTGTACGCTATTTTTATGGTTCATTAAGGCGCACCCACATAGGCCTTTTACTAAGTTTATAATTCTGGCCGCATGCCAGCTTTTTATAGCACTAGAGGGCGCGTGCTCCGGCACCTTCAGGGGAATGGGCCGAACACTGCCGCCAAGTCTGTGCAGCATTTCATCGAATCTAATACGCCCGATTTTCTGCTGGTGGATGTCTCGGTGGATGGGTTTGAATGGGATATGGATGGGAATCGCAGCTTCGGCTATGCTTCGCGGAATTATGGTATTTACCTGGTTTACCCTTTTGAAACGCCAATTACCTAAGGTGGACAAAAATAATCCAAAAGCTCTGACCACTATTTAATATATGGCAAATTGCCATATCACCGCATGTTAATAATAATGGGTGGTTGGATAGAGTCTATGTTTAATAGTTCTTAAGTAAAAAGCAGCAAAGTGAAAAGACGAAGATAATTTAAAGAGCATCTACTCTTTTTTTCAAAAACTCAACAACCCGTTATATATAACCTTTAGTACAAGATTAGCCATTTCTTCAGGTGTTTCTTCTCTCCCCTCTTTGAGCCATTTATGAAGTATGCTAATGCATCCGGTAATGGCGAAGGTCAGAAGGTATTCTTTTTTGCTCTCTTTAGCGTTATATTGGAACGGTATCAGCTCTACAAGCTCCATTAAATCATTATGGAAGGCATGGTCGCCATGTTCTCCTAAAAGCACCACGAACAAATCAGTATTCGATTTAGCATATTCTAAAATACCCTTTAGATTTTGCTCTGTAATAGGCATACGGTCATCCACATATTGATCTAAATAAATCTTTAGATTATTAATCACCTCATACTCAATTTGTCTTAGAAGATCAAATTGATCAGTATAATGGGCATAAAAGGTGCTACGGTTGACATCTGCTTTGTCGCACAAAGCGGTGACTGATATTTTCGATATATAATGATCCTTTAACAGCTCTACAAGGGCCTCTTTAAGAAGAGCTTTAGTGTATTTTACCCTGCGATCTATTTTTTCTTTCATATATAATCTCCTAAAAAATTAATAATTGAAAACGACAAATAATTTATTTTTTGTTGGATAAAAGTCATTTTCGGCAACACTGCTGGTTGAATTACAACAATGTGTTTATTATAATTCACATAGAGGGACTAAACAAGTTCAAATGTTTAGAATCCGCATAAAAAGTGCAAAACGAGATAAACAAAGAGACCGAAGTAACAAATCCGCGAGAAACCAAGCAACCGTACTAATTACATAAAACAAACAAAACAAAAAACGAAATAGGATGATTTGATGGACAAATTTGCAATGACTATAATTAAAAATCGAAAGAAAATTATTATTTTCTTTATTATCCTCTCGCTAATATCGGTAGGCTTCACTCTATTTGTGGATATTAACTATAATATGGCTGATTATCTGCCACAAAAAGCTATTTCCACTAAAGGTATCGAGGTTATGAACCAGGAATTCACCCAGGCCATTCCAAATGTAAATGTAATGGTAGACTATGTTTCGGTAATGGAGGCCTTAGATATTAAAAAGCAAATTTTAAAGGTCGAGGGTGTAAGCGAGGTCTTATGGTTAGATGACGTAGCTGATTTAAAAATACCGCTTGCAATGCAGGATAAAGACATTGTTGAAGGATTTTATAAGGATGACAGTGCTTTATTTTCTGTCACAATAAAAAAGGGTGCCGAAGCAGAGGGTATTAAAGAAATCCGTGAAATTATTGGGCCGGAAGGAGTAATCGCTGGGGAGGCTGCAAACGAGACTGACATGCAAAATGCCGCAGTCGCCGAAGTAGCTTTAGCTACTACCATTTTACTGCCAGCCATTATAATAATACTGATTTTGTCAACAACATCCTGGATAGAGCCTATATTATTTCTTTCAGCTATTGGAGTGTCGGTAATTATCAATATGGGCACTAATATTATATTTGGCCAGGTTTCATATGTTACCAACTCAGTAAGCCCTATCCTTCAGCTTGCAGTGTCTATGGACTACGCAATTTTCTTGCTCCACAGCTTTGGTGACTTTCGTAGAAAATATGATGATGTAGAAGAGGCAATGTTCCATGCAATCAAGGCATCTATTACCACTGTAGCTGCTAGCGCATTGACTACCTTGTTTGGTTTTTTAGCCCTTGTTTTCATGGAATTTAGAATAGGGCCTGATCTAGGAATTTGTCTAGCGAAGGGTATTGTTTTAAGCTTTATCTCAGTAATGGTATTTCTTCCTGCATTAACGCTTTCTCTTTATAAGCTTCTTGATAAGACTACTCATCGGAGATTTATGCCTGAGTTTAGAAGTATAGGGAAATATGTCTCTAAGCTTTTTATTCCCATTACTATTCTCATTACCATTATTATAGTACCTAGCTATTTAGGACAGGGGAAAACTAATTTTATCTATGGAAGTGGTGATCATGATCCGAATCGTGAGCTTGGACAAAGCAATATTGCCATAAATGAGAGGTTTGGTCGCACTAATATCTTAGCTGTTTTGGTTCCTAAGGGTGATATTGCAAAGGAAAGAAATTTGACAGATAAGCTTGAAAAACATCCCCATGTCAAAACAGTAGTATCCTATGCTTCTAGCGTGGGCACTGAAATTCCCGTGGGCTTTTTAGCAGATGAAATTACTAGACAGTTTTATTCGGATAATTATTCACGGATTATTCTTTATACAGATTTAGCTGACGAAGGGGAAACGACATTTAATTCGGTTGATGAAATAAAAACAACTATTGCGCAGTATTATGATGAATCCTACATGGTTGGCCAGAGTGCAACCTTAAGTGACATTAAAAATGTAGTCGAAGTGGATAATAATCGCGTTAACCTTATAGCTATTGTGGCTGTATTCCTGGTGGTGGTATTCTCATTTAAATCTCTATCGTTACCGGTTATTTTAGTGCTTACTATTGAGGTAGCCATATGGATAAATCTTTCCTTTCCGTACTTTACAGGAACCTCAATAAATTATATAGGCTATCTGGTGCTAAATACTGTTCAGCTAGGAGCAACAATTGACTATGCGATTTTACTTACAAATAACTATCTGCAAAAACGCAAAATTATGCCTGTAAAAGATGCAATTTATGAGGCTCTCTCAATTGCATTTAGATCAATTTTGGTATCGGCATCAATACTATCCTTTGCAGGATTTACTCTGTATTTAACATCATCTAATAATATAGTAGTGGACATTGGTCTGTTAATTGGCCGTGGCACATTAATTTCTATGTTTTTGGTAATTTGCTTCCTGCCAGCCATGCTCTTAATGTTTGATAAGCTTATAATTAAAACTACTAAAGGAGCAAATTTTTATTACGAAAAGAAAGGTGTCGGATAATGAATAAAACAAAAGGAGCTATTTCTATGAGAACAAAAAGATATTCCAATATAAAAAACGTAATAAGGGTAACGGCTCTTCTGATCATTGCCGCCTTTCTTATTACTACCTATACGCCGATTCAGGCTGATGCTGCCTCCCTCAAAGAGGAGGTGGTGTATGTCCGCCTCAACAATGATGGCTCACTTATCCAGGTCTATGTGGTTAATAGCTTTCAGTTAGGGCATGACAACGAGATTCTTGATTACGGAAACTATGAATATGTCCGAAATCTCACTGACAGTAACGAAATAAAGCTAGAGAACGGCAAAGTCACTGTAGAAGCAAATGGAGATCAGCTGTATTACGAGGGCCTTTTAATGAACCCTCAGCTACCGTGGAATTTTTCCATAAAATATATGCTGGATGGCAAAGAGATATCGTCTGAAGAGCTTGCTGGAAAATCAGGACATCTTGTCATAAAACTAGAGACAGGGGCAAATCCACTTGGAAATAAGGAGTTTTATAATAGCTACGCATTACAAATAGCTTTTACATTTGATAGTAGTATTAGTAAAAACATTACTGCCAAAGGGGGGACAGTGGCCTCAGCAGGCAGTAACAAGCAGGTTAACTATGTGGTTTTGCCTGGGAGTGAGGCTTCCTTTGATATTGGTTTAGATATAAATAGCTTTGAGATGCCCGCCATCACCATTGCAGGTGTTCGTCTGAATATAGATTTTGATCTTGGCAATTATGATATGTCTGAGCTTAATCAATTAACCGACGGAATTGCTGATTTGGATGATGGTGTCCAGGAGCTTCTTGATGGAATTTTCGATATGAAAAAAGGAGTTTCCGAGCTGCATGGAGGAACCATAGATCTAGGCGATGGCGTTGGCGAATTTAAGGATGGTATAAAAGGGCTAACTGAAGGTACAGATGAGCTTAAGGATGGCGTTAAAGAGCTTAAGGGTGGAACCAGTGAAATGACAGATGGTGCAATAAAGCTGGTTGATGGTACTAATGAGCTAGTTGATGGTGTTAGGAAATTAGATGATGGTGTTGGTGAGTTTGCTGATGGTGTTGGTGAACTATATTATGGCGTGGAAGAGCTTTTGTTAGGTATTTCTAAGCTTAATGGAGGTATGATTGAAATTACTGATGGCTCGGCCGAGCTTAAATCAGGGGCAAACGCTCTTGCTTCTGGAGCCGCATCAGCAGCAGGTGGTGGGGGACAGCTGGCAGGGGGATTTTCTCAATATTTTGATGGGATTATAGCATTGGTAAATAGCCAGTTAGCTAGTTCGCCAATTCCAGGATTACCATTAACCCGCGAGAATTATTCTAACGTATTAGAAAATGCACTTTATGGGCAGGCAATAGCCATGGCACGGGAAGAGATAAAAACACAGGTTAATGGCGCAGCACGACAGCAGATTTTAGAGGCGATCCTTGCGCAATATGGAATGACTATAGAGCAGTATAACCTATTGCCTGAGGCAAATGAAATAAAAATTCAGATTGGGTTGGCTGTTAACGCTCAGCTTTCAATTATGGAGAATGAATTAATTGCAAAGGTTGAAGCTGTTCTTTCAGAACAAATGACTAGCATACGAGCTATAGTGGATGAAGCCATAATAAACATGGATGATACTGAGCCGGCAAAACAGCTATATGGATTATTAGAGATCCTTAAGGGCTACGATCAGCTCCTTACAGGTCTTAATCAGTATGTGTCGGGTGTAAATGGGATAAGCACTGGTGTAGGAAGCTATTCTGCAGGGGTAAGCAAATTTCATGATGGACTTGTAAAATACCAGGATGGCCTGTCAGATTATCAAAGCGGAATGGCACAGTTCTATAAGGAATCCCACAAGCTGGTGGATGGAGCCAATGAGCTAAAAGAAGGCACCGTGGGGCTACTTGATGGTGTCATTGAGCTTAAAAATGGCGTAGTGGAGTTTAAGGACGGCATGATTGAGCTCCGGGATGGCGTTATAGAGCTATTTGATGGAATTGTTGAGCTTCATGATGGAGTAATTAAGATGAATGACGGTGCCATTGAGTTAAACGATGGTGTAATAGAGCTAATTGATGGCGTAGGAGGGCTAAAAGACGGCACAAATGATTTGTTTGATGGAGTATCTGAGCTGAAGGATGGTACAGGTGAGCTGCGCAGGGAAACTGGATCACTTGACTCCAAAATCATTGATGTTGTTAAGGAAGAGATTGATAAAATGATGGGTGGCAATGCTCCAGCAAAATCCTTTGTGTCAGAAAAGAACGGCGAGGTTTCGGCTGTACAGTTTGTAATGCAAATCGAGGGGATCTCCATACCAGAGGTAGTGGAGGTTATCCCTGAACCCGAACCTAAGCTTACCTTCTGGCAAAGATTTATCAGGCTGTTTGGGCTTTAAATCGCAAGATTCGTGCGGATAAAGAAACTTGGGAAAATTTAAAACCCACACCCATTATTTGCACCAAAATTAAATATCTTCTACTTGTTTTAAGATACTCTTCAGTTGATCGGCTGAATGGTGTAGTAAAGCCAGCTCTTTACAAGTCCTAATTTTTTTATTTTTATTTCTTATTCTTCAAAAACTGCTCTCTCTAACAAAACCTCGGTCTGTGCTTTTATAATATCTCGCTCACTATCTGTCAGGTTGGCTGCGGTTACGCGATAAGCTTTATTTAAACAGCATATATGAAAAGTATGTGCAGAACATTATGGATAACGAAGACAAAAGAAAGGACTTCTGGGGAGGCGGTAAGAGTAAGATAGAAATAAATAATGCCGAGGTATTACATACCATTAAAAAACATAAGTTCTTAATATTAAAAATAGAGCCTTATATAAATGATCAAGAAAGCTAAATTTTCATATAAGCACCAAAAATATTTGGCGAGCAACAATTGACTACGTCCATATCAATCATGGTATAATAAGGAAAAACATATCTATTAGCGGGGGTGTTTTAAAGTGAGAAGAGCGTTTTATTATATTCTAATCCATGTTTTGGTACTTTCGATTCTTGTGAGTGGATGCCAGAGAAATAGTAACAACGATGTTGGGGGTTCTTCGGCTATAAAGACAGAAATAGGAGAAGAGGAATCTCATGAAAACACAGAAAAACCTGCTCAGACGACCTTCCTACCTGAAAACCAAAACACCAAAGAACCAAGTATTGCTCCCGCACAGCCTCAAACAAATGTAAAAGTTTTGGCGAGTATCGTTAACATTCGTGAAGATAAAACAACACAAAGCAGAATCCTAAAAAAAGCA
>CAYMAE010000059.1:0-8307 GCA_964388375.1 uncultured Ruminiclostridium sp.
ATTCGAACAAAATATGTATACGAATTTCCGACCAAGGCCCTGGTATCGCTGATTTAGAATTAGCAATGCAAGAGGGGTATTCCACAGCACCAGATAGTATTAGGGAAATGGGATTTGGGGCTGGGATGGGACTTTCAAATATTAAGAAACATGCTGATGAATTAAAGATAGATACGGAAATCGATAAAGGTACTACAGTTAGTATTACGGTCTTTTTTAAGCAGTAGACCAAAAGATTTATGGAGTAAAGTCAAATTTATTGTGAGGGACCTTTAGATGAATAAAGAATATTTCCATTCAGTTACGCTTAACACTAATATGTGTAAGGGCTGTACCAATTGCATAAAATATTGTCCTACAGAAGCAATTAGGGTACGCAATAGAAAAGCTGTCATAATTAAAGAACGGTGTATCGACTGCGGTGTTTGTATTCGAATTTGTCCTTATCACGCTAAAAAAGCTTTAACAGATTCCTTAGATACAATTAAAGATTATAAATATAAAATTGCGATTCCTGCACCCGCTTTATATGGCCAATATGGGCCGGAGTATTCTAGGGAGCGGATTGTGCTTGCTTTAAAACAGTTCGGTTTTGATTATGTTTTTGAGGTAGCCAGGGCTGCTGAGATTGTAACTAATATATCTGACAAGTATATGAAAAATGAAGATATAAAAAAGCCTGCTATTTCTTCTGCATGTCCTGCTGTTGTAAGATTTATTCAGATTCGTTTTCCGAATTTGATAGACAACCTTCTTAAGATTGAATCACCTATGGAAATTGCAGCAACCCTTTCAAGACAAGAGGTGCATGAGAAGTTTGGAATACCTTATGAAGAAATGGGAGTTTTCTTTATCTCTCCTTGTGCAGCTAAGGTTACTAGCGTAAAGGCGCCCTATGAAAGTCAAAAATCTAATGTTGATGCGGTCCTCGCTATTAAAGATATTTATTTACCCTTGCTCGAAATCATGAAAAAGGAAGATAAGATAACCTCGGCGCCATTTTCACTGTCAAGTGCAATCGGAGTTTCTTGGGCAGGAACTGGAGGCGAAAGTTCAGCTATTAAAGAAGGTAGACGAATTGCAGTTCATGGTATTGATAATGTAAATGATATCTTAGAACAGGCAATACAAGGTGGCTTAGATGATATTGACTTTATTGAGGCTCTTGCCTGTCCCGAAGGTTGTTTAGGAGGACCTTTGACAGTTGAGAACCCATTTATCGCAAAAGAAAATCTAAAAAATGAGATAGAGCAAATAAAGGATAATGACGCTCATAGTAATATCATAGATAAAAGCGATAATATTGAAGAATATGTTTGGAAGTCAACTGTTGAATATAGTCCAATATTGAAACTTGATGATGATATGGGTAAAGCTCTCGAAAAAATGCAAAAGATTGATGAGATTACAAATGGGCTATATGACCTTGATTGTGGTGCCTGTGGCGCTCCGAGTTGTAGAGCTCTTGCAGAGGATATTGTTAGGGGCAGCGCAAAGGAAACAGACTGTATCATTAAACTAAGAGAACGGTTAAATAGTATAGCCAATCAACTCCATCAAATAGAATAATATAGGTGTAAAGAATATGAAAGTACATGAATTATCACAAAAACTTGGATATAAAATATTGGCCCAAGATTCCTCGGCCTTGGAAAGGCAGGTAACAGGAGTTTATACATGTGATTTATTAAGCCACGCAATGGCTAAACTAAATCAAGGGGATGTATGGATTACAGTTCACACAAATCTCAATGTAATTGCGGTGGCTTCTCTCGCTGATTGCGCATGTGTAATAATTCCTGAAGACATAAAGGTAGATGAGCAAACTTTAATTAGAGCGAAGGAAAAAGGTGTGGCTATCCTATCAAGCACAATTTCAGCCGCAAAGCTTTGCTATGAAATTACAAATATTATAAAGGGATTATAATGAGAATTTGGGTTGATTTACACATTCATTCTTGCCTTTCTGGTTGTGCTGAGGACGATATGACGCCGAATAACATCGTTAATATGGCTCTTATAAAGGGTCTTGATGTTATAGCGGTAACAGACCATAATTCAGCACGGAATATAGAGGCTGTTATGCAGGTTGGTAAACGGGAAGGCCTTTTAGTGGTGCCTGGTATGGAGCTGTGTACTGCTGAGGAGATTCACCTGGTTTGTCTTTTCCCTTCTTTTGAGTCGACTCTCTCTTTTCAGAACTATGTATATAAAAGCTTGAATCCAATTGATAATCGTGAAGATATTTTTGGAGCTCAAATACTTATGGATTCTTATGATAATGAGATAGGTAGAGAGAGAAGAATGCTATCAGGTGCGTGTAAATTGGATGTCGAAACTGCCATAATGAGTGTAAAGGAGCTTGGTGGAGTTGTTATACCTGCTCATGTTAACCGTCAATCGTATAGTATGCTAAATACTCTGGGTGCAATTCCTACCGATTATGACTTTAAATATCTCGAATGTTCGAAAAACTGTAACCTCGACTTATTCCTTCAAGAGCATGAAGAGTTAAAAGGGTATGAATTTATTAAGTCCTCCGATGCTCATTTTTTAAGCGATATTTCAGAGCAAGAGATCTTTTTTGATATAAAAGAAAAGAGCATAGATTCAATTTTGTCACTATTAAGGCAAGAAACCCATATTGGTTATTAAAATTATAGGAAAGCTTCTAGTTTCCCTAATCTTAAAAGATTGGTATAATTTATAATTATGACGATTATATCAGCTAAGATGTGTCAATCAATAAATATCTGAACAAAATTTTGTTAATAATTATTCTTATACGAGGAGGGGCTAAATGAAACTGGATATCGATTATTTAATTGAAAACCTTACGGTTGAAGAAAAGGCAGGGCTATGCTCTGGTGCTGATTTTTGGCATACTAAGGCCATTGAAAGACTTGGTATTCCCACAATCATGGTTAGCGATGGTCCACATGGACTAAGAAAACAAATCGACTCAGAATTTCATCCTAACCTACATAGGAGTATTAAGGCTGTGTGCTTTCCTGCGGGCTCTGCTCTTTCATGTAGTTTTGACCGCTCACTTATACAAGAAGTGGGTGAATATCTTGGTGAAGAAGCCAGAGCTGAGAATATCCACACATTGCTTGGACCGGCAATAAATATTAAAAGAAGTCCCCTATGTGGACGAAATTTTGAATATATGTCCGAGGATCCATACTTAGCTGGTGAGCTTTCAGCAAGCTATGTAAATGGGGTTCAGAGCAAAAATGTAGGCGTTAGTGTTAAGCATTATGCGGCCAATAGTCAGGAATATAAACGCATGAGTGTAGATTCTATTGTCGATGAGAGAACATTAAGAGAGATATACCTTAAAGCCTTTGAAATAACAATAAAGAAATCAAAGCCATGGACACTTATGTGTGCGTACAATAAAATCAACGGAACATACTGCTCGGAGAATAAGAAATTATTGACTGATATCCCTCGCGGAGAATGGGGATATGAAGGCATAATAATGACCGACTGGGGGGCAATGAACGATAGGGTCGAGGCACTAAAAGCTGGCCTAGAGCTTGAAATGCCATCTAGTTCTGGATATAACGACAATAGGATTGTTGAAGCCGTAAAAAATGGCGAGCTTGACATTGAAATTCTTAATAAGACTGTTAGAAACCTCCTTGAATGGATTGAGCTTGGACTTAATGAGCAGCCAGAAATAAAGTCATACGACAAAGAACAGCACGATTCATTCAGTCGTAAGGTTGCTGGAGAATGTGGGGTTCTTTTAAAAAATAATAATGACATACTTCCGCTAAAAATGAATGGTGAGATTGTTTTTATAGGACCATTTGCAAAGAACCCAAGATACCAGGGAGGCGGCTCAAGTCATGTAGATTCCTTTAAAGTAACTTCTGCTATTGAGGCAGCCAAGGATATGTCAGCTGCAGATAAAAAAGACGCTAATTTGTCTATTACGCATAAGCCTGGAATAGAGGATGATGGAATAACCCGCAATGAAGCTTTGTTAAAAGATGCTGTTGAAGCTGCAAAAGCGGGAGATGTTGCTGTTTTATTTGTTGGACTTCCTGATAGCTTTGAATCAGAAAGCTATGACAGGGATCATATGGATATGCCCGATTGTCAAAATGAGCTTATAGAAGCCGTTGCAGGCGTCCAGCCAAATACAGTTGTGGTACTTCATAAAGGTAGCCCTGTAACTATGCCGTGGAAGGACAAAGTAGCGGCAATACTAGATATGTACTTAGGTGGCCAAGCTGTTGGAGGTGCAACAGTTGACATAATTTTCGGGGATGTTAATCCTAGTGGAAAGCTCTCTGAGACATCTCCTTATAGACTAGAAGATACTCCATGCTACTTAAACTATCCCGGAGATGGGAAAAAAGCATATTATAGTGAGGGTGTATATGTAGGATATCGTTACTATGACAGTAGAAAGATGGAGGTGCTCTATCCATTTGGTCATGGGCTTTCATATACAAAGTTTAATATTGGAGATGCTAAAGTTTCAAACCAAGTATTTGATGGTAAAGGTAGCATCCATGTAAGTGTTAAAGTTAAGAACATTGGAATTATTGCAGGCGCAGAGGTCGTTCAGCTTTATATCTCTCCTTTTAATGATCTATTAAAAATTCGTCCTGAGAAGGAGCTTAAAGGATTTGAGAAGGTTTATCTCATGGCTGGAGAAGAGCGGGAGGTTCATTTCAAATTAGATTATAATAGCTTTGCGTATTATAATGTTGATATTAATGATTGGTATGTAGAGCCTGGAGAGTATAAAATTCTTGTTGGAAACAGTAGTAGGAATATTTGCTGTGAAGCATCTGTAGTTTTGAACACTGAGAACCCCCCCTTTGTTTATTCAGAAACTACCACCATTAAAGAGGTGTTTGACTACGGAAAAGGCCATGTTTTAGCACCGCTTATTAAAAAGTACAGAGAGCAAAATTTTGGAGATACAAGTCTAGATGAAGAAATAATTAAAGAAGCAATGCGTGAGCTATGTGTTCATAATGTTGTGAGCTTTATAAAAATTAGTAATAAAGAATTTGATGAAATAATTGAAAATTTAAAAAAGAGTTAGGTTAGTGGTATTAGGAGGTTTTGATGGACACAGTTTATGAAATAGTAAAGAAAAACAAGCTTAATAAAGATACATTTATCTTTACTATTAAATCAGATATGGTAGCAAAAAAAGCTAGAGCCGGACAAATTGTTAATATAAAATGCGGTGAGGAAACCACCGCTTTTTTGCGTAGGCCTTTTAGTATTTGTTCGGTCGATAGAGAAGAAGGAACCATTGATATCGCTTTTCAAATAAGGGGCAAGGGAACTAAAATGCTTTCAGAATTTAATAAGGGTGATAGCATAGATGTGATGGGTCCGTTAGGGCAAGGCTTTTCTTTATATCCAAAGCATAAGAAAATAATAGTAGTAGGCGGAGGAATAGGTATATTTCCGCTGCTACAACTACTTAAGGACCATCCAGCAGAAAACAAAAGAGCAATATTAGGCTTTAGGTCAAAGAATCGTGTAATATTAGAGGAAAGCTTTAAAAATAATTGTGATGAGCTTATTATCGCAACTGACGACGGGACCTATGGAAAAAAATGCTTTGTGACAGATGCTCTAAAAGAAGAAATAGAAAAAGATCCCGCTCAAATGGTGTTTTTCTGTGGACCGACCATAATGATGAAGGTTGGAGTTGAACTATTAAAAAGCTACGATATCCCTAGCCAGGTGTCTTTAGAACAGCGCATGGCATGCGGAATTGGTGCTTGCCTCACATGTGTGTGCAAAGAAAAGAAAAATGATGATTGGGACTATGTGCAAGTTTGCAAAAAAGGTCCTGTATTCAACGGCAGTGATATAATTTTCGATTAATAATTTATACTATTTTGGAGTAACAAAAATTATGAATAACGATACTAATTTAAAAGTAAACATAGCAGGTCTAGAGCTGAAAAATCCTGTCATTGCAGCATCGGGAACCTTTGCTTTTGGTAGGGAATATAGCAGGTATTTTGACTTAAGTACTCTTGGAGGAATATCGGTAAAGGGATTAACTTTGAAACCTAGAAAGGGCAATCCGCCTCCAAGGATAGCCGAGACACCCATGGGTATCTTAAATAGTGTAGGCCTTCAAAACCCTGGAGTACAAACGTTTATAGAAAAGGAGATCCCCTTTTTAAGGAACTTTGATACTGCTATAATAGCTAATGCGTCAGGAAACACATTGGAAGAATATGAGAGCATAGTAGAAATACTTTCTGATGCTGATATAGATGCAATTGAGCTAAATCTATCCTGTCCCAATGTAAAAGAGGGTTGTATGGTATTTGGGAGCTCTGCACACGGCGTAAACACCGTTGTTTCAAAGGTAAAAAGATTTGCAAAAAAACCACTCATTGTAAAACTTACTCCCAATGTTACTGATATATCAGAAATAGCGAAGGCTGCGCAAGATGCTGGTGCAGATGCTGTTTCATTAATTAACACAGTTTTGGGGATGGCAATTGATGCAAAAACCAGAAGGCCTATACTTGGAAACATAACGGGAGGTCTATCTGGCCCTGCAATAAAGCCTATTGCGTTGCGCATGGTTTATGAAGTTTCAAAAGCCGTAAGTATACCGATTATCGGGATGGGTGGGATTTCAAACGGCACAGATGCTGTAGAATTCTTGTTAGCAGGAGCGACTGCAGTTATGGTAGGCACAGCCGGATTTGTTGATCCCATGGCATGGGTTAATACAGTAGAAGGCATTGAAGCTTATATGAAAGAGCATCACATCAACTCTGTAACTGAGCTGATTGGTGGGCTGATTGTATAATTGATATACGGAGGGAAAAATTATGAATCAAGAATTATTAGGGTGTTTGTTTAGCACAAAAGCCATAAGGGTTTGCCCGATGGATAAGCCGTTTTGGTATACCTCAGGCCGAATAGGACCGTATTATATAAATACTCATTTCCTTTATGGTAGCGAAAAAAGAGCGAATGACCTTCTAAAATCTATTGATGAGCTAAAAAATCATAAACTATTATGTTCAAAAGAAATTCATGGCTTAACAAAGGAAAACTATCTTGAAAGCAATATCTTTAAGGATACTATTGATACCCTTATTGCATATATAAAAGAGAATAGTAATGTCGATGAAATCGAATATATATCAGGCGGAGAAAGACGAGATTGGTTTTTCTCATTTATGGTTGCCGACCTATTAGAAAAGCCACATATTACTCTTTTTAAGGACGAAGCAGCAGTAATATACAATAATGGTGAATCAAAATACGCAGAAGATTTAAATGGGGCTTCAGTTCTTCACATTGCTGACCTCATTACTACAGCTTCTAGCTATGAAAGGGCATGGAATCCTGCTATAAATGCTATAAATGGCTTAATTAAGTGGAGCCTTGTAGTAGTTGATAGGCTTCAGGGGGGTAAAGATGTCTTGACAAGGTTGGGTATAGAATCCCATGCACTAGTTGACATTGATTCGAAGGTGTTTGAAAATGCAAGGGATAGTGCATATATTGATGATGCGCAGCTCGACCTTGTAAAACGGTATATAAATGATTCTGAGAGCTCGATGAAAGAATTCTTAATTAAGAACCCTGGTTTTCTTACTAACTCACTTAAGGCAGATGATAAAACATCCAGCCGGGCTAATCTTCTTATTGAAAATGATTTTTATCAAGTGAGTTCATTTTATAATAAATGAGGCCTGAAAGCTTGAGGAGGATGTAATGGCTAAGCTGCGTTTGGATAAATATTTGCGCGATCAGGGCATAGCTACCCGAAGCGATATCAAGGATATTATAAAAAAGGGGAAGGTTAAGGTAAACAATATTTTAGCTAAAAACCCTGGGGCTCATGTAAATACAGGGATTGATATAGTAGAGGTTGATGGAAAACAAATTGCATACCAGAAACATGTCTATTATATGCTAAACAAACCAAAGGGCCTTATTACGGCTACCAAGGATGAAACCTTAGAAACTGTGTTAGACCTGTTTCCACTTGAACTTAGGCGGAGGGATGTTTTCCCAGTGGGAAGACTAGATAGAAACACAGATGGTCTGTTGATAATTACAAATGATGGAATCTTTGCGCACAACCTTCTTTCGCCTAAAAAGAAGGTAAAGAAGCTTTATGAGGCAGTGCTAGATACTCACCCTGGTAAAGAGGCTATAAAAGCTTTTAGGGACGGTGTAGACATAGGAGAGAGCTATGTGACCTTACCTGCAACCCTAGAATTTGTTTCTAGTACTGACCCAGTAATTGCACGGGTTGAGATATGCGAAGGTAAATTTCAT
>CAYMAE010000060.1:0-8295 GCA_964388375.1 uncultured Ruminiclostridium sp.
ATATTATTAAGCTTTTTCATATTTGCCTGAACCTTCAGTGGTAGGCCAAATAAATTGATAAAGCCTTCGGCATCCTTCTGGTCATATACATCATCCTCACCAAAAGTACATAATTCCTCGCTAAATAGTGAGTAGGGGGATGTTGTGCCTGCCGGAGTGATATTTCCTTTATAAAGCTTTAGCTTAACATTACCTGTTACATACGTTTGTGTAGAGTCAACAAAGGCTGAAAGAGCTTCGCGAAGCGGTGTAAACCATTGACCATAGTATACAAGCTCAGCAAAACGTTGAGATACAAGCGATTTATAGTGGGAAGTATCTCGATCAAGAGTAAGATTTTCAAGCTCTTGATGGGCAGCATAAAGAATAGTTCCACCAGGGGTTTCGTAAACGCCTCTGGACTTCATGCCAACAAGTCTGTTTTCAACTATATCAATAATACCGATACCGTTTTCTCCGCCAACTTTATTAAGATATGTTAATAACTCGACAGGAGCCATTTTTTGACCATTAATCTTTACAGGAACTCCTTGTTCAAACTCGATATCTATATAAGTAGGTGTATCTGGTGCTTTCTCAGGAGTCACTGATAATTGTAGAAGTCTATCATAAATAGGCTCATTAGCAGGATTTTCAAGTTCAGATCCCTCGTGGCTTAGGTGCCAGATGTTTTTATCACGGCTGTAATTTGAACTCTTGCTAACAGGAATAGGAATATCTCTTTCGTTAGCATAGTCTATAGCATCTTCTCTTGAGCGAATATCCCAAATTCTCCATGGAGCAATAATCTTAAGATGGGGGGCAAGTGCCTTTATTGTAAGTTCAAAACGAACTTGGTCATTTCCTTTTCCAGTAGAACCATGAGCAATAGCTGTCGCGCCTTCTTTTTCAGCAATTTCAACTAAGCGCTTTGCAATGATTGGCCTAGCAAAAGAGGTTCCAAGTAAGTATTTTCCCTCATAAACTGCTCCAGCTTTTATAGTAGGGAAGACATAGTCAGTTACAAATTCTTCTGTTAAATCTTCTATATATATTTTGCTAGCACCAGTTTTTATAGCTTTTTCATTTAACGGGTCTAATTCTTCGCCCTGACCAACATCAGCAGCCATAGCTATAACTTCAGCATCATAGTTTTCCTTTAGCCAAGGAATAATTATTGATGTATCAAGACCACCTGAATATGCTAGAACGATTTTTTCCTTACTCATTATCAATCTCTCCAATCTGTGTTAAAATTAGATTATAGTATTTTTTTAACGACCTTATTCGTTACCGAAATTAAAAATTTCGTTATAATCATACATCAAAGTGCATAATTATGCAATACTTTGTATAATCAATTATTATTATATACTAAATTACTTAAAGAGGTAAAAGTTTAAAGCTATATTATAATTTTAACCAGTTTGAGACTTAAAGATAAATTGAGTTAGAAAAATATGTTAAGAAGATATAAAGTATAGATACTGTTTGAAAAATATCATAAAAACAAAGGAGATGCATAGTCTAGGCCAATTCTTAAAATATGATTTGTTCTAGATGACGCATAGAATATTAATGAGGATAATAGGTATAGACCCTGGGTTTGCAATAACAGGTTTTGGAATACTAGATTATACAGGCAATAAGTTTTCAATAGTTGATGTAGGTGTTGTAACAACAGCGGCTGGTCTTGAGCTATCTAATAGGCTATTAACACTATACAATGGATTAGAAGAGCTAATTGAAAAATATAAGCCTGAGGTTATGGCAGTTGAGGAATTGTTCTTCAATACCAATGTAAAGACTGCTATTAAGGTAGGTCATGGTAGGGGAGTAGCACTACTAACTGCAGCTAAAGCTGGTATTGAAGTTTATGAGTATACTCCTCTTCAAGTAAAGCAAGCGGTGGTGGGATATGGTCGAGCAAAGAAGGATCAAGTTCAGCAGATGGTTAAGATACTACTTAATCTTGAAAAAATTCCAAAGCCCGATGATGCTGCCGATGCATTAGCCATAGCTATTTGTCATGCTCATAGTTCTGGGATGTATAAATTTTGTAAATGAATAATTTTAAACGGGAATAAAAAATCTCCTAGAAATAAAAAACGCCGGTTCTCTGGCAGAACCGGCTATGGATTTGGCTGCGGATTAAGGATTTGAACCCTAACAAACTGAGCCAGAGTCAGTCGTGCTACCGTTACACCAATCCGCAACGACGAATTACATTATATTATGAATATTAGACGATTTCAAGTACAATTTTATATTTGTTTGTAAGATAAGCATTTTAATTTTAAATAAATGATAAATTTGAATAAAGACGGATGGACTATTCAGTCCATCCGTCTTTTAAAAAATGAAATATCTTATTCTTAATTACACTTTAACAACCCAGCCAAACGGGTCGGCAACATCAGTGTATTGGATACCTGTGATGTTATCGTAAAGGGTTTGGGATATCTCACCAATTTGTCCGTCACTAAGAGTTATACATTTATCATCCCAACAAAGTTCACCGATAGGTGAAATAACTGCTGCTGTACCAGTTCCAAATGCTTCCTTAAGCTGGCCATTTTCATGAGCATCATAAATTTCTTGAATAGAAATTTTTCTTTCAGAAACGTTAAGACCCCATGAGCGAAGTAGCTCAAGGCATGATTTCCTAGTAATACCAGGAAGGATGCTACCGTTGAGAGCAGGTGTAACAACTTCGTTACCGAGCACAAAGAAAACATTCATTGTTCCAACTTCTTCAATGTATTTTCTTTCAACACCATCAAGCCATAAAACCTGTGTATAGCCTTTTTGAGCAGCCTCTTGTTGAGCCTTTAGACTAGCAGCGTAGTTGGCACTGGCTTTTGCTTCTCCCAATCCGCCTTTTACTGCTCGTACATAATTTTGCTCAACAAATATCTTAACAGGATTAAGACCTTCCTTATAATAAGCTCCAACAGGACCAGTAATAATAATAAATTGATAATTTGTTGATGGATGTACGCCTAAATGTGGTTCAGTTGCTATAATAAATGGACGAATGTAAAGTGATGTACCAGGAGCATCTGGAACCCAGTCTCTATCAATGTCGATTAGCTTCTTTAATGAATCTATAGCAAATTGTTCGTCTATTTTAGGAATACATAAAGAATCACAAGAATTATTAAAACGCTTAAAATTCTCATCAGGTCTAAATAAGACCACTTCACCCTTAGTTTTATATGCCTTTAATCCCTCGAAAATAGCTTGGCCATAATGAAAGACCATGATTGCAGGCTCATAGCTTATAGAGTCATAAGGGACGATTCTAGGATCATGCCATCCTTTATCTCCTGAATAATCCATAATAAACATATGGTCCGAAAAGAAATTACCAAAACCTAATTTATCAATATCAGGCTTATTCTTCGGATTTTTAGTCAATTCAATTTTTAATTTCATAATAATATCCTCCTCTTAATAATCAAGTTTACACCATTTAAGCATGAAAATCCATAATCAATCATCAAAACTACATAGAAGCTCTACAAACAAATCTGTAATATTCTGCATATCTTAAATTAAAAGAGATTAATTACTAGTTGTAATCAATAATTTCTTATGATGAGTTTGGAGGGCGAAACCAATGGACATTCATGTTGTAAAACCCGGTGAAAGCATTTATTCAATTGCAACTTTATACGGTGTATCATGGCAGAAAATAGTTGAGGATAATGAGCTTCAAAATCCTTCTCAATTAGTTCCAGGGCAGACTTTAGTTATTCTTCATGGCAATAGAGAGCATGTTGTACGGCCGGGCGAATCGCTTTATATTATAGCCTTAGAATATCAAGTACCAATAAGTGAAATAATTGCTGCAAATCCTCAGATAACAGATCCTTCGAGGGTTTTTGTTGGGCAACAAATAACAATACCGCCTAGAAATATTAACTTTGGCCCAATTCAAGTAAACGGCTATGCTTTCCCAAATATTAATATGGAGACACTAAGGAAAACGCTACCCAATCTTACATACTTAAGCATATTCAGCTATTCCGTTAATCAAGATGGAAGCTTGGATAGTATTCAGGATTTACCACTTATACAAGCAGCAAGGTCCTCAAGCGTGGCACCTATCATGGTAATAACAAACATAGGGGACGAGGGTGGCTTTGACAGTGATTTAGCAAGTATTATACTTGGAAGTCAGTCAATTCAGGATACACTAATAAATAATATTATAAATATTATGCGAGAAAAGAACTACTATGGACTTGGAATTGATTTTGAATACGTTTATCCTAGTGACAGAGAAAATTACAACAACTTCTTAAGGAGAATAGTTGCCAGATTGCGGCCTATGGGTTACATATTGGTTAGTGCACTTGCTCCTAAAATCTCTGCTGATCAGGAGGGAACACTCTATGAAGCCCATGATTATGCAGTTCATGGAGAATTGATGGATCATGTAATAATCATGACATATGAGTGGGGTTACACATATAGCCCACCTATGGCTGTAGCACCTATTAATGAGATACGAAGAGTTCTTGATTATGCAGTGACAGAAATACCACGAGAAAAGATATTTATGGGCATACCAAATTACGGATATAATTGGACTTTGCCTTTTGTAGAAGGAACAGCAGCTCAAACCATCTCAAATGTAAATGCTGTAAACTTGGCATATAATGTAGGAGCATATATAAATTATGATCCTATAGCTCAAGCCCCATTTTTCAACTATTATGATGAAAATGGCAGGGCACATGAGGTATGGTTTGAAGATGCGCGAAGCATATTAGCTAAGCTAACTCTAGCAAATGAATATCGACTTGGTGGGCTAAGCTATTGGACAATCAATCAATACTTCCCACAAAACTGGTTAGTTCTTAACTCGGTATATGATGTACAGAAGGTGATTTAGAATAATGGGATGGTCTTTTGATCACACCAAATTATAAGAATTAAGTTTGGTGTGATCAACGCTTCTTATTAACTCTAGTAGAGCTTGAGTTAATAAGTCTTTTACGAATTTGAGGACCAAATACGGACACAATTGCAATTTTAGTTACATCCCAAGCAATGAAAGGAAGTACAGCTGCAACAAGAGCAGCTTTAGCAGTCATATTAGCTTGATAAGCTAGCCAAGTGGTTCCAAATGCATATAATACAGAAGTACCTAAAATCATCCCTATAAAACATAGATACCATTTATCCATGAACCTATCTATAAAAAACCCAGAAATCAGTGTCATAAATATATATCCAATTAAGAATCCACCAGTAGGGCCAAGTAGCTTGCCAGGGCCACTTGAGAATCCTGAAAATACGGGTAGTCCTATTAATCCTATGAGTAAATATAATATGCAGCTCAATGTTCCTTTTTTCATACCAAGAACATAAAGGACTAAAAGTATAGCAAAGTTTGTTAAAGAAATGGGAATTAGGCCAATGGGAATAGATAGAGGGCCAAGGATGCATATTACTGCTGTCATTACCCCAATTATTGCCATCTGATATATTTTGGATTTATCTTTCATAATAAGTTGTTCACCTCGTTGTATATATTAGTGCAAGCTATATTTGCTATGAGTTTTCACAACACACAAAAACAATAACAATATGATATTTAAGTGTCATGGTGATAAAAACTATCAATAATATACAACAATAAAAAAGCATTGTCAACCAAATATAAACTTAGGTTAACAATGCAATAATACAAAGAGTAATTCTATTTGAACACAGATTCTATGAGTAAATATTACATCATAAATATCGTTTTACATCACGGTCAATAACATTTGCATATAATTCGATATACGGTTTAATAGTACTTGCCATAATTTTACCTATAAGAATTTCTTCAACCTGAAAAAATCCGACCGATGCAGTCATAACAATAGATATTTTTATAGGTTTTTCTGTGCCTTTGGTGATAGTAACTGATTCGACAGAGGAGGCAGAATACTTATGTATATCACCAACACGAGACTCATGGTTTATTAGCATTGGAATTCGTGAACGCCCTTTTTCCATGTCACATCCATCTGCAACTAGTATAATTCCAGCTTCTAATGATGAAATGGCATGATAAGTCATATGTCCTAAAATTCCCTCTAGGGCAACACTTTTTATTGCTGTCTGGCGCAATAGTTGTTCGGGCAAAATAGTTTTAAGAACGCGGTCAATAATTCTCTCAGATAAAATAAAAGAGCTCATTTCATGATTGCCTCGACCAATCGACATACCTATATCATGAAGAAACGCCGCGAGCAAGACCGCAATACGGCTATCTTCATAAGAACCGGTATCTTCTTTTACCATATTTGGCTGTATACCTTCTTCTGTAAGAATATTAAACATATTCATGGCATTAATTGTAACTTTGCGCATATGAACAGGTCCATGATCATTAAAACCAAGACGTCTAATAGATACAGAGTTAGATAGTTCTTGCCATTGATGGATTTCTTCATCATTGCATATAAAGCGTGCTATTTCTAGCGCTTCATCGCTAAGCATTGCAAAAAGAGTTTTTTCAAGATTTTGTTCATATGGTGATTTCATAATTTATGTTCCTTTATCGATTTAATATATTTATCTAATTATCTACTCTATTGAATAAATTTAACGAGATAGTATGTGTACATTAAGTTTATCATTTAAATAAGGTATTACAAGTTAAATTCTTGTAATGTTAAGTATACATCAAGTTTTAGAATACATACTAATTATTCATTAATTGCACATGTATTATAAACAGATAATTCTACATATATCGATTTATTTTGCTAGTATAAGGTTTGTTCTTTCCTTATTCATTTGCTATATTTAAATTAGGTATATTATTCATCTAATAGTTTATTTGAAAGGGGTATTATGATGGTTATAAGAAGCCGTTTAGCACGCTTGCAGCTTCTTTTTCTGATTATTAATTAACAATTGCCTATTGTGGCATAATATATTACATTGAATCATAGAGAGATAAGTTGATATAGAGTTATATACTTATATATAATCGGGGGTTTATAATGGTCTTAGTAGCAGGAATAGGGACTTTAGTCTCGCTAATCTTTCTTGCATATTTAACATTCTCAAGAGTACCTACAATAATTGGCGCACCAATAGCTGTGGTCGTGCTTTGTTTGTTTGCAGGGCTACCTATATTAGATACAGTGTTGAATGTTTATATGCCAGGGGCGGCAGGGTTTTTTAGTTCCTACTTTTTAATCTTTATGCTAGGTGCAATACTTGGGAATGTCTATCAGGTATCAGGCGCCGCTTCAAGCATAGGCGAATATATCGGGAAAAAGTTCGGAGCTAAATATGTAATGGCTGCATGCTTGATTGGTGCAGCAATACTTAGTTATGGCGGAATAAACAGCTTTGTAATAATATTTGTCATGTATCCTATAGCGCTTGCTCTTTTTGAGCAGGCTAATCTACCTCAAAAATTTATTCCAGGCATAGTCTGTGGAGGAATGTGGACCTTTGCAATGACTGGCCCTGGGACTCCTCAAATATCAAATATCATACCGATGACAAATCTTGGGACTACTTCAATGGCAGGTGCCAAAATTGGGATTCCTACAGCAATAATTCAGGCTATTTTAATAGTGCTATATATGAATAGACAAGCTAAGAAATCGACATTAAAGGGTGCTCATTTTGAATGGCCTTCCCACATAAATAGAACAGACAGTTCTACTAAGAGACCGTCTTTTATCATAAGTCTAATTCCTATTATAATTGTAATGGTACTATTTAATGCAGCAAAGCTACACATAGTTACGGCTCTTGTTATTGGCAACCTTATTGCATTAGCCTTATTCTATAGATTTATTTCAAAGGAAAAGCTTAAATCATCAATTTACAAAGGTGCTACAAGCGCAATTGCAATAATTATAAATACCTCCATGGTAGTAGGCATAGGCTCTGTATCAAGACAAACAGCTTTTTTTCAATGGGCCGTTGACCTGACAATGAATTCTCAAGCAAATCCGTACATCATTGCATTTATTGCTTCTAATGCATTTGCAGGAATACTAGGATCTTCTTCAGGAGGATTAGGGTTAACCTATGAAGCACTAAAAGATACATTTTTAATGTTTGGACAGCAAGGATATAATTTAGGGTTTATTCACAGGCTTTCTTCAATAGGTTCTGGTGGATTAGACTCATTACCATACAATGGTTCGATAGTCTCAATATTAGGTGTGTGTAATTTAACCCATAAAGAAGCCTATTGGAACATATGGGTTACCTGCGGCATTATACCTGTCGCAACAGGTATATTCATAAGCTTGCCGCTTACACTATTATTTGGGTAGCTAT
>CAYMAE010000061.1:0-8152 GCA_964388375.1 uncultured Ruminiclostridium sp.
CCTGGAACCACTTGTTCTTTGCAGCCCATTTTTATCGGTCCTCCATTTCAGAATAATTGCCTTCACATTGTCATAATATGCCTTTTAGATGATTTGGTTACAGAGAGTAATAATAAGTTTAGGACATAAATATGAATTAATAAAGCCTAACTATTTTATTCTATTTAAAGGGGTTGTTTTGTGTGCCCGCTAATGAAAATATTAGACATATATTAAAGAACAGTATGGGAATCACCACTTGTATATGGTATAAGAATGGACTTTTCATGAGTATGCTTGATGGTGACGATAAGTGGGGGCCTCCATTTTTATTGTCTGATAATGCAATTCCTGACTTCTCGGCTCTGCTTAAGTCCAATGACGACATGTGCACCTGTTTTGTAGACTACGGTGGAAGACTCCTATATATGAACGCTTGTGAGGAAAAAAAAGAACCTATTGTATTATTAGAGAGCCGCATAATCGGAACCTATCCATATAATGTTCGATTAGTTGAGGCAGATGGCTTTATTCATGCTTTTTATGTGGTTTCTCATAATCGAAAACAGCTTTTAACATATCAAAAAATAGGTGGGCGGCGCAATGAGATGCCCGAAGTGGAAGGAGTAATAATACGAGAGGGTAAAAACTTTGCTGTTTG
The DNA here is from genome assembly GCA_964388375.1 of uncultured Ruminiclostridium sp. GTDB lineage: Bacteria > Bacillota > Clostridia > DSM-8532 > DSM-8532 > DTU059. Next base: position 641 of record CAYMAE010000061.1, read on the forward strand.
TTCTGACGAGACAGACATACACCTTTTCTTTTTAACTGATGTTCAAGGTATCAATCTTATGGTACATAGAAAAATATCAGATGGTAGAGCGTCTAAGCCTGTAACTACTCCTTTTCCATTTAGTCCCTCACTTGGGCTTCAGGCTGTCATGGCAAAGGACGGGCCTCTATACATACTTGCTTCATCAGATGAGGGTAATGACAGTAGTGTCATATGTAAATTTGACCCCATACTAAATAAATTTTCTAAAAGTCTGGAAGTCTACAATACTTCCTCCGGACATGGAAGTGATAACCTCATTCTAGTTAAAAACACACCATATGTTGTACGCTCATTAAAATCATCCTTTCTTTTTGCAAGAATAAGCCGAGATTTGAAAACTGTTGCTGACGAATCAAAAATTGATTTATCAGGCAGAGACATCCCTTTAAAATGCAAATATCAGTCTAACTATAAGAAAAATATGGATTTTAAATGTGATTATACCCCTATGCTCTTTGGCAATGGATTAGAATTTCCTTTTGACTTAAAAACTCTTGCAATGCAGAATAACAGTAACGATGAGGAAGATAGTGACGTCCTCCATGAGCATATTCGTACACTAGAAGATCGTATCGGCTTTTTGGAAAACACAATAAGAGAAATCTTAAGACCATAATAAAATCCTTGAAGCCATCTAAACAGTATGTTAGCATATGATAAGGATAATTATTTATACATGAGTAGTACTTTAAAGAGGAACAACATATGAAGTTCATAATCTATGCTCTATTATCAATAGCTTTTATAGTAGCTTTAGGATATCTATATATATTTCTTAGTGGCTTAAAAAACAACAAGTGGTATAAAAAACCACCTTCTGAAGGAAATTATATCGATTCTAATGGCTTGAAGCTTTTCTACCGTGAAAAGGGGAAAAGTGGTGCGACTGTCGTCGTAATTAACACAATAGGAAGCTCCCAAGCTGAATGGTGGCCAATCCAAAATGAAATTGGTTTGAGAAACCGCATGATTATTTGGGATCGTACTGGCTACGGACGAAGTAATAACAATCCCACTATGCAAACCGCTAATGATGCGCAGACCGATGATGCACTACAAATCAATACAGCTGAGACAGCCGCTGAGGAATTGAATGTAATATTGAAATTCAAAAAAATTCGCAAGCCGATAATTCTTGTCGCTAATCATACAGGTATTTTACTTGCCATGTATTATGCTAAAGCATATCCAGAAACAGTGGCAGGACTAATTTTTGCAAATCCCTTCCCCTTAAGGTATTCAGACTTTATTGATGCTATAAAGGATATTGACGAGTGCCCTAATCCTCTAGAAATAATAAACAGAAACCCTATCAAAGGGTCTAAAGGCTTATATAGAATGCTCTCTCCTTATAAAGGCTATAAACTTGATAAACGCTATCTAAAACATATTATTGAACATTATTCCAAAGTTGAAAACTATGACACTATGAAAATCGAAACTGCAAATATTAATGAAATACTTGATAACATCAAAGAGGCCGGTGAATTTCCCAAAATTCCTATTAGGGTCTTATATCCAGCTAGTGAGCCTCTTATTCGCGATTTCGTCAGATCTGGCATAAACGAGTACTCTTCACGCCAATTAGAAAGGGTTTACGAAGAGTATTCCGCTGACATGATTAATCTTACCCCTGAAACTACATCTCAAGAAGTAGCAGGCGCTGGAACACATATTCATATAAGCAATCCCGATATAATAGTCCGAGAAATAAATAAAATGATTACCGATAATAAGAGAAATCTATAATGACATAATGAACGGCATATGTAAATGTGGGTATATCAGAAAAATTCCTACAACAAAATCAAAGGACTGTCCTTTCGAACAGCCCCGACCCAAAATGCCGTTAGCCTTTAGTTGACACCTGGCATTTCGCCAGGTGGGTGCCCTATTCTACATTTCAAATTTCCACCGCCGTTGCAAATAGCTAATGCTATTTGACGGAATTAGCTTGTGGCCTATGTTACGTGTAGAAACAATCGAGCTCCCAAGTCACATATAGCAGGTTCAAAATTGGGCATCTCGTACATTTCAGGATTCTTTAACTGGTATTAGTATAGCACATTTCACAACAGTACTCAACATGTAGTAATTGTTAATTCATGTGAAAATTACCTTGTATAATAATTTATATGCTCGTTAATGCTTACAAATAAGTAATTAGAAAAGCAACAATTTATAACTGTTTTTCAGGCATGTTTTTCCAATATCGCCTGGGCATAAAGCTTTTTTGAAGACGTAAATTTTTTCTGCTTTCTATGGCAATAGCGTGGAAATAATTCTTCCAAAGAGTCTCAAATTTTCTATCATCACAGATATCGCTTGAGATATTTATCTCTTGCTCCATAGCGAAAACAACCTGTTTTGTATTATATAGGGCAAATATATTACGTTTTGCATCATGTATAATCCAAGGCTGGTCAGCCATTCTCTTTGCAAAGTGATCAGCTATAAGGATAGTTATATTATTATCAGGCTCGATTTTGGAATAGTAAATACCATTTTTCAATTTTTTGAATCTCAGGATTCCTAAGAATAGATGAGTCTCCTTTTTAACCTTTTGGGAAAGGTCATTAAGCATAAGAATATTTGGATTTTGTAAGTATGAAGTAACTCTATTGCCAATTTTCAAACCTAGCTTTATATATCTATAAATTGCAATCCCTACATCATTGTGTTCGCTTAGCCAAGCGTTGTATAAAATCTCAAGCGCCTCTTGTGAAACCTTGTTATTTATAGCATTATAAACCCTTAGAGACTTTTCAGGATTAGTTTTAATTTCCCTTACCTCGCTACCTAGCTGCATCTGAAAAACATCCTTCGAGACAATGCTAATTGGCTCCTCTTTATTCTCATATGCTTGAAAAACGGCTGTTAGAATCCCCTCAAAGCTGCCATCAGTTACATAAATCATCATTCTTCACCTTAGCCCTACATATACATCTATCCGCAAACAAGGCCCGTCAATGCTTGTACCAACTGGACTAATAGGCACTAAACATTGATACCTGGCCATACATAACCTTAGAACGGGGTTTTTCGGCCAGAATCGGATAAAGATCCTCTGTGTCAATATCAACTCCCCCATAATAAACGCCCTTACATGTTATAAAATAGCGAGCCCTTTTTAAGACCACCCGCATCTTTTTTAAATCCTCATATGATAAAGGTGCTACTCTTCTAGCCATTACAATGTTGTGTGCCATTTTATATCCTATACCTGGCACCCTTAATAGCATTTCCATGGGGGCTTTATTTATTTCAACCGGGAACTTATCAAGATTTCGAAGTGCCCAGTCACACTTTGGATCCACCCCGATATCAAAGCTTGAATGCTTTTCATCCAAAAGCTCCTGTGCATTGAAGCCGTAAAATCTCAATAACCAGTCTGCCTGATAAATCCTGTGCTCTCTGAGCAAAGGTGGACTTGTAGTTATCGCAGGTAAATTTATGTCCACATTTACTGGTACATATGCCGAATAATATACCCTTTTTAGCTTAAATCTGTTATATAGATCTTGGGTAAGATTTAGTATCGCTAAATCACTATCGGGAGTAGCTCCTACTATAAGCTGGGTAGTCTGCCCTGCAGGAACAAAAAGCTGCTTTTTACGGTAAATAGTTAACTCGTTAGCACCCTGGATTTGTTCATTTACAAAGGCCATAGGCTTAATTATTGACTGGTGGCTTTTCTGTGGTGCCAAAAGTTTTAACCCTTGAACAGATGGTAGCTCAATATTTACACTCATCCTATCAGCTAATAGACCCGCTTGATGGATTAGCTTTAGATCTGCACCAGGAATAGATTTGATATGGATATAGCCATTGAAATGATATTCATTGCGAAGCTTTTTTAATGTAGTAACAATTAGCTCCATGGTGTAGTCAGGACTTTTTACTACCGCTGAGCTTAAAAAAAGCCCCTCGATATAATTTCGCCTGTAAAACTCTATGGCGAGCCTGCATAACTCATCTGGGGTAAAGCTTGCTCGTTTGTTATCGTTAGTCACACGGTTTACGCAATATTTGCAATCATATATACAACAGTTGGAGAAAAGTACTTTTAGAAGTGAAATGCATCGCCCGTCATCTGCCCAGCTATGGCAAATTCCTGAAATGGCAGCATTCCCCACCTGGCCCTTTTTGTTTTTGCGATTACTGCCACTTGACGAACAAGATACATCATATTTGGCTGAATCAGCAAGTATTTTCAGTTTTTCTAATATTTCCATAAAGCATCTCCAAACATATGTTCTTTTATAATTATAGCATACCTTTTTAAAAGAGAATATATGTTTGGAAATAATTTTTAGTTTAATTACTCTATAGATATGGTAGAGCTTCAGTCAATCGATACAGTCTTAAGTAAAGAGGTTAGGCTTTCATAAACTGGAGCCCCTGTATTTCTTAGCCGCTCCTCATTACAATGCCCATTTGATACTAAGACACAATCCATCCCAACCTCATTAGCGACTTCATAGTCATGAATTGTATCGCCTATAAAAAGCATATTTTCGGCTTTACTATCAACCTGTTTAAGTAGATTCTTTGCAAGATTAGCCTTACTATCAGCCCGATTATTCTCTTGACCTAATATATTGTCAAAATAGTTATTTAAGCCATAATAGTTTATTTGATCTTTTAGAACACCACTATCCGAAGCTGATACTATATGCTGGACAAGACCTCTTTTTTGAAATTCTTTAAGTACAAATTCAGCATCATTATGCAAGGATATATTATCAGCCTCATTGAGATAATTATTTAAATATTCATCACAAATATCCTGAAAGCTTTCCTTTTCAAAATCAAGCCCCGATTCAATATATACGTTAACTACCGGAAACATAATCTTCTGCCGGTATACTTCCAAGGGAACTTCACCTAAATTTCTCTTTTTTAGTACATCATCAACGGCCTTCGCACTCGCTATTGCATCATTTAATAAGGTTCCATTCCAATCCCAGACAATGTGCTTTATCTTCATGTTTTATCTCACTTTCAATAAATATCCGTATTACAACTGATAATACAGTTTCAGCATTGAATTGTCAAAATATTCGGTTTTACTATAAAGACTTTTTAATGGTTATCTGATATAATATTAATCATAGCTAATGAAAATATTATTTATTTCGGAGATGGTTAATTTGAGCGCTTATGACTCTGTGTTAGTCTGCGTAACCCGGCAAAAAGCTTGTGAAAGGCTTATAAGAGCGGCCGCTGAATTAAAAAAAGAAGACGGGGCTCTTTATGTTATACATGTTACTAAAGACAAATGGAATTTTGTTGATAACTCCAAAGATGGCGAGGCATTGGAATACCTCTTTTCTCTTTCCAAATCCTATGGAGCTGAATTAACTATACTCAACTCCAATAAAATCCCCGAAACAATTTCCCAATTTGCAGAACATTACAAGGCTCAACTCATTGTTGTAGGTGAAAGCCCTGATAATTCTTCGAGTGCTTTTAGCCAACGCTTAAGTGAGCTCTTGGAAGATGGCAATGCAAAGATTATGACAATTCCCGGAAGTTGTACCCTATAGTCCCATAACCACTGAAACACATAAGTACCACGCTGTAAATAATAGCTTTAGCTATTTATAAGCCTATATACATCGCGTTTTGATACCCCTCGATCTTTCGCGGTAAGCTTCATTGCATCCATTTTCTCATAGCCCTGCTCAATATAATATTCAACATGCTCTTCAACTGAAATTAGTGTAAAGTCAGGCTTCTGAGTATCAGGAGCCTTTTCTTGCGACCCCTCTATTATTATTACAAACTCACCTCTGGGTTCATTCTCCTCAAAATAAGCTAATACCTCACTAATGCTACCTCTTATTACTTGTTCATGAATCTTGCTAATTTCCCTAGCTATCGAACAGGGCCGATCGCCTAATCCTGAATGGCAATCCTTTAGCATATCCTTAACCCTATGTGGCCCTTCGTAAAAGATGATGGTCCGCTCCTCATACTTTATTGATTCAAGATGCTTAACCCGTTCTGAATGCTTCTGAGGCAAGAAACCCTCAAAAGCAAAACGTCGTGTAGTTAGTCCGGATATAATTAGGCCTGCAATTGAAGCTGTGCATCCAGGAATTACAGTAATTTTTATATCTTCCTTGATAGCAAGTGCTATAAGCTCCTCTCCGGGATCTGATATGGCCGGCATTCCCGCATCACTGATAAGAGCAATATTATTGCCTTCTTTTAATTTCTCTACTAGTTCCTCTGCTCTGGATATGCGATTATTGTCATGATAGCTTATAAGAGGCTTTTTAATCTCTAGGTGATTTAAAAGCTTTAGCGAATGTCTTGTGTCCTCAGCTGCAATTATATCAACCTCAGACAATATCCTTACGGCCCTGTAAGTAATATCCTCAAGGTTCCCGATAGGTGTTCCAACAATATAAAGTGTTCCGTAGTTTTCAGTCATTTTATGCTCCAATTAATATAAGTATATAAACAAAAAGCTTTGCTATATTATTTCAAACTTTTCATAAAAGTACGCCCCTTTGTCTACAACGTTTTAAGAGGGAACGTCACACTTTTATGCCTTGTAGCATGGCATCCAATATTAACTGCCACAGGTAATCCTGCAATATGGGTGGGATATGTGTCGATGTTTATGCCTAATGCTGTTATGCGCCCACCAAGCCCTGCAGGGCCTATTCCCAGCTTATTAATACTCTCTAGTAACTCCTCTTCAAGAGCCTTGTAATAAGGATCAGGATTTCTTTCATTTATTGGACGCATGAGTGCCTTCTTTGCAATCAATGCCGCTTTATCCATTGTTCCGCCAATACCAACCCCAACAATAATTGGCGGGCAGGGATTAGCTCCAGCAACACTCACAGCATCTAACACAGTTTTTTTAACGCCTTCAATCCCATCAGAGGGCTTTAGCATTTTGATTACACTCATATTTTCACTACCAAAGCCTTTAGGGGTTATATGTATTGTTAGCTTTTCTCCTGGGACAATATCATAATATATTACAGCTGGAGTATTATCGCCCGTGTTTTTCCGCCTTATGGGATCTTCTACAACTGATTTTCTTAAGCTGCCTTTTTGATAGCCACGGCGAACGCCTTCATTTAATGCCTCTTCAAGGTTTCCTCCAATAATATGTACCTCTTGACCCAATTCAACAAATAATACAGCCATTCCAGTATCCTGGCAAATAGGTAGTCCCTCATTAGCTGCAATATCAGCATTTTTTACTAGACTTTCCAAAACTGAGCACCCAATAACAGATTCCTCGACTTTAGAATTTCTTTCTAGAGCCTCCTTAATATCCTTGTTTAAGTACAAGTTAGCTTCTATGCATAACGATTCCACAGCATTTATTATATCCGATACGTTAATTTCTTTCATCGATAGGAGACCTCCTCGGTTGTAGCTCTATTGTAGCTTATTTTATTCTATTTTATGATGGAAGTCTAGCTAGCGCATCCGAATGAC
>CAYMAE010000062.1:0-3691 GCA_964388375.1 uncultured Ruminiclostridium sp.
GAGCTTATCGGGAATACCCCATTACTTGAAATATCTAATTATAAAAAATCAGAAGGACTAGTGGCTGACATATATACTAAGCTTGAATATTTTAATCCTGCTGGAAGTGTCAAAGACAGAATAGCCTATGCCATGATTAAGGATGCAGAGGAAAAAGGCCTTATTAATAAAGATACAGTAATAATTGAGCCTACAAGTGGCAATACAGGAATTGGATTAGCCTTTGTAACTGCGGCTCGCCACTATAGACTTATTATCACATTGCCGGATACTTTTAGCATTGAAAGACAAAATCTCATGAAGGCTTTAGGTGCAGAACTGGTATTAACTCCAGGTGTTGAGGGAATGCCAGGAGCAATTAAAAAGGCAGAAGAGCTTTCAAAGGAAATACCAAATTCTTTTATTCCCCAACAATTTGAGAACCCATCAAATCCTGATATTCACAGGAAAACAACAGCCGAGGAAATCTGGAACGATACCGACGGTCAAGTAGATATATTTGTGGCAGGTGTTGGTACAGGTGGAACAATAACAGGTGTTGGTGAGGCTTTAAAGGATAAAAAGCCTAACGTAAAAATTGTTGCTGTTGAACCATCAGACTCACCAGTAATATCAGGGGGACAAAAAGGCCCTCATAAAATACAAGGCATAGGAGCCGGTTTTATCCCCAAAGTTCTTAATGCCGGGGTTCTTGATGAAATTATTACAGTATCTAATGAAGATGCTTTCTCAGCTTCTAGAAATCTTGCAAAGACTGAGGGAGTGCTTGTGGGTATATCTAGTGGTGCAGCCTTGCATGCGGCTAGTGTTTTGGCAAAAAGGTCAGAAAACAAGGGCAAGAAAATTGTAGTACTTCTTCCCGACACGGGAGAAAGATATCTTTCAACCACTCTATTCACAGAATGAACAGTAAGTGTTGCGGTGCTACCCTGCGAACAAGGAGCTTCAGCGATGCGGTAAGCAGCCGGTAGCACCCATGCACTTTACCAATCTGACTTCGCCAACCTCATGTATCAGTTACATACTTATCAAAAGATTCTTTTAGCTCCTCTATGGAGTCATAATTTATAAATTGATTTCCCGCAGGGGATAAAAGCACATTATCTCCAGGCTTTGCAGAAAGATAGGCACAATCTGCGGCTTGTCTCAATGTAAGGCATCGAGTTATGCGAAGATCAATCCCTTTATTCTTACCGGTTAACCTTTTCATTAATGATAATTCAATAAGTCCCGCAGTTTGCCCTATAAGAATTAAATGCTTAGCCTTATTAACTAAAGTAGGGCCCAATAAATCATAAGAGGCTTGGCTACTATCATTGACACTATCACTTCCGGTAATTAATAGAACCCTTTCATTAAATGAATTCAAAGCAGCTACCGTGTTTTCAGGGCTAATACCTGACATATCAACATAGTAGTCCACGTGATTGAGGGATTTTATGTATTCAGGGTTCTCTTGGGAAGATAAACGCTCACAGTCAAGTGCTTTAGACTCTTCCATATCATCATAAGAATGATAATCGGGAGTCTCATTTGTTAAAGGTGTGATGATTTCATCCATGTTTTCCTCAATTAAATAAAGCTCCCGACTATAATATATAGATTAATTTTTTAATTATGCATATTTGCAGGTTCATAGAGTGCAGTAAGATACAAACATGATGAAACTATGCAAATAATATCTCAATTGTGTGCGAGCTATTGTCATCAAAAATAGGTATTACATTCGATGAATGCTCTTTGCCGTCTAAACGTAGGGTATATTTTGCGTCGAGGAGTCGTTTAAACTCTTCGTCCTTCGATACAGTTACTATATAGCGGGATTTCCCTGTGTTTATCGTATATTTTAACTGTGATTCATTAGTTCTAAGTAATGGCTCAATAACGATTCCATCCTTTGTGTATTCCACACCGAAAGCCTCCATAAGAGTTAGCAAAAGCCATGTTGAGGTTCCAGAAAGTAATGGCCCAATATTCTCGCCTGTGTCACTATTATTGTATTGAGTGCAAATTCTAGGATTACCACAAAGCTCAAAGGGGCTTTTTAAGGTTCTATAAGGGAAAACAATATCAACGATTTCATAGGCGGTATCACTGAGCCTTTTTGCAAGGTCTTTATTCTTTACAGTTTTAGCAGCTTTAAACATGGCGCTAGTAGCCATCATACATGCATGCTTGAATACTCCACCGTTTTCTCTATCACCTGGGAAATAATGCTCGGTTGCGCTTTCAGTTGTTACTGGACTTAGATCTGAAGGGGAAACCAGTTTAAAGCCATGGGGAGTCCTAAGCGTATCGTTTATAACATCGAGCATCTTCTCAATTTGGTCATCTGAAGCAACATCTGAAAGAATAGACCAGCTAAATGAATTTAGGAAGAAAACTCCGTCCAAGTTATTATCTGAGGAAAATCCATCGCCTTTCGCACCTAAGTATGTATAGCCACCTTTAGTAGGTCTATTAATAAGTACTCTACAGAAATAGTCATCCTTCCAAGTATGCTTTTGAATATTGTTAACGAGGGTGTCTGTTAATGTCTGAAGCTCGTTTATATATGAAACATCATTTGCTTGTTCAGCAAAAATCATTGTCTTATCAAGAGCAACTTTTAATAGAAAAGCATTCATAACGCTCTCAGAATAATCGCTTTCAAAAGGAACAATGGCATCGTTATTCGGAGCTATTTGCTCCTTATATAGCTTCTCCTTTGAAGGACCATTAAGAGAATCAACATCAATTCTTAAGCAGTCGTTCCAGTCTGCACGATCAAGTAAAGGAAGCCCATGCTTACCTGTTGAAATAATAGCAGAATAACGAATAACAGCCTTGATAGTATCATATATCTTTCTTTTTTTATCAGTGCCAGCAACTAATACTTCAGAATTTAAGATATCAATATCTCCGGTAAGACTTATGTAACGGGAGAGAGCCTGAATGAACCAAAGAGCGTCATCGGACCAGCCACCTGGTTCCTTCCCTTCCCAGAAGAAATTATGGTTAGCATATCCAAATTCATAAATCTGGCTACACCATTGTGTTAATAAATCTTTTACAAGATCTGATTTTCCCATTGCAGTAAAATAGTACATTGACGCAAATAGATCCTGAATTTCACGGAAGCCAAGTTCCCTATATCCTTTTTGTGTTTGTGCAAAGGAGCGGGAAACAAAGGTTTGATAAAGAATTTGGAAAGGTAGATTATTATTAAGATAACTATTAAAAAGCTTATTTTGAGTTTCTACATTAAGGAAATCCGAGTACTGTTGAAGAAAGCTTGCATTATAGTTAAAAGCATTCTCAACTTCAGCAGCATTAGAAAATTTGTTTACAAGTGCTTGAACCTCAGAAACAAAGCTCTTCTCAGGATCATAGGACGCACTAGCTTTATCTGATACTAATCCTGTAAAATTATCAACCAAACAATTACTATACTTATCAATATTAAATTCGGTAGCTAAAGCAAAGAATCCGGGGCCCTTTCTAGATAGATTATTAGATAACCTGTGAAGGCTATTAGGCTCTTGAAGGGTTCCCGACCCCACAAATTCATTGTAATTCATACAAAACTCATTAGCGTATGATGTTTTGTTATTATTATGTACAATAATGCTGTGGAAGCGCTGATCAACTTTAGCGAATTCTGGATAGTAGTCTGGGGATAGAGCTAAGATGGAGCCATCTTCACTTTGTA
>CAYMAE010000062.1:3791-7987 GCA_964388375.1 uncultured Ruminiclostridium sp.
AATTCTGGATAGTAGTCTGGGGATAGAGCTAAGATGGAGCCATCTTCACTTTGTACAATGCGTGATTGCATAATAATAGTTGAATAAATTACGTCCTCCCATTGAGCCATGGGTCTTGAATGTCCAAACATTCCGGTGTATACAAGCCTTAGATTTCTAGCAGAGCTAGAGTTATTAATTATTTCAATTCTCTGAACCTCTGTAGCAAGAGGAAGACCTTTATACTGGGGTAGAATAAAAATAAGACGAGTAATAGTAAGGCCACAGTGAGTTTTATATGTTATTCTTGTGTGATTTTTTCCATGGACACATTTAGCAGATAGAATATTCTCATGATTCGGGTCAGCAGAATAAAATATTTTTTTATTATTTTCCATCAGATAGAACTGACGATTAGCAGGAGAACCATTTTCTTCAGGACGTGCATCCCAACGGGTAGCAAGTACTTGAGTATCTGCATGAGCCCTGAAGCTTCCACTTCCTAATTTATCAACAACACTTTTAGGTGTGGTTTGAAGAGGGTAAGGATAGTCAGTTCTATTACCCATAAGTAAATTGATATTAAAATGAGGCCCGGGTTGAGGATATAATAAATCAATCTCGTGCTCACCTTTACTATTCAAGGTACCAGCCCATTCGGAGATTTCAGACAGAATAGCCGTAATCTTAGTTTTAATATCTTCAGGGCAATTAGCCTCGCTGACATTAAAAACATCACCCAATAAAACCTTGAGTCCATTTGTTTGGTTCTCAAATTGGAACAACAGAGATAGATTTTTTTTAGTTGATTCTTCAATATAGTTTGCAATTTCTCTAATTTTTAAAAGCTCTATAACAGCAGGTGCCCTATAAACTATGCCAGTTAAAGCAATAACATTTGAAAGAGAGCTGTCAAAGAAGATTGCATCCCCAGTTTGAACACTAAAGTTTTCCTTAAAAATAGTCTTTGCGATATCAGCAGCATTTCTTTTAGAAGTTCTTGCAGAATGAATTATCATTTTACTACCTCCATTTTCGACAATATTTAGAATTATTTAAGAATTAGTATAAAAGTGTAATACTTTTATTACGCGTGTGAAAGCGCGTTTATTTTTATATTAACATAAGATTTTAACAAGTACAAGAAGGTGAATTAATAATATTTGATATCATGGTGTTAATAGCACATAATAGGTTTGATATCTTAGTAAAAAGCAGTTACAATTATAACGACATGTAAGGCTTGTTTGCCATGTCATAGATACTGCGTAAGAAAAATGTAAAGATAGTGGGGGATGAAAAATGTCAAAACCTGTAGTTGCAGTAGTTGGAAGACCTAATGTAGGGAAGTCTACATTTTTTAATTATCTTGCTGGAAAACGAATTTCTATAATAGAGGACACACCTGGAGTTACTAGAGACAGAATTTATGCCGAAAGTGAATGGAGAGGAAAAGATTTCACTCTAATTGATACCGGGGGAATCGAAGTTTATTCTGAGGAATATATCAAACAACAGATGATAAGACAGGCTCAGATAGCTATAGATACCGCCGATGTAATAGTATTAATGGTAGACATAAGAACTGGACTTACTGCAGCCGACGAAGATGTTGCAGTTATGCTTCGGAAATCCTCAAAGCCTGTTGTCGTGGCTGTTAATAAGGCTGATAGTATTGGCAATACCCCCCCTGAGGCTTACGAATTCTATAATCTCGGGATGGGAGAAATATATCCTATATCATCAATACATGGTCTTGGTATGGGAGAACTATTAGATGCTATTTATGAGCATTTCCCAGCGGAGGCTGCCGAAGGCCAGGAAGACGATTATATAAAGGTAGCCGTTATTGGAAAGCCTAATGTGGGCAAGTCATCTCTTATAAATAGGATTTTAGGCGAAAATCGAGTAATAGTCAGCGATATACCGGGAACCACTCGGGATGCTATAGACACATTCCATGAGATTGACGGAAAACAATATATGTTTATTGACACAGCAGGAATCAGGCGTAAAAGCAAGATTGATGAAGGAATTGAAAAGTATAGTATAATTAGGTCATGGACTGCCGTTGATAGAGCTGATGTGTGTATAATTATGATAGATGCAAAGGATGGAGTCACTGAGCAGGACACAAAAATAGCCGGATATGCCCACGAACAGGGGAAAGCTTCTATAATCGCTATTAACAAATGGGATTCTATTGAAAAGGCCACTGGCACTATGGAGAAATACCGTAAAAAGGTTATCGCAGACTTAGAATTCATGAGTTATGCCCCCATAGTATTTATTTCTGCTATTACCGGGCAAAGAGTAGATAGATTATTTGAACTAATAGATTATGTAAATAATCAGGCTTCATTTAGAGTAACCACGGGACTATTAAACGATGTGCTAAATGATGCTCTGGCAATGGTTCAGCCTCCTTCAGATAAAGGGAAGCGACTTAAAATTTATTATATGACTCAGACAGGTATTAAGCCCCCGAGTTTTGTGGTATTTGTAAACGATGCAGAACTTATGCATTTTTCATATTCTAGATATTTGCAAAATACATTAAGAAACAATTTTGGATTTGAGGGGACTCCCATAAAATTCACAATTAAGCCAAAGGGAGATAAATAGATGGATTCGCCAATTGTAGTAGTATTGCTTTCAGCTATTATAGGCTATTTATTAGGTAGCATTAATACCTCATTATTATTAGGGAGGCTTTTCTTTAAAACCGATATAAGAGAGCACGGTAGCGGAAATGCAGGAGCTACCAATACATTAAGAATTCTAGGGAAGGGTGCTGCTGTAGCTGTTTTAGCTGGTGACTTTCTTAAGGGAGTTTTAGCTTGTCTAATTGCTCGCTATCTTTTTGGAGAACTGAATCCTGGAAGTGGAGCTTATCTTGGGGAATACATAGCAGGTTTTTTTGCAGTTATAGGTCATAACTGGCCTATATTCTTTGGGTTTAAAGGAGGAAAAGGGGTAATGACCTCCTTTGCAGTCATTTTAATGTTTTCGCCTTTAGCCGCTCTTATATGCCTAGTTGCATTTATTATAATTGTAGCTATTTCCCGCTATGTTTCATTAGGCTCTATATTGGCTGCATTATTGTTTATAATAATTGCAATTGTTTTAAAAGAGCCATTGCTTCTAATTTTAATAGGAAGTGCCTTGGTAGCCTTAATTATTATAAGGCACATTGAAAATATAAAACGATTATTTGCTGCAAATGAAAAAAAGCTTAGCTTTAAAAATGAACAGGGAAAGGAATAAAATATGTCAGTTGTATCAGTAATAGGAGCAGGAAGCTGGGGTACTAGTCTTGCAATCCTTTTATCCAATAATGGTCATGACGTATCTGTATGGTCATTCTTTCAAAACGAAGTAGAAATGCTTGATAAAGAAAGGGAGCATAAACAGAATCTCCCCGGAGTTGAAATTCCTAAGTCTATAAAATTTACTGCTAATATTGAAGAATGTCTGAAAGGGCATGATTTCATCGTTTTTGTTGTGCCCTCACAGGCGGTTCGCTCAACAGCAAAGCGTTTAGCTCCATATGTGAATGAAAACGATATTATCATAATGTGTTCAAAGGGTCTTGAGGAGGAAACTGGACTTACCTTAAGCCAAGTAATAAAAAGCGAAATACCACAAAGTGAGATCACAGCTTTATATGGTCCTAGCCATGCTGAAGAAGTGGCCGCCGGGATTCCGACTACTGTCGTTTCTGCCTCACCAAATGTAGATGTTTCAATAAAGGTTCAGGATCTTTTTATGTCACCAGCGTTTAGAGTTTACACAAGCTCAGACTTAATAGGAGCTGAAATAGGTGCTGCCTGTAAAAACGTTATTGCCCTCTGCGCAGGAATTTGTGATGGACTTGGTTACGGTGATAACAGCAAGGCTGCTCTAATGACCCGGGGCATAACAGAAATAGGCCGTCTTGGAAGAGCTATGGGGGCAAATGCAATGACCTTTTCAGGTCTTACTGGTATTGGCGACTTAATTGTCACATGCACCAGCAAACATAGCCGAAATTGGAGAGCAGGCTATTTAATTGGCAGAGGATATACGGCTGAGGAAGCCCAGAACGAAGTAAAAATGGTCGTTGAGGGTATATCTGCGACCCGTGCCATAAATAAGCTTTCAGAAAAATTCAATGTGGAAATGCCCATTTCTCACCAAGCATATGAGATTCTATTTAACGATAAAGACTGCAAAAC
>CAYMAE010000063.1:0-7787 GCA_964388375.1 uncultured Ruminiclostridium sp.
TCCGTGCTCCGCTTACGCCAGTTGACATCACTCACGGCAGCATTATGCCGTAACAGTCTGTGTGAATGAAATCACTGGCTAGTCATACGTGCCGCAGTAGCTTGAAACCAATCAGTTTTCGCCTTTAGCTCAACTGCTTGGGCAAGCCTTGCATGGGTGCTACTACTATTTATCAAGTCGCTATGCTCCTAGCAAATAGTGTAGCGACCTTCAGCTCAGACATATCATCCGTTATTATTCGCGGGCGCTCCGCCATCCATGGCTACGCTCACGCATGACTAACCAGCGGTTCTACTCACGGCAACAGTTGTGTAATAACGTTGGCGCGGATGCAAGGTTTCTCACGGAAATAAGCCGGCATCTTCGGAGGCACGACCACCGAACGATGACCTTATGGAATTTGATTGAGCGACCCGTGAGCAAACGACCTCTTGGTCGGATATGGCGGAGCGAAGACGTAGCCATATCACTTACCGAGTTAATTAATCAATTAGAGGTAGGTGCTTAGAGGCTTATGGAGTGAGATTCTTGCAGCCGCAAAACTGTCATCTTATGTCGTATTATTATACCTATGTGAAGTAGTTAGTAAGAAATTTATGAATCATCTTCAACTCCCCACAGTTCACGACCAACCTTTCACCTCCAATAGGTGACATTTGTCACCCCTCATTATGATTCATAGCACTTATAATAAGTGAACTATGAAGCTATCATTAATGTAGATAGACATGTTGGAGGTAAAATACATGGTTATAAATGTTAAGAATCTTGTGAAACGCTATGATGATTTAGTCGCACTGGATCATCTGTCTTTTTCAGTTAAGGAAGGGGAGGTTTTTGGACTGTTAGGTCCTAATGGGTCGGGTAAAACCACTGCTATAAATTGTATTCTTTCCCTCCTAAAGTATGATAAAGGTGAGATAGAAATATTTAATAAGCCCATGACGCCTAATTCTTATGATATTAAGCGGGAGATAGGTATTGTAATGCAGAATGTGGCTGTTTACGAAGAGTTGACAGTCTACGAAAACATTGATTATTTTTGCGGCCTGTATATTAAGGATAAGGCGTTAAGAAAAGAGTATGTGCAAGAGGCAATCGAATTCGTTGGCTTGGAAGACTACAAAAAATTCATTCCTAAAAAGCTTAGCGGAGGCCTTTTAAGAAGGCTTAATATTGCATGCGGCGTAGCACATAAACCCAAATTAATAATTTTTGATGAGCCTACAGTAGCAGTTGATCCGCAAAGTCGTAACAATATCTTAGAGGGTATTGAGAAAATGAATCGGCAAGGGGCAACAATAGTTTATACATCCCACTATATGGAGGAGGTTGAGCAGATATGCAACAGAATCCTAATAATCGACAAGGGCAAGACCATCGCAACAGGAACAAAGGAAGAGCTCAAGGCGATGATTACACTGGGAGAAAAAATCACTATAGAATCTTATGGGATTTCAGAGCAATCAATTAAGAAGCTAAGCAATTTACCCAATATTGCATCAGTAGAGTATAAGGATCCAATTTTTGAAATCAAGTCAAATAAGGGGAAAAACAATCTGGAGAATGTCTTGGAATTCATTAAAAATGAGAATATTCAATTTGGGAAAATCTACTCTGAGCTCCCAACATTAAATGACGTATTCCTTGAAATTACAGGCAAGGAATTAAGAGATTGAGAAGGGAGGGCAGTTATATGTTTGGACATATTTTTGTATACAGGTTAAAAGTTTTGTTAAGAGATAAAATAACGATATTCTGGACGATAATGTTTCCGATTGTCCTTGCTGTGTTTTTTCAGCTTGCTCTTTCTAATATTGGTAATGGTGATGCCTTCCAACCCATAGATATAGCAGTTGTAGATGATTCAAACTACAAAGCAGACGAGTCCTTGGGGATAGCCTTAGAAGAGGCTTCAAAAGGGGAAGATAGACTTTTCAATCTCAATGTCGTAACCGAGGATGAGGCAAAAAGACTCCTTGATGAGGGCTTGATTAAGGGATATATAGAAGCAGGCTCAACGGGCTTTGCTAGCTCAGCTGGTTCAACTGGCTCAGATGGCTTAGCTGGTTCAACTGGCTCTGCTGGCTCAGCTGGTTTAGCAATAAATCTTGTGGTAAAGGATTCAGGCTTAAGTCAGAATATTATAAAAAGCTACCTTGATAATTACACGCAAACAGTAGCAGCCGCTACCACTATAATTAGCAGTAATCCTGCTAAGGCTGGTGACGTTCTAAGCAGCATAGCTAATCGTGAAAACTATATTAAGGAGGTCTCGGCGACGGCGTCAGAGCCTAATGCCATGTTGAACTATTTTTATTCTTTGGTTGCTATGGCATGCTTTTATGGAGGTTTTCTGGGGATTCGTGAAATTAGTGATATTCAAGCTGATATCTCTCCATTGGCCGCAAGAATCAATGCTGCACCAGTCCATAAGCTAAAAACTTTTCTATATAGCATGAGTGCAACGCTATTAATTCATATATTTGAGATGTTTGCCCTACTAGCATTCTTGCGCTTTGTACTAAATATTGACTTCGGATTAAAATCAGGATATGTAATATTGACTACTATTCTAGGCTCCTTTGCAGGGGTGCTGATGGGAGCTTTTGTTAGTGCCATTGTTAAAAAAGCTGAGGGATTAAAGGTCGCAATACTACTTACCATTTCAATGGGTGGATCATTCCTTGCCGGAATGATGTATCAGGACATGAAATATATTGTTGCGCAGAAAGCTCCTTTGATATCTTATTTAAACCCGATTAATTTACTTACAGATGCATTTTATTGTCTTTATTATTACGATGACCTATCCCGATATCTCATTAACATAATTGTATTATTGGGCTTTATAGTGATATTAGGGCTGGGTACCCACTTGATTGTTAGGAGGCAAAAATATGCCAGTTTATAAGCTTTGTATGAAAATATTCAAGAAGAATATTCCTGCTTTAATTATATATATAATAGTGTTTCTTGCTGTATGTTCTATGGTGGCCATGTCTGCAACAAACGAACATAAAGAGCAGCAGGGCTTTGATCGTAAAAAAAGTAATATTGCCTTTATCAATGAAGAAAAGAGTACATTAATCGATGGCCTAAAAGATGAGCTTTCAAAGATTGCTAACTTTATTGAGCTTCCTGATGAAACAGAAGCCTTGCAAGATGCACTATTCTTTAGCAGGGTTGAATACATTCTTCGTGTCCCTGAAGGCTTTACCCAGGGCTTTATGGAGGGTGAAAATGTAGACATCGAAAAAACTATTGTTCCAGCCTCTTACGCAAGTGCCTATATTGATTTATCGGTAGAAAAATACCTGAACACAGCAAAAATGTATGTAGAAAATATGAATGCAATTACCCAGGAAGAGCTTGTCACATATTTAGAGAAGAACTTATCAGAGGAAACGAAGGTAGTAATTCCACAATCCGAAGAAAAAGTGGATCTATATTATAGCAACTACTTTTATAACTACTTAGCGTATTCATTGCTTTCAATATTGATCTATGGGATGTCCTCGCTATTATTATCCTTTAATAATAGTGATATAAAAAGAAGAGTTGCTTGCTCTCCTTTAAATGATAACTCAGTCAATATGCAGTTTGCTCTTGCAAATTTGACCTTTGCTTTACTATCATGGATTTTGTTTTTATTATTCTGTTTTGTAATTGACTCTAAGAATGTGAACACCATGAACTCGGCATATTTTGTAATAAGCTCATTCGTCTTTACAATTTGCGGGTCAGGCATGGCCTTTTTGATAGGTAGTGTTGTAAAGAAAAATGAGGCAATAACAGCAATTACCAATGTCGTAGTATTAGGCAGCAGCTTTATAAGCGGTGTATTTGTTCCTGTTGAGCTTCTGGGAAGTACAACCTTGAAGATCGCCAGCTTTACACCTACCTACTGGTATGTAAAAGCAAATAATCAAATTGCCCAGCTAACCCGATTCGATTTTCCTAGCTTAAAGCCTATTTTTTCTGATATGATGGTGGTCATGTTGTTTGCATTAGCCTTCTTCGCAGTGGCTATGCTCATTAGAAAGAAAAAGCGATTTAGCTGATGTAATCATGGGGACGGTTTGTTAGATTACATTTCAAGGAATCGTTCCCATGATTCCCCTGACTTGCCCTCTCTTAGAGTAAAATTATCGCAGGCAATTTTATAAAACCTCATCTCCCGTAAAATTATACTATACAGGCTGTAGCGAGCCAAGCGGGTAATTCTTCAGCAGACAGACCACAGGCATTTAGAATTTCCCTTTGTTTCTTAGTAATGGGTGATAGAATCTTTTACCCATCCTTTGTATGAACATATTTTATCTTACGCAAATAAGATGGTGTTGGGTATTAATGACATCGGAGAAAGTAGCGGATATTTGTATAACGGGCTTGGGGCAATGGTGGAAAATACCTGGGTTGTTAAGAAGAACGCTTATGGTTATCATGACGTAAACATCGGCACTGATGTAGAAGGCGAAGTTGTTGTCGATTTCACCACCGGAAAAGCAGAGAAAAAAGAAAAGAAGACTGCAGAAGTATTATCATCTCCGACCCTAAATAAGAGTTCTACAGTTGTAAAACAATATGTGGTGGATTATACCAGCAAAACCTACGAGCCATTAATGGAGTATGAAGTAGGCGGGCTTGATTACCGATATGTATATGGGAATGATCGTTTAAGCGTAGATATAAAAAACAATATGGGTAAGGAGATTGACATTACACCATCATTAAACCACAGTACTACAACCAAAAATCCTGGATTGAAAGGTGAACCAAGTTCCAGCGTTGATATTCTTGATTCGAATGGAAATATCATAACTCGTAGATGGTATGGGCCAGATGGCAAGCTAATAAGGGATGTAGACTTCACATTGTGTTAAGGGGCTAAAAGTGATACTATTTTCACATAAAGCTTTGTGCCAATAGGGAATTAGCGATGAAAAGAGTAGTTGGATTGTATGATAAATTAGTAATTTATATTTGCTGCCTGATTGCATATTTTTTTCAGGCAGGCTTTGAAACAAGTATTACTACAATTCTTTTAGGTTTAATTGTGAGCTGCTTTTTGAGCTACTTTGATAATTCTAAAACTAAAGTAGTGTTAACTGTGTGTTTTATAATATCAACATTTTTTGTTTCCGGTCTTGTTTTTTTCATTCCCTTAATTTTTTTTGATGTGATTATTGATAAGCATAAATTTATTAGCCTGCTTTTTATTATTCCCCTTGTAGAACAATTAAGGGAGGGGAGTTTGCAGGCTTTTGTATCGGTGCTTATTTTACTTGTCCTATCAACCTTAATAGCCTATCGGGTTGAGCAAATTAAGAAAATGAATGATAAGCATAATGATCTTATCGATACCGCAAGGGAATTGTCAATTAAGCTGGAAAAGCAGAATAGCGACCTCATTGAAAAACAGGACGGTGAGGTATACATGGCAGCACTAAATGAGCGAAACCGCATTGCGAGGGAGATCCATGATAATGTCGGACACCTGCTTTCTAGCTCCATATTACAGGCAGGAGCCCTAAAAATTATTAATCATGATGACAAAATCGTCAGTAATATCAATACTCTAAATGAGACGCTGACCAAGGCAATGAATAGCATAAGAGACAGTGTACATGAGCTATACGACGAGTCAATTGATTTAAACGAAAGTATTAGTGAGCTAGTTGAGAAGTTTAGCTTCTGTGAAATAAATTATAGATATAATATTTTTTCAAACCCTGATAAGAAGCTCAAGTATGCTTTTGTAGCCATGATAAAAGAAGCATTCACTAATATAGTAAAGCATTCTAATGCTACAGAGGTAAATATTATAGTTGCAGAACATCCTGCCCTTTACCAACTAATAATAAGGGATAATGGAAGTGTTAAGAACTTTCAACCTGACGAAGGCTTAGGACTTAAAAACATGGTTGATAGGGTTAATTCATTTAATGGAAATATAAATATAAATACTGATAAGGGATTTGAAATATTTATTACAATTCCTAAGGGGGTGCAAGGTAGATGAGAATACTAATTATTGATGACGATACGTTGGTAGTAGAATCATTAAAAACGATATTAGAGGCCGATGAGGAAATAGAGGTCGTTGAGAAGGCCAATAGCGGGAAAGAAGCTATTAAATTATATAGATCTTTGAAGCCTGATGTTTTACTTATGGACATAAGAATGGAGGGTATGACTGGGCTTGAGGCGGCGGAAATGATTCTTAAGGAATATTGTGATGCAAAAATTCTATTTTTAACTACCTTTCAGGATGATGAATATATTATTATGGCTTTTCGTATTGGGGCTAAAGGGTATATTTTAAAACAAGATTTTGCCAGTATCAATGCCGCGGTAAAAGCTGTTTTTATGGGACAAAGAGTGTTTGGAGATGAAATCATCACAAGAATCCCAACTCTTATTAGCAACCCTAAGGCAAGTATTAATAACTTTGATCTAACTGAGAAAGAAATCGAGATTATTTCTGAAGTGGCAAACGGGCTATCAAATAAAGAAATTGCAAAAAACCTTTTTTTTAGCGAGGGTACTGTACGTAACTACATAAGCGTCATACTTGAAAAGCTGAATTTAAGAGATAGAACGCAGTTGGCAATATTCTGGTATAAGCATATTTAATCGTGAGCACAGGTGACATCGCTCACGGCAGCATTATGCCGTAACAGTCTATGTGATTGAAATCACTGGCTATGTCATGCGTGAGCGCAGCCATGGATGGCGGAGCGCCGCGAATAATAACGGATGATATGTCTGAGCGGCACGTATGACTAGCAAGCGGTCGTCATATTTCCCACAATGCGGGAATTTAGACTATTTTAGAGTTTCCTCTCATATAATTTTAGTACTGTACTAAAGAAAAAACGGAGGAACATTCATGGAAAGTGTTAGTGTACTTAGAGAGCGAAGGAGGCCGTTTAACAACTTACTAAGTCAAATTTCAGATGTAAAATTGCCACAGCTTGCCGCCTTTTTATTTTTATTTACCTTTTCGAGGGCAAATTTTTTTGGCGTATTACGGCCGTTTTCCACGGCGTTTTATGTATCCTTAAATTTAAATGGTGTCTCAAGAATTATATCCATTCTTGTAATTACTTTAGGAAATGCAATCTTCACAGATTTCTATGAAACTATAAGACAATTATTAGTCCTAGTCCTTTTTGAGCTTTTATCGCATGTAGTATTTGTAATAAGTAGCAAAAAGGAAACCGTAAGCTCAAAAGCAATGCTAATGTCAATCATAGTAGGCTTTAGCGGCATTATAAGAGGTTTGGTACTAGGTCTTCAGTTATATGATGTAGTAGTATCCTTATTAAGTTCGCTGCTAGTACTCACACTATCTATCACTTTAGCTCCTGCAACTACAAGCTTTGGTGCTAAAAGAAACATTAATATTTTTGATAATAAGACTCTTATCGCAAAGTCAATTTTGCTTAGTATTACAATTATTAGCTTTGCAGGGGTAACGTTATGGAATTCTCAGTTTGGAACGATACTAGCAGGCCTTGCAATACTAATAATTGCAGGACGAAAGGGCAGTGCTATGGGAGCAATGGCAGGTGCAGGGTTAGGGATTGTTGTAGCCTTAATGGACTTTCCAGGAACTCTTCAAGTGCCGGGAATGTTTGCACTAGCAGGTGCCGCAGCCGGAATATCAACAAAAAAGCGAAGAATGGGTGGCATATTATGGACCATAGCCATTGTCGTTTTTTCTGCTCTTTCAATTTTAGATGGAGTTCTTATAGTGAAATACTATGAAGCCTTAACAG
>CAYMAE010000064.1:0-7694 GCA_964388375.1 uncultured Ruminiclostridium sp.
TTCCTCAAATGCTTTTACATGATACTCAGGGGTATATCTTTTACTGAGCAAAATAGGGTCATAGCGCCAAATTACTCTATCCTTACCTATCTTTTGGGATAAGGTTTGAAATGTAGAGATTAGTTCACTTCTTTTATTTGGAATATTAGGTTCAATATCTTTACCATATCCGGTAAGCGTAAACTGAAAATAGTATTGATAAGCCCCCAGTTCATCTAACCTTTCCATCATATTCCTAGGATTTTTTGTCCAAAACACAATCATATCCACCACATTAGGTGATAGATCAATCTTGCTGATTTGATGCATATTCATTGGATTCCTGACATATAAAAAGCCCTCTTTTATTCTGTTTAAAAACCAATCCGAATAATAATTGGGGATATCCGTTCTCCTGCTAACACTTAATATCATGAAGCACCCAGCCTTCCCACCTTACGTTTAATTAAATGAAGATTCCTTAAAGATAATTTTTTTATCATGAATAGTAACCATGACTTCGGTTCCATAAGGAATGAAACATCTAGGCGTAGAATGCCCAAAATTCACATTATATAATATCGGCAATAAGGGATTATCTATTACCTCAATTAAAATATCCTTATATTCCTCATAGTAGGCTTCATCCATTGGTTTTCCCACGATGACACCGTTTACTGCACGAAATACACCTTTTTCCTTTATAGCCAGAAGTGCCTCTCTAAAAATGTCCGGAGCCGGCTTTTCTTCACTTGTTTCAATAAATAGGATCTTGCCTCTCCATTCCTCTTCGGATGGAAAAATACCATATTTATCACAAATTTCTTTTTGATTCTCATATCTATTACCGACTAAAATATCATGCAAGCTTTCCAAACATCCTCCAAGGAGTCTACCCCCAAAATCATCTTCTCCCTGCAGCAATTCATAGCCCCTTGTTTCCTTGTGAGAAATTCGTTCTGTTCCTATGGCTTCCTTTGAAAAATCACTTCTCTCTTCATACCAAATATCACTGGAAACAATCTCTTTCGGCTCATACCCTTTTATGTACCCCCCAAAAGCCTCTTTTGTATAGGGGAGCATATGATTCGCTATTTCTCCTAAGTCACAGATAAAACAGGGGCCATAAAATGTTCTTAAGCCTAATTTATAAAACATCAGATGATTCGTCGTTGTATCTGAAAATCCGGTAAATAGCTTGGGATTTTCTTGTACCGCATTTATAAACTCTTCATCTTCCATTAAATAGAAAGATAATTACATCCTTATACCTATCAAGGACTGTAGCCAGAATTCCTTCATCAAAATTTCCTATAAAATTGTCTAAACACACAATGCGATTTTTCATAACCAAAAACTCCTCAATAACTTCTACTGTAATATTGGGAGAATATACAAGCGTAGCTATAGATGCTGAAGAAATAAGTGTATTTGAAACACATTTGATAAGCGTGTAGCCGGTATTTCTACTAACAATTATAGGCTTTCCCATAAACAAAATTTCACATAGGTGGTTTCTAAGCAATGAGTAATAGTCAGTACTTGTTTCTATCCCTATGTTCTCTAAATTGTATCCTAAATAATCTTGGAACTCATCCATGTCTTTTGGGCATCTCGGTTTCGCTAAAACTGCTTTTGATATGTGTTTAGAACTGCTTTTGATATGTGTTTAGTTGTCTCTTGTTTTTTTAATTCAATTTCCTGTTGCTTCTCTAGTGTAGAGGCTAGGTCTAATTTACATTCGTGACGATGACCTGCGGCTTGCCTTTATTACAATGATGAACAAGCTGATTTATGGCCACCGCTTTATTTTGAAGCCTTTAATTGAGAACCTAAAGGGCCTGAGCTCCGACCGGAATGTTCAGCGCATTAAGGAAATCCAAACGCTGCTTCTGCAGAATACTGAACAGCGTGAAACCTTAACAAAGCACATGGCGCAGGGTTACATTGACCAAATACTTTTTAACAAAGAAAACAACGAGCTTCTCACACAAGCTGACAACTATAGAGCTGAAATTGCAATGCTTAGCCGCAAGCAGACAGGCGATGCTTCACAAATCAATGAAGCTACTGCACTCTTGCGATTTGCTGAACGCAGCCCAATGCTGACAGAATTTGATGATGGGCTCTTTGAAAAATATGTAGAACGCATCAAGGTTTATTCCCGAAACGAAGTCGGATTTGAACTGAAATGCGGATTAACACTTAGAGAGAGGATGTGAAGAAATGGGACACACACCAATGGGCTACAAAATCGTTGGAGGTGTGGCGGTTATTGATGAGGCCGCCGCTACCAAGATTAGAAGCCTTTATGAAAATTACCTATCCGGTCTGGGCCTTAAAGAAGCTGCAAGCAAGGCCGGAATTGAAACCTACCACGGGACAGCAAAGCGCATAATGAGTAATCGCCGCTACCTTGGCGATGACTACTATCCTGCAATTATTGACCGTGTGACCTTCCAGAAGGTGCAGGCTGAATTGCAGAAACGTGCCAGTAAGCTGGGTAGGCTGAATAAAACACCGTCGAAAAAGGTGATTAAAATCCATACCAGCTTTACCATCGTAGGCGTGAAAACCTGCTTTGACGACCCGATTATGCAGGCTGAGTACATCTACAGCCTTATTGAAAGCGAGGTGTCATAATGGCAAATGTTATGGTTATCCCGGCTAAACCCAGAGTCGGAAATACAGTAAAGGAAGCAGAAAAACCTAAGCTCCGAGTCGCAGCGTACTGTCGTGTTAGTACTGACAGCGATGAGCAGGCCACTTCCTATGAGGCTCAGATTGAGCATTATACAGAATTTATACAAAAGAACCCGGAATGGATGCTGGCAGGCATTTATGCTGATGACGGTATCACCGGAACCAACACCAAAAAGCGTGAAGAATTTAATCGTATGATTGCAGACTGCAATGCTGGCAACATCGATATGGTTATTACAAAATCCATTCTCATTCGCCAGAAATACGCTAGACTGTCTGAAATACATCCGCCAGCTCAAAGAAAAGAACATCCCAGTTTACTTTGAAAAGGAAAATATCAATTCTATGGATTCCAAGGGTGAGGTGCTCCTTACCATTATGGCATCCCTCGCCCAACAGGAAAGCCAGTCGCTTTCCCAGAACGTCAAGCTGGGTATTCAGTACCGATATCAGCAAGGCAAGGTTCAAGTCAATCACAACCGCTTTCTGGGCTACGATAAAGACGATGAAGGCAACCTTGTCATTAACCCTGAGCAGGCCGAAATCGTAAAGCGCATTTATCGAGAATATCTCGAAGGCTATAGTATGGATAAGATTGCCGCCGGCCTTGAGCGTGACGGAATCCTCACCGGGGCCGGTAAGCAAAAATGGCACACCAGCACCATTAACAAAATCCTACGCAATGAAAAGTACATCGGCGATGCCCTTTTACAGAAGACCTACACCACCGACTTTCTTACCTAGAAGCGCATTAAAAACAACGGTACGGTTCCTCAGTATTACGTTGAGGGAAGCCACCCGGCCATTATTCCAAAGCACCTTTATATGCAGGTGCAGGAGGAACTGGTGCGCAGGCGACTGGTTACCACCGATAAAAATGGCAAGCGTCACAGTTACATCTGCAATCACTTATTTTCGCAGATAATTTTCTGCGGTGAGTGCGGTGAAATGTTCAGGCGCATCCACTGGAACAATCGTGGCTGCAAGTCAATCGTGTGGCGATGCGTCAGCCGCCTTGAGAACACCGGCCACGCCTGCAAAGCTCGAACTGTCAACGAGCAGGTGCTTCAGGAAATTGTGGTAAAAGCCATCAACACAATGCTTGCCGATAAAGTCAGTTACCTGAGTGTGTTGCAGGAAAATATCACAGCGGTTATTAAAGCCAGCAGCGCAGCCTCAGAAGCAGCCATTGACCAACGACTGGCTGAACTACAGAAAGAACTTATTTCCAAAGCCAACAGCAAAGAAGCCTACGACAACATCGCTGACGAAATTTACAGGCTGCGTGAACTGAAGCACCAGTCAGAGGTCGAGGGTGTAACCAGAGATGAACACATCAGGCGCATTTCTGAGCTGCATGATTTTATAAGCCAACACCCAACTGCCGAACTTCCGGAATTTGACGAGCCGCTGATAAAACGCCTGCTGCAAAAGATAACCGTTTACAATGACCACTACACCATCGAGTTCAAATCCGGTGTGAGTGTTGATATTGAGGATTAAGCCCGGATAGAAAAATACCCTGCTAACCATTACGGTCGGCAGGGTGTTTTGCGTTATATTGCATTATAAAATTCTCTTGCTTTTCTTTTTGTTACATCATCCAAGCGGTTTGAGTTGATAATTATACTCAACGCCTCCTTCTCTTTGTGATTATCAAAAATCCACTGTGCATAATTAATACGAGTCATCTGCGCAGTAATCGAAGTGGCATTACTGTTGTTTGTGAGCAGCTTACGAGCCAACACTTCTTTATCATTACAATATTTGAATTCATCATAATAATCAATAAAGCACTTCTTTCCGATAGAATTTAATGCTCTTTCAACTGTAGTCATTGCTTTTACCTCCCTTCTTCACTCCTTAGATTTTATCTTTACACAAAGGAGCACGTCAGATGCGCATTCCACTGTGCATAACAGTCCTTGTAAATTTTGCGATTTCACAGAAATTCACTTGGATTTTTCGACAAAGCGATTATTGTCTCATTTTTATATCGAGCAACAATTCTATTAAAATAACGGATTGTGTCCGTATTTGCAAAACGGTGGTCTACAACACTAATACCCTCTGAGCCTTTCGCAATAAAGAGTAAATACTTAGGCGATAATGGAAATATCATACCATTTGAATTTTTCACTTCAAGAACGCTTTTATTCTCAAATACTGGATTGTCTGAAGTAATAAAATATCCTGCACCATCATATGCCTCAAACAGAATCATTTGACATCCCTTTAAGGCAGCCGCCACTGTATTGTGATAAAATCCTCCTGTATTTTTAAAGAACATCTTACATAATTCAGAGTACCATATTCCTGTCATTAACTCATCGGCATATCCTCTTCCTTCTTTAATAACTTCTTCAGAAGGCTTTTCACCCTCCGATGCATTGCACATTGACGAAAACACCGGATATAATAAGTTTTCTTTTATTTTTGTGTATACACCCATGGCATCAAACAATGGATTTCTGCAAAGCATTATAAAAAATGAAGAAAGCATATCGCTAGCAATTTGGATAGGAATAATCCTTTCACTTTGGCCTATTGCAACTGGCGTACCACTATGAACCGCATTTATAAAACTGTTATATGTATTTTCCCAATTCTTTTCTAAGTAATCATCAAAAGCGTCTTCTAAAATGTAACAATTCAGAGATTCAATTTGATTTTTTATAGCTGCTTGCCTTGCAACATTGCCATCATCATAATAGAACTCCCAATCATTAATTTCAAAAAAGTGTTTATCTATGCTCTTTTTGTTTTTGATTATGCTGTATCAGATTTTACCATATACAGGTTTTGCAAAACCTGTTCTCAACAAGTCATGAATCATTGAAACAAATTCTTTCTTTACCCTCGGACATGACTTGCATATATATGAATACGAAAAATTAATAGTGTATAAATGCGGTTTCCAAAGAACAGAATTTCTGTTAGCGCCTTCACCAATGGCAGAACCATTAAACACATAAACTCCAGTAAATTTCTTATTAGGTTCTTTTGATGTTTCTACTTCAGTTTCCCATGCTTTCATATATACACGTGGTACAAAATGCTGTTTTTTAGTTGGCATCTATCAGTTCACTCCTCGTCGCATTATCAAATCAGGCAACTCAACCCTATGACAACAAATCGGGCAACTCGACCCTACGCCATTTTTTCAAGTTTAGCCGCCTTTGATACATTCCCACAGAGTAAATTCCACTCCGTCCCGTGACTGCCAATCAGCTACCACGGAATATATTAACTTGCGAGAAAGCCCATAAAATAAGGCTTTTTCACACTTTTATTTTTCTTTTCGTGACATCAAAACAACCGTCTCGACGGTACTACAATTTGAAAACATATCCCCAGAAAGTATCATCATGGGATCTTATTAAAGTAAAAAGATAGTTCTATAGAGGAATTAAAAGCCTTTCGCTAATAAACATTAGGTGAAGTTCACCCCATCATACAGCTTAATGAACAGCTTAGCAGTAATATTTTTGTTTTTATTTCTGATACCTTATTATTAATTTGTGTTTTGATGCTTCTATTTTAGTTTTGCCAAGATTTTTGTACTCAAAATGTACTCAGTGTTAAGTACATATAAATATAATTATTTATTCAAAACCTGTTGATTCAATTAATACTTTTAGTGCTTCACGCACGAAATTATATTTTTGTTTTTCAGGCTCATCGCCACATGCAGAACTTATAAATATTTGTATTTTTTGCTCAGGTATAATCATAGCACACTCCCTATAAAATTCATTTTAACAAACTTTTATATTTAACCTCTTTACCACCAACACATCAAATTCAGCAGCCAGAAAAAGCGTGTATAGTGTTAATAGTATACTTTTTATTCTCTATCACCCAGCAGCTTCATTTCCATATCCTCTAACGCTTTAATGTAATCTTTCTCTGCTTTAGAAATATCCCCCAAATGCAAAGCCTTATATTTCTTATACTCTTCCTTTGCCTTAAGTCCAGCGGTTTTAGCACTAATCTTGCCAGCATGGGTAAGTATTTCATGCTTGGATAATTTCAGAAATCCATCCAATGTTTCAATCCAATCTGACATATACATTGGTATTCTTCCTCTTGCTTGCATTTCAGCAAATTCAAGGTAAGCGGAAACTATGCTGTTTAATGCGGATAGCTCCTCTTCAGTACAATAGTTTTTTGCTACTAATGCATCCGCTTGTTTAGGTTGTTCTCCTTTAAAATTAAGCATTCCCATATACGGCTTGTCTGCATCTGCCGAGTAATAAATCTTTTCTGCTGCTGTTTGTCCATGAGCTGCCCAGTGCATTTTATTCTGTACCGTTTTAAAAAACAAAGTAGATACTTCTGTTCTGGGGTCATAGTCCACACTTGTTGAATAGATATCAAGCACTTTTCTCCAGAATACTTTTTCTGATGAACGAATATCACGAATACGTTCTAATAATTCATCAAAATAAATTCCTCCACCATTATTTTTCAGAAGATCATCATTCATGGCGAATCCCTTTTTCATATATTCCTTTAAAACACTGCTTGCCCAAATTCTAAACTGAGTACCTCTTAAAGATTTTACACGATATCCCACAGAAATAATAACATCTAAGTTATAGTAATCTACTTGATACGTTTTACCATCAGCTGCAGTTGTTGCAAAATTTGCAACAACTGCATTTCGTGTAAGTTCACCTTCATTAAATATATTCTTTATGTGTCGAGAGATGGTAGACTTATCCCTCTGAAATAATTCTGCCATTTGGTCAATAGATAGCCATACTGTATCACCATCAAAAGTAGTTTCTATTTTAGTCAAACCATCATCTGTTTGATACATTATAATTTCAGAATTCATATTCATTCCCCTTATACACTTTTGCTTTATTATACATGTTTCACCAAAACATTTCCATTATATCACCTTTTCGTAAGATTTAATCCCTCTGCTTTTCTCGCTATCTCATCAATAGGAATCTGTCCTTCTTCATCACCAAACTCCACATTTACGTTGATATGAGTATCTG
>CAYMAE010000065.1:0-7553 GCA_964388375.1 uncultured Ruminiclostridium sp.
GAGAGGTCTTATATCCTCTGTCTGATAATGAGATAACAGCAAGGCTTGTCTGTCCAAGGGGATGGTGGAGTACAAATGCATTTGGTGGTCTTAATGTTATAAATGAGTCACCAAGACTATTTGAAGATTTCCTAGTAGGAAATAATCCTATTGTTAATGAAGACAATTCAACAATACGAAGGAATCCGGAGATACAGGCCAAATTTCATAGAAAGTTTTTTGGAGATGATCCGGAAAATAGAGTATGGAGTAATAATGCTAATCCACTTATACCGATGACCGAAGATGGCACTGTGTCATATAACGGCGGTGTATCAAGGAAGTATAGCTATATATATTTTTGTAATGCAGATAATTGCTTTGGACACGATGGTTTTGGCCATGCTGAAGCTAGCTTTAATTCGGGAGAAAATATAAAGACGATAAGGACGTTTATTTACAATGGAATGCCAGTTATTGCTCCTAAGATTTTTAAAAATAGAATTGCGAATAATTACATAGATTACAAAAACAAGGAAATGTATTGGACAAGTGAACCCTATCGTTTAAATGTAATCCGATGGATGTATCATATGGATAAGTATAAAAACTTATATAACGCTACACCTATAGATGGACAGTACAAAAGACCCTTCACCCAACAATGCAGTGCAAAGATTGGATGGGATATAGATGAAAGCATGGAACAGAGATATCGGAACAGTAAATTAAACTCAGAGAATGCAGTGTTTGCTACAGATAAAGATTTCAAGAATATTGATTTCCCTATAAAGTCAGGCTACTATTTTAATCCATGTGGTGAGTATGAGTTTACAGTGAAGACTGTAACATATAAGATGACAAAGGCTGATACACAAGATCACAAGGATCTTGTAGATGCAGTGATAAACTCATTTCGATATGAATCGGATCTGATGTATACAAATAAAAATTCTAAAGCTGTGAACCTGCAAAATGAATTACTTTCAAAAAGTGGGAGCAGTTACGCAAGAAAATCGGCCTCCCTTACTGCACAAGATCCAAAGGGTGTTGATGGAGTAACAATGCTAACAGTGCTAGATAGGGATGATGATGCCTGGAGATATTCCAAGACGGTAGAAGAACTCTACCATAGCCAGAATGAAAGTGGAAATACTAATAAATCATTAAAAGAAATACTGGAAGGTTATGTAGAGTCTGGCACACCATCAAGTAGCGGGGAATATAAGTATAAAGAATACATAAAAGATTGCCAGCACATCTACAAAATAACTGAAGAGACAACAGTTACAATCCGCATTAATCAGCAAAACAGAAAGGTGTATACCCACCCTCATATGCCTAATGGGAAATATAGAGTTAAGGCGTGGATTGGTGATATAGACCTATCCTCAATGACTGGCGCATATAAGAGGCTGGGAGTCTTAAAAGGAATAGAAAGCTTAGATGAGATAGAAGTTTATGTCAATGGTTCTATATACGGTGATGTAAGCTGGTAAAACAAAATCCAGACAACTATGTAGACATATACATGCACATAAGCAATAATGCATTTATAGAGGCGCAAGGTTGGAAGCCTGGTACTGGCATGGACAGAAAAAAGATCAAATGGACACAGGAAAAGTATGAAATAATATTCAAACAAGCGTGTATAGATATATATGGTCCTAAACAAGGCACTGCGTTTTATGATTTTATTATGCAAGAATATCTGGAAGCATATATTGCTGGCGGGAAAATAGAAGATAGTTATTTTGGGATTGTCCCAAATGCTGGGGTGGAATTGGCTTATTACTACTCTGATAAAAATCAAGAAAAGAGATATTCATATTGGACAACAATTCCGGAGGAGAGAAAATGAAGATAAGAGTGAAATGGGTTAAATGAAGATATAACTTCAATATTCTTGAAATTATCGAAAATTTATTCAAAAATCGAATAAATTGTGGTAAAATTATTGGGACTATAAGGAAAAATTATTTTGATGAAGGAAGATAAGCTGATGAATAATAATGATTTGTTTTTCTTGTGTGTGCTGACAGGTGCCCAAGACTTGCTAGGGATTGAAAACCCTGTAGAAGGCCTTAGTGAGGAAGGTGCTAAAGCAAAATGGGATGAGGTTTCAAAGGGTCTTTATGAAAGCAAGATATTATATGATGACAATAGTGGTAATATATGTATAAATGATGATTATGCTAAAATATCGACGGCAATATCCTTCCCTGATATAGCATTTGGATACTCGGTGGATGATACAACTGTGAGTTACATATATATAAAAGGCTCTATTTATGTACAGTTAATAAGAAAAGATGATTTAGTATTAAAAATGTATGATACTAGAGAAGATTTCATAAGTTTTCTAAAGAATGAGTTCATGCTTTCGTCCTTTGAAGATAATGAAGATAATATCTTTATGGAAATATCAGAAGAAGAAATGGACAGGGCACTAGATCAGTATACAAAAGGTGATTTGAACATCACCGATATATTTGAGGGCAAAGATTTAGATACCGAAAGATTACAATGTGCATTGTCTGCATTTACCCAACACATATGTTCTACCGATTTTATAGGTTATAGAAATAACCAGGAAACGCCATCGCAGGCACTATTTAAGATAGCAAAAACTGAAGACGGAACATGGCTATTTAAAATATGTAATCGAATTGTGAAATTATGCAAGTGCAATTCTGATAAAGCGTTGTCAGAAATAATAAATTTTTAAGGAGGAGCTATAATGCCTACACCAAGTGAAATACAAAAGAAAGCTAGAAGGATAAATACTGTTAGCGATAGTTTTTGCAGAGGTAAAGATCGTTGCCAAGGATATGTGTATAACTCGAGTTCTTGGTGGATGGGAGAAGCAGGACAAGTATTAAGAAGTGAATATAGTGATATAGAGGTCGATATTAATAGGATATTGAGAAAGATGGGCGAACTCGAAAATTGTATTAGTAATCTGTCTGGAAGAGTTCGGCAGGCAGATGATGAAAGAAGACGAAGAGTAGAGGAGCTGAAGCGTCTGGCTTTAGCAGCAAATAAAAAATAGTAATTAAAGATATTGACCATAAGTAGTGTCGGAAGGAGAAGCTAAATCTTGAACACGAAAGTAGATCCCAACAAGGTGGATGAATTATCAGTTGAATTTAACAAACTTAGTAGAATAATCGAAGATGGCGAGATAGGGATAAATAAAGAGATTTCAGCTCTTATACGAGAGACTAATTATCAATATTCTGAAAGCTATGTACGCTCGGCAACAAGAGAATCAGAAAGCCTGTTAAGAGAAATAAGGCTATTGGCTGAATCTATAAATGAGGAACTTAGTAATAAATCAAAGGTATTAAAAAGCGCTGCGAGTCGCTACAAAAAAGATGAAGAAGAAGCAAAGAAAGAAGCAAAAAAGACTAACCCCTTCACACTTGTAACAACTATATTCAAGTCTATTGCAGCTAAATGGATGAAAGGCGCAAAAAAAGCATATGAAGCTTTTTCTTCTGTTGTTGATGGACTGGGACTTGGCTTTCTTTTGGGTAAGGGAACTAATAAATACCATGAACCGTCAATAAACCTCCCTCTGGATATATCACCCTTAGAATCGAACCTAAAGAAAAGTTCAAAGAAAAGTGCAGAAGTTGAGAAGCTTCAACAGCGCTTAAAAGATTTGGGTTATGATATTAAGGTAGATGGTTATTTTGGGGACCAAACGCTAGCGATTGTAAATGAATATAAGAAAAAATATGGTCTTGCTAATACTTGTGATTACGAAGGAGTAGTAGATAACCAGACTTGGCTATACTTATTTTCTGGTTTATCTGGCGAATTAAAATATGACCCTAAAAAATATCTAGAGAACGTCAGAATGGCCCAAATAAGATTGAAAGATATGGGCTATGATGTAGAAATAACCGGTTATTTTGATGATAAAACGCTAAAGGCTGTAAATGAGTTTAAAGATAATAATAAACTTGGCAATATTGGAGATTGGGAAGGTGTAATCGGACCACAGACTTGGGGTGTATTATTTGGAGTTGGGGCTGTGGGAAAAATTACAGCTAAACCTGCTGAGAAAGAAATAGAAGATAGTCTTATTGAGAATCCGCTTTTTGAAACGGGCGAAGGAACCAGCTTGGACGTAGCTAAGCTAGTTGCGTTAGAGGTTATAACAAGTTTTGAAGGCGGGAGAGCATGTGGGGATAACGATGGAGCAGGTATGTCTCTTGGTTTCTTACAATGGAATTTTGGTACAGGTAATTTACAGCCAATGCTCCTAGATATGGCTAATGGAACTACCAGTCCTGGCTCAGATAGCGATTTTGAAACTATATTTGACTTCATAGATCCTGTCACTAATAAAAAGGGCTGTGATGTATTAAAAGATATTCTGGTTAAGCCAAAAGCCGACCAATTGGCATGGGCTAGATCAATTAGTACGTACAACGGTAAAAATTTGCTTAAGGAGCCTTGGCAGTCTGCATTTGACGCTTTGCTAAAAAACAATAAATTTATAAAAATTGAAAATAATGCCTCTTTGTATTATATTAATAATGCAGAAACTATTATGAAGGATGACTTGGGTTTAGAAACAGTGCGTGGTTATACTTTGGCATTCGATATATCAGTTAATAATGGCTCGATTAAAAGCGATTTTAAAAAGTTAGCAATTGAGGCAATGAGTGGGAAGAGCAATATGTTAACGAATCCTAATCATCCAGATCATGATATTACAGGGTTAGACCCTAATTCTAATGAATATAAGAGAAGGGCATCAAACAAAAAAGTGGTAGAAGATTTACTTAGCCATATAAATGGAGTTACAGACGAATTATTAAAGAAGTGTTACTATTTGGCTGCTGCAGCTGCACTACAAAAAACAAAAGGTTTTTCCTTTGATTCATGGAGCAGAAAAGTAGCTATTATTGAAGGACATGGGATTGTGCATCAGGGGGAAACCAAGATATTGCTTAGTAAGGTGACGGATGCACCGGTGTCAAATAATCCCCCCCCGTTTCAAAGAATCCGAAGCCAAGTTCTGTGCCCGTGGATACAAACTCCAACTCTTTACTATATTCAGAAAGTTATAATGTAAACCAAGTTGAATATACTATTGAGCAGCAGTTACTTAAAGAAAATAAATATACAAGACGTGAGAGGAGAGTTGACTCTGATAATCCTCTGGAATCAATAAAGGCTGTCGTCGTTCACTGGGTTGGAAACGCAAATAGCACTGCACAAGCCAATAGAAATTACTTTAATAATCAGACGGTCTATGCTAGTTCCCATTATGTTGTTGGACTAGAAGGCGAAGTAATACAATGTGTTCCTGATGAACAATGTGCTTTTCACTCGGGGGGAAAAAACTATACTCAACTTGCTAAAACACAATTTAACGATAATGGGGTTATGAAACATAATGATTGGACTATTGGTATAGAAACTTGCCATACTGATTGGGATGGTAAGTATGATTCATCAACTTATACAACATTTGTTCGACTAACAGCTGATTTGTTAGGGGAATATGGTCTTTCTGTAGAGACTGGTTTGTTGAGACATTATGATATGACAGGGAAGGATTGCCCACAGCTATTTGATGGTGAAGAAAATCTGGAATGGGAGAAATTCAAATCAGATGTACGACTAGCTATGGGTAGGTAAGTATAATCACATGTACTCAGTTAGTATACAAAATTTTCTAATAGACACTTGAGTGAATCTAATATTTCTTTATAATACAATAAATTTTTTTAGAAGGGTGATACAGTGTGAATAGTAAAGTAAAAAGCATATTGTTGTCACTAATTATACTAGTAACAACTTTTTCTTTATTTGGATGTAGTGTCGAGCCTGTAGATATTGATGATGCAAATAATGCGTCACCAATAAGTAATAATGCTTGTTTGAATGACGAAGAAGTCATTTTAGAAATATGTAAAAGTATTAATTCAATTATAGAAAATAAAAAATTTGAGGAGCTTGCCCAATATGTACATCCGAAAAAGGGCGTAAGATTTAGCCAGTTTGGCTTTATAAATACAGATATTAATCTAGTATTAATGCCTTCTCAAATAAAGGAAACCACTGTAGATAGAACTATTTATACATGGGGAGTCTATGCAGGCTCAGGAGACCCTATAGAATTAACGATAAGTGAATACTTTAAAAAGTTCATTTATATAGCAGATTTTTTACAAGCAGATGAAATAGGATATAACAAAAATATCACAAGCAGCGGTTATCCAGATGATCTTCCTGAAATTTATCCCAACACTAATACGGTTGAGTTTTACTTTCCTGGGACTAACCCTCAGTACGAAGGGTTAGATTGGAAAAGCATCAAATATGTATTTAGTCAATATGATGGGAACTGGTTCGTTGTTGGAATTATCGAAAATCAATGGTCCCCTTAAGTGTATAACATTTACGTCTTATATATTATAGCCGGAGGTATGTTCGAAATGAGAAAATTTATGTATATGCTATTGATTTCTACATTATTATTTTCCGGATGTAGCATAATTCAAAGTGATAACCAAAAGGATATAAATGATGCTAATAAAAGGAAAGAGATAAAATTAATAAAAGATTGGGAAATTGATAAAATTTCAGAAAACTTTCGCCCAACTATCGATAATAATGATGCTTTTGCTCTTACCACACAATTCAATTGTATTGATAGCTACACAGGTAAAGTTAGATGGAGTACTTTTTTACTGGGTAATTTAATAGATGTAATTTACTTAAACAATGATTCCCTTGCTATTGTTGGGGGAAATAAACTCAATTGTCTAGATAGAAAAACAGGGGACCTAATATGGGAGTTTAATACCCTGGAGGAAATATTATCTGCTCCAGTCGAAAAAGATGGAATTATTTATTTCACAGCAAGCGAAGGAGTATTATATGCTGTTGATTTAATCTCTGGGAAAGAGATATGGAATTTTAAAATAGATAATAACTCAACCTCTATGCAATATTTAAGTAATCCTGTTATTGTTGATAATACAATTTTGCTTTCATCAGGTCTTTACAATACTTTATATGCTGTGGATATTGTATCTCATAATGAAATATGGAGATTTGAAAATCTTGATAATCATAATGCAAATCTCTTTTCAGACGGAACGAATGCTTATTTAGTAAATGGAAATGGCAGTATTTATGCATTTGACATAAGTAATGCTGATATAAAGTGGGGCATAGGTTTAGATACTTCTATTAATAGTAATTGTACTATAATGTACGGTTATATATATTTGTATAGCGATGAAAATCATATATTTTGCATAGATTTAGAAACGGGCAATATAGATTTCGAATATAATTTTGAAGGAGAATATGGAATTGGTGACATTTGTGTAACAGAAGATATAATATATTTTACAACTTACGAGGGCTTAGCGTCTATTGATCTAAACGGAAATAACTTCAAGCTATATGAATTGGCCTCCTGTCTAGCAAAAAAAATAGTATTAAATGCTAATGAAGCGTATATAACTACAACGAATAATAAGCTTATAAAATATTTAATATCAGATTAGGTGTATATTGTATCTAGAAAGTTTTATATA
>CAYMAE010000066.1:0-7332 GCA_964388375.1 uncultured Ruminiclostridium sp.
AATTTGTATGAACATAGGTAATTTAATGGGTGTTGCCTGAAAACAGACCAGCTGTGCCTACTTTCGGGCCACCCAGTGCCTTGACCAGACCAAGTTAATATGCAATTTTATTATATAAGAGGCTTAATATAAACAAATGCTAAGTAGTCTAGTGTTTGCACTTATGGTCTAATACAATTGCAATACTCATCGCATCCCCGTTTACCATTAATTATCTACTCACCTTTATAAAACTTAATTATTCTGCACAAGTTTTCAATTTATGCAACTTTCACAAATAACCAAGAAAATCTTCTACTTGCACAATCTTATAATATTGAATATGATTGTAAGCATTACATATCTTATTATTTACATTTTCACTTCACGTATATCTAAATCATGAACCCACATTTTTATTTTGTAATCTAATTATTTCTATTACAATTCTTTTTGGAGGTGATCCCTATCCCACGTAAGCCACGAATATGGTATCCTGGTGCTAAGTATCACATTATGAACAGAGGGAACCGGAGAACTACCATCTTTCAAGATGAAGACGATTATCAAATCTTTCTGTTTTTTCTTATGAAAGCCCAGGAGCTATACCCTTTCTTTCTCATATCTTATTGCTTAATGACAAACCATTTTCATTTACAAATAGAAACAATTGATCATAAGCCAGGTAAAATCATGCAGTACATCCTAACAAACTACTCCAATCATTATAATACAAAATACAATTATATTGGTCACCTGTTCCAAGGTAGATACGTAGGGGAGCTAATAGAAGACGACGCATATTTTATATATACAAGTAAATATATACATCTAAATCCTGTAAAAGCAAATATAGTAGCACAACCAACAGCCTATCCCTGGAGTAGTTACCCCGTTTACATAGGAGAAAAAATATTTGATCTAGTTAGTGAATATAAGATTCTAGATTATTTTGCTGGAGATACACTTGAGAAGAGAAATAGATATAAACATTATGTAGAAAGTGAATTAAGTAAATATAGTATGTCAGATGAAGTAATAAAATTTGAAGAGAAGGTGGTGGAAGATGGCGACTCTAGTTAATTGTTTTGCAATTAATGGGATAGAAGGATATTTGGTTGAGATAGAAACTGATACAATATACGGTCAGCCATCAATATCTATTATAGGATTAGGAGATCAAGCAATAAAGGAAGCAGGGGAGAGAATCCAATCTTCTATTATTAACAAAGAATATGATTTTCCTAAGATGAAGATAGTAATCAATTTGGCACCTAGTCATATCAAGAAAAGGGGTTAACATTTTGATTTAGCGATGGCAATTGGGTTACTCAAGCAATCTGATCAGATTGTAGTAAATAACCTAGAACATTATGGATTTATAGGAGAATTATCATTAAATGGGAAGATAAGAGCATGTAACGGAGTTCTACCTATGGTAATTGCAGCAAAAAAGACAGGAATAAAAAGCATTATTGTCCCTATAGAAAACATGGAAGAAGCATCGCTTGTTAAAGATATTGATGTCTATGGGTTTTCTGATATACAAGATGTTATTGATTTTGTAGAAGGAAGGAATGAAGTAAGTCCAAGTGTTAATAACAAGGTGGTAGAAGATAGTCAAGAGTATTTAGTTGATTTTAGCGAGGTAAAAGGACAAGATTTGTTAATAGGTTATATTATGGTTGCAGTAGCTGGTGGCCATAACATGATTATGATTGGAGAACCAGGCTGTGGAAAATCAATGATATCATCTAGGATACCAACGATACTTCCAAGAATGAGTGAAGAAGAGGCACTGGAAGTAACAAAGATTTATAGTGTTGCAGGCCTTTTGAAAAGCAATTCAGAAATCATGAATATTAGGCCCTATAGGGCACCTCATCATAGTGCATCCCTTAATTCATTAATAGGTGGTGGCAATTATGTAATGCCAGGGGAAGTTTCACTAGCACACAATGGAGTATTATTTCTTGATGAGTTGGCTGAGTTTAGTAAAAAGACTCTTGATTCATTAAGGCAACCAATGGAAGATAAGAAAGTTACTATAGCCAGGGTAAATGCTACTCACATTTATCCTGCTAATTTTATGTTTGTAGCTGCAATGAATCCTTGTCCTTGTGGTTATTATGGAAGCAAGAAATGCAGGTGTACTGATTACGAAGTTCAAAAGTACAGACGTAAAATTTCTGGTCCAATACTTGATAGAATTGACATTCAAAAGTATGTAAAACCTGTTAATTTTTTCGATTTAACAAATGAAAAATGTGGGCAAACATCAATAGAAATTCGAGAACGTGTAGAAAAGGCAAGAGAAATTCAAAGAGTAAGGTATAAAGATATAGAGGGTATCAATTCCAATGCGCAAATGACATCTTCACTTATCAAACAGCACTGTGCTATTAATTCTGAAAGTAGGAGTTTGCTAAGGAAAGCATGCGACAACTTTGATTATAGAGCAAGAGTTATCAACAAGTTATTAAAAGTAGCACGTACCTTTGCTGATTTAGATGGAGCAAAGGATATAAGAAAGCAGGATATTATTAATGTACTTTTAGCAAGAGATCTGGACAAAGAAGACTCTAAGATGCTGACAATTTAAATCAGGAGAAAACTTAATGAAATATTGTATATGGTTAACTAAGATTAACGGTATTGGACCAGTGATGCAAAAAGAATTATTAAGAATATTTAAAAACCCTGAAGCTGTCTTTAGTGGAGAGCCTGAAGAGTTATTAAAGTGTAGAGGGTTAGGTAAGGAGAAGTTAAAGTTAATAGAAGAATCTAAAAAGGATGTAAAACTACAGGAAGAGCTTAAAAAAATTGTAAATGATTTAGAAAAATATGATATTAAGCTATTAACATACAATGACCCTTTATATCCTATTAAGGCCAAAATCATTTCAAATTCACCAATTCTTTTATATTATAGAGGGCATATTAGGAAAAACAGTATGGGAGTAGGAGTTGTTGGAGCCAGAAGATGTAGCAATTATGAAAAAAGAGTGGTTGTAGACGTGGTATCTTATCTTGCAAAACATGATATTTGTGTAATAAGTGGAATGGCAAAAGGTATTGATTCATATTCTCATACTACATGTATAAAAGAAGATGGATATACTATTGCATTTCTAGGTAATGGTCTTGATATATGCTACCCTAGTGAACATAATAACCTTATGGATAAGATAATAGAAAATGGGGCAGTGATATCTGAGTATGAGCCAGGTGTTTTACCTAGTAAAGCACATTTTCCAAGAAGAAACAGATTAATCAGTGGTTGGTCGCAAAAGTTAATAGTTATTGAAGCAGGAATAAAAAGAGGTTCTTTAATTACAGCTGATTTGGCTAAGGAATATGGTAGAGAAGTGTTTGCTGTCCCTGGAGAGATATATAATATGGAAAGTGCAGGATGTAATAATTTGATTGCTAGTGGTGGAGCTAAGATGTTTATG
Source organism: uncultured Ruminiclostridium sp. (assembly GCA_964388375.1). Taxonomy (GTDB): domain Bacteria; phylum Bacillota; class Clostridia; order DSM-8532; family DSM-8532; genus DTU059. Next base: position 3,435 of record CAYMAE010000066.1, read on the forward strand.
GGTTTAGAACAGCTTCTTACGAATGATTATGAAAATAATAGAGAAGGCAGTAGATATAAGACTTGTGGGGATGATTATAGTGATGCTTGCATCGGTATGGAAGATAAGATATTAGTAAGAAAGAAGCAGATGAAGTCATCTGATTATATAGAGAATCTTAGTGGATTGGGTAGGGAAATATTAATTGCCTTGCAAGATAGGGAGGAAATGACTATAGAAGAGATATGTGACTTATTTAAGATTGATGAAGTGAAGGTTATGGAGGTAGTGGTTTTAATGGAGTTAGAGTCAAGAGTTTTAGTAAGAGGTGACAGGGTTAGCATCAATAAAAACTAACTTATTGGGGTCACATCAGTATTATATATTAACGATATTCTTTTTTTATTGTTAACATCGGCTGTTGTCGCTATAATACCTAATTATGGGTCATGGACAGTTAAGTTTAGTTGATTAGCTCTCTCACTATGGTTTCTGAGAAGCCTCCATTACAGAGTTTTTTCTTATGGAAGCCAAGAGCTATTCCCTTACTTTCTCATATCTTACTGCTTAATGACAAATAATTTTCATTTACAAATAGAAACAATTAATCATAGTTATAAGGGTGGAGGTGAGGGGGGCAGGAAGACAGAGAATTAGTGGAGAATGTGAGAAAAAATCCGTCAAATATGTGGATAATTTAATAGAGTTGGATAGAAGGAAACTAATGGTTTTGGGGGAATCTCACGAGATGATGATTGAGGAGTTGTGTGTAATGGTTGAGAGTAGTGGGGCCGAGATTTTGGAGGGGTTGGTTGTGTTAGAGATTGCGGGGAGAGTTGTGGTGAGAGGAGATAGAGTAAGACTTTGGAGGTAGGCAGAGATAATTTCAAAATGGTCTGAACGGCAATTCAAATCTAACTATTAAATTAAAAGAGATAATATTGTTCTTGCAAATACAACAAACATGTTGTATTAATTTATTATACAAAAGAATTGTGTCAGAACAAATAAAAGGAGCATAATTTGAATATATATACTTATCTTGCAGAAAACAAAAAGGAAAAGCAGAAAAATTTGAATTGGATAAGGCGAGAAAACGAGCAAAAGAAATAACTTAGAGGAGTGGTTTATATGGCTTTTAAAAAAAATAATGCAGAACAAATTGTCAATGAAAAAATTAAAAATGATAGTGAATTTAAAAAACAATATAAACAAGTAGAAAAAGAATATAATTTAATTGAACAAGTGATTATAGCTAGAAAGAATCAAGGTATGACACAAAAGGAACTAGCGAATAAAATTGGTGTTAAGCAACAAGTGATATCCCGCTTTGAAAATGAAAAGAACGCCCCTACATTAGATAGTTTTGTCAATATATTAGACGGACTTGACTTAGAGATAAAATAAGAAAAAAGGATAGAGATAAAGAGAAAACGCTGAAAAATTAGAATCAGACTCCATGTTTAATCTTCCAAAATATAAAAAAGCCCCATATTATAAGAACTAAGGATTACCCCTTGTAATATGGGACTTTTTTTATGCTAATCGATTTATAGCTTATCTATAAGAGATGATTTAACTTATGTGATGTATTATGAGTATTGCCACCTAATTGCACCATCAGTGCCTACTTTAGAACAGTCCAATTTATTCCAACTGGCCGCCCAGTGCCATATAGAGTGCCACTAGTTTTATAGAGCCTACAAAATGATATGATACCTCCAAGTAGATAATCAAATTTTAATTAATTAGAGTGTCTACTTTAGAGGCATTATATCATAAACAAGGGCTCTCATTTTAATTATTATTCATTAGGAGTATTTTTCAACACATTGTTGATTGTCAAGTAAAAATGAACACAGGGGGGGGTGCGAACAAAAATTCGGAATTTTTATTTACCCAACATTGAATTGGCAACCCCTTTTTGGCAATAACTACTCCGAACAAGAAATTATTTTCGTCCTAATATAAGCGCCACTAGCTTTAAAATTTCATTCTCCATCTTCAGTTGTTGCTTTTCTTTCCTTAACTTGCTTAGTTTATTTTCTTCTGGGGAACGATTATCTTTTTATTTAAAATAACCTTTTGTTTGGCTTCTTTTAATCCTAATATTGAAAGCAGTAGATGTTAGGTCATACTCAGTCATAATTTCTGTCTTAGGCTTGCTACTTTCATATAGTTTTACCATTTGTTCCTTGAATTCTGGGGGTGTAAGTTCTTCTTGCTCTCTGTGTCATATAAAATGTCTCCTAATTTATAATATTAGTTTACACCACCTTATTTTTATTGTCTAGTTTATTGTAGCTATCCAGCTTATTGGGGCAGCTGAGAAGCAGGGTTTTACAAAAGCTATAAAACACTATATTAATTGATTTTATATCTGAATATTGAATAAGAATGAAAAATTTAAAAGGTTTTATTAGGTTTGGACATTATTGATAAAAACTTTTCTAATATAAAACTTAGTGTTTTAATCTAGTACTATTTAAAAAACAATAGTGATGGGAAAATCTGTATTAATAGTGGACCTACATAAAAAAACAAATGAATGGACTGTAAGTATTAAAGAGTTGTTTAAATGATGTAATTTGGATAAAATTATATATTTTAATAATTTAAAGAAAGGTGTCGGATTGTGTCGAACGAAGTCTGTTGAATTAGTTAAAAAATAGTAGTATAATAAGAAATATAGTCAAATGGGCTAACTTATGGAAACGTAAGGACGCAAAACATGAAGTCTAATTAATAGTATATTATATATTATTTACACTATTATTTAGATGGTTCGGTTGCAATGATTTTTCATTGCAATTTTTTTATTTTATAAAGTATTATTTTATCTAAAATAAATTAGATAATTATAATAAGATATTTTTCATAAAAACTATAAAGAAAAAAGTATTAAATGGAGGGGAAGTATGAATATTAAACGCAGTAAGGTAAAAAGGTTTATATCTTTATTTTTGGCACTCATTATGTTGCTAACATCAGTTTAGATTCCACAAGTACAAGCAGGAAATCAAGGCAACAAAAGTAATAAGGCAAGTAAAGATAAGGTAGAAGAAACTTATATTGGCGATGGTTATGAAATTAACTTTAAGGTAACAAGTCAGTGGAATAATGGGTTTAATGCTAATGTAACAATTACAAATACTAGTGATACAGTAATTGATAACTGGTCAATAGGTTTTGAAATGCCACACAAAGTTACCAACATATGGAACGGAGTGATTTCGTCAATAGATGATGGCTTATATATCATTAAAAATGCTGGTCACAACCAAGACATTAATGTAAACCAGAGTGTGAATTTTGGTTTTACAGCAACTTATGAAGAAGATATATGTGTTCCAAAATCATTTGAATTTATGATGCAAAAGCTATGTTTGCCAGATGAAAAATTTGAAATAACAAGAAAGGTTGTAAGTGATTGGAAAAGTGGATATAATGGGGAGATAAAGATTACAAATATTTCTGATAGGGTAATTGAAGATTGGGTGTTAGAGTTCGATTACAATAGTAATATTACAAGTATTTGGAATGGCGAAATATTATCCCATGAAGAAGACCATTATATCATAAAAAATGTGGGATATAATGCTAATATCCTTCCCGGAGCATCTGTTTCGTTTGGTTATAGAGGTACATATGAAAATGTAAATGAAGAGCCTACAAATTTCAAATTATACAATGTTGAAGAGGTATTAGAAGAAAACGTTGTAGATGAGAATTATTCAATTGTGTCAAATGCCATTGCACAGTTAAATGTTGGATATGCATTCAGTGATACAAGACATTCTGTAACCTCCGATTTAGAGTTATGTAATTTGTTAGAAGGAGCAACCATTGAGTGGTTTAGTGATAACACGAATTTGATCAGTAACAGCGGGACTGTTAGCAGACCGTTGGATGAATCAAA
>CAYMAE010000067.1:0-7054 GCA_964388375.1 uncultured Ruminiclostridium sp.
AAATCAGCGATACCAGGGCCTTGGTCGGAAATTCGTATACATATTTTGTTCGAATTAATCTCTATATGTGCCTGGCCCCCATTACCATGAATAACCGCATTTATCTCAGCCTCATACATTGCTATGGATGTACGTTTAACAATATCAGGCGATACTCCAAGCTGAGACAATATCTTGCGAACACTGCTAGAGGCTTCACCTGCTATAGTAAAATCATTTGCCGGAATGTCATATTGCCTTACTACTACACCAGCCATAGGCTATTCACCATTCCCATGTATTCCATTTTTGAAAAGTAGGCCACTTGCTACAAACATGGGGTAATCAGTGGTTAGAAGAACTATATTCTTATCATCTGCCATTTCTATCATGGGATTGGTAGGCTTTTTGCCTCTTACGAATACTACAGCTTTAATGTCCATCATCTCAGCAGTTCTGATTACCTGGGGATTAACAAGGCCTGTAAGTAACAATGCATTTGACTTGGAAAATGCCATAACATCACTCATTAAATCAGCACTGCAGGCAGACAATATTTCTATCCCCTCAATACTGTTTTTTGTGCAAATATTCGCTTCTATTAGTTGTGATACATCTGATATTTTCATAAGACTCCTCTCAAAAAGAACTCTATTCATTGATGCGCTCAATATGTTTTAAATTATTTATTTAGCCCTTCCCCCTATGATTTTACATATTTAATTATATCAAATAGTAGAAATTTCGCAATAACAGACGGGGCCGCCTATAAACAATGAGTCTTCGGTTTTTTGATGAGGATTTATTAATAATAAATTGTTAAATTGTATATTCTATCTGTATAAATATTGAATATAAACCATTTGAATGTTTATTTTACTTCTTAATCATTGCAGAATATAGTCGTTTATAATATAATGTTGTTAATTTGCGATAAAATATTAAATTAATATAAATCAATTATGAACGGAGGCAGAAAAATGTCAAAATTAGTAGGTAATGCAATTTTTGGTCAGTCAGGAGGACCTACATCTGTTATTAATGCAAGTGCTGCAGGAGTTTTTACAGAGGCTCTTAAAACTGACTGTATACCCAGAGTATTTGGAGCTGCAAATGGTATACGCGGTATATTGGAAGAAAAGTTTTATGATATGTCCAAGGAAGATCCAAGGGAGCTTGAACTATTAAAAACAACCCCTTCCTCTGCTCTTGGCTCAGTAAGATACAAACTGGCCGATCCTGATAAGGATGATACCGATTATAAAAGGATTTTAGAAGTTTTTAAAAAGTATGACATCCGCTATTTCTTCTATAACGGTGGAAACGATTCGATGGATACCTGTAATAAAATCAGTAAATTCATGCAGAAGTCAGGCTATAAGTGCAGAGTTATGGGCGTTCCAAAAACAATAGACAATGATCTTTATAAGACCGACCACTGCCCTGGCTATGCAAGTGCTGCAAAATACGTGGCTACATCGACTATGGAAGTATATCACGATGCAATGGTGTATGACACACCTATGGTTTGTGTGCTTGAGGTAATGGGTAGAAACGCAGGCTGGCTCACAGCTGCTACCGCTTTAGCCACATACAAGGGCGCTGGCCCTCAGCTAATTTACCTTCCTGAAAAGGAATTTGACATGGATAAATTTATTGCTGATTGTAAGAAAGTATATGAAAACAATCACGGAAAACTGATTGTAGCCGTATCAGAGGGTATAAAAGACAAAGACGGAAAGTATATTTCTGAGTATGGTTCTGACTTGGCTCAAACAAAGGACTCATTTGGGCATGCTCAATTAGGCGGTACTGCGCAAGTATTAGCAAATGTACTAAAGAACGAATTAAAGTGTAAGACCCGTGCTATAGAGTTCTCATTGTTACAAAGATGTGCCGCTCACTGGGCTTCCAAGACTGATGTCGATGAAACCTTCACAGCTGGACAAAAGGCTGTTCAATTTGCAGTTGATGGAACTACAGATCACATGGTTGCATACGAAAGGTCTGAAAAGGATGGAAAATATTTCTGTAATTATATCCTTGTAAACCTTGCAGAAGTGGCCAATACTGAAAAAGATGTTCCTAGCGATTGGTTTAATGCTGATGGCACCGGACTCAATCAAAACTATATTAACTACGCTCTTCCTCTAATCGAGGGCGAATCTAAGCCTCCTATTGAGGATGGACTACCTAGATTTGCAAAACTCAAAAAGGTTTTAGTTACAGAATAATAATTGTAGCACAAAGGGACGGTTCTTCTGTGTTCAGAAGAACCGTCCCTTATTTATTTGTAATTAATATTTGCTTCTAATGACGGACTTTTACTCCACTTTCAATTTCATTTATTCTGTATCTCGCATAAGAAGCCATTTCAGAACGAGGTGCAAGCTCAATAACAGCATCAAAACACCTTAGAGCTTCTTCTTCAGCCTCGTCTTTAGATGGGTATTCAGATAATGCAATTGCTTTTCCAGCATAATAATATATATTTACAGCATTTACATCGCTCGGTAACTCATCTAGCTCTTCAACTATATTAATAGCCATTATGTACTCATTAGCGGAATTTATATATCCTTCGATAGAATGATTTGAGTTAGACCGGTAAATCTCTCGTCCCTCTTCATAAAACTGAGTTATCGACTTAGGTTTACATACAACTTCCAGGGCATTTAATTCTTTAGCTATATCATCAGGTTTTGGAAGCCCAGCAAGATCTTTTTCTATTTGCACTACAACCTCTTTATACTGCCCATTGTCAGCTAGTAGCTGCAAATTTCTTAGAATACCACTCCAATATGAATATTGCTCAATCTCTTCTCGTAGTTTCTTCTCAGTATCATTTGCTATAACTAAAGCTTCATCTGCATCATTAAGTCTGTTCGTTAATTCCAAATTTTCTTTCTCAAGCCTCTCAACCTGTGGAGATAAATTTTGGTTTCTATTGAATACACCACTTAGGTCAATGTTTATGGGAGTACCAGGAATTATTAGCCATAAGATACACATTAGTATGATACCAAGTAAAATACCACCAATATTTCTAGTAAAGAAATTCTTGCCTTGATTCTGTTGTAAATTTGTTCTGATCCACGTAGTAGCTGCTGAGGGCGCCTTTTTTTTCTTATACTTCTTAGGACTTCCCTCGTCATTAGAACCGTCTTCACCATCTAATCGGGCTAAATATTTCGAAGCGCGAATACCATTATTTTCTGTTTGAACAACCTTATTGAACATTCTTCGCGCATTGTCCTCTTCATTCAAACTCAAATAGCATATTCCCATAAGATTCATTGCTTCGTAAAAATCAGGATAAAGCGAAATGGCCTTTTTTAATGCAATAATGGCGATGTCCTCATTCTTATTTCCTAAATCATCCAAGGCCTTATTATAAAGTTCCATGGCCTGCTTCATATCATCGGGGATAGTGCCAATTTTATTTTCAACGCTTTCTAAATCAATTTGTTTATAATCTGATAATTCCTCGTTAACGTTAATGTTCAGCATAATTCCCCTCCAAAAAAATAAAATACAATAAATTGCAAACTTTGCTATTATTTTATCATCTTTTAACTATATACTACAAGTAACAATTACACATTTCAAGCTTTTAGTAGAACCTGCATGCCCAAATCTGCAATTCATAATTAACCACAACAATTTTTATATTTTTTTCCACTACCACATGGGCAAGGAGAATTGCGGCCGACCTTAGATGCATCACGCTTTTTGGGCTTTTTTATTACATCATCGCCGTGCGTTGCCATAGTAGGCTTTGCAACCTGCTCGCGTTTTACAACCACATTCTGCTTCTTAACATGAAGAAGCATTTTTACTGTGTCCTTCTGAATGTTGGAAATCATGTCTTCAAACATGTCAAAGCCTTCACGTTTGTACTCTACTACAGGATCATGCTGTCCATAAGCCCTTAAACCCATTCCGTACTTAAGCTGTTCCATGGCGTCGATGTGATCCATCCATTTCTCATCGACATTCTTTAATAATGCTCGTCTCTCCAACTCACGTATAAGCTCTTCGCCAAATTCTTCTTCCTTAGATTCGTAGAGACTTTTGCCCTTACTGATAATTTCTTCAGTTATATCATCTGGCACAATTGTTTCAATATCAAATTTACTACTATCGATGGTATCCTTTGGCAACAAAATGCTTTCAGTATAAGAAACCAAGCCCTTCAAATCCCAATTTTCAGGGATATCACTTTCACTACAGTACATATTTACAATATTCTTGGAGATATTCTCTATCATCTTAAAGATATAGTCTTTAAGATTCTCACCGTTTAATACCCTGGCACGCTCAGAATAAATAAGCTCACGCTGCTGGTTCATAACATCATCATATTCAAGGACACTTTTACGCCTTTGAAAGTTAATTCCCTCAATCTTCTTCTGGGCAGTTTCAATAGCGTTTGACAAAATCTTCGCGCCAATGGGCTGATCTTCTTCAAGGCCCAAGGCAGCCACCATGCTCTCCATACGTTCAGATCCAAATAAGCGCATTAAATCATCATCAAGAGCTATATAAAAGCGTGATTCTCCTGGGTCACCCTGACGACCAGAACGACCTCTTAGCTGATTATCAATACGCCTGGACTCATGGCGCTCTGTGCCTATAATTTTCAGGCCTCCCGCCTTTATAACCTGCTGTTTTTCCCTATCTGTTTCAACTTTAAATTGAGAAAATAAATCCTTAAATATTTGACGTGCTTTTAGAACCTGTTCATCGGTGGTCTCGTCATAGCTATTTGAGGCAAGAAGTACATCTTCTTCCATGCCCTGCTTTCTCATTTCCTGCTTAGCTAAAAACTCTGGGTTACCACCTAGCATAATATCAGTACCACGACCTGCCATATTGGTGGAAATAGTAACGGCCTCATATTTACCGGCCTGTGCAACGATTTCAGCTTCCTTCTCATGATATTTAGCATTTAGTACATTGTGCTTTATACCCTGTCTTTTTAATAATCCACTTAGCATCTCTGATGTTTCTATTGAAATAGTACCTACAAGTACAGGCTGTCCAATCTTATGACTCTCAATAATTTCCTCTACAACTGCATTAAATTTACCACCCTTTGATTTATAGACTACATCATGATGATCCTGTCTAATAATGGGAAGGTTCGTTGGAATTGGAATAACATCAAGATTATAAATTGCCCTAAACTCCTGCTCCTCGGTTATAGCAGTACCGGTCATGCCTGCTAGTTTTTTATACATTCTAAAATAATTTTGGAATGTAATGGTGGCAAGTGTTTTGCTTTCGCGCTCTACCTTGACACCTTCCTTAGCCTCAATAGCCTGGTGGAGCCCATCGGAATACCGGCGCCCATACATAAGACGTCCTGTAAATTCATCGACTATAATAACCTCTCCGTCTTTGACAACATAGTCCACATCATTTCTCATTGTTCCATGAGCCTTTATTGCCTGATTAATATGATGAGAGAATGTCATGTTTTCAATATCAGAAAGATTTTCTAAACCAAAATGTTTTTCTGCCTTTTCTATGCCCCGTGCTGTCAAAGTAGCAGAATGGGCCTTTTCATCAACAATATAGTCATAATCTCTATCGTCAAGCTGCTGTTTGTCATCAGTTTCTTTTATTACAATTTTAGATAGCCTTCGAGCAAAACTATCAGCCTTTTGATATAATTCGGTGGACTTTTCGCCTTGACCCGAAATAATCAATGGTGTTCTTGCTTCATCGACTAATATTGAGTCTACCTCATCCACGATGGCAAAGTTTAAGGGTCTTTGAACCATATGCTCCTTATAAACAACCATATTGTCTCTAAGGTAATCAAAGCCAAACTCATTATTTGTTCCATATGTTATATCAGAATTGTAGGCAGCTCTTCTTTCGTTATTATCCATGTCATGAACAATAACACCAACTGTAAGACCTAGATAATTATAAATCTTTCCCATTAGCTCTGATTGATATTTAGCCAAGTAATCATTTACAGTAACTAGGTGCGCGCCCTCTTCTGTCAATGCATTTAGGTAGAGTGGTAAGGTAGCTGCTAACGTTTTTCCTTCACCGGTCTTCATCTCTGCAATACGTCCCTGATGAAGTATAATTCCGCCGATAAGCTGAACTTTGAAATGACGTAGGCCTAATACTCTAACCGAGGCTTCTCTTACAACCGCAAAAGCTTCTGGAAGTATATCATCTAATGTTTCACCATTAGCTAAGCGTTCTCTAAACTCAGTGGTCTTCCCTTTCAATTGAGAATCAGAAAGCTTTTGCATTTCTGGTTCCATATCTTCAATTTTATCAATTATAGGATTAATCCTCTTTAATTCCTTATCTGAATAACTGCCGAATAATCTTTCAAATAAATTCATTATATCGTTTAACTCCTTGTTAAATCCTTATTTTACTTTGATAAGCGGTCAAGAATAAGTCGGTAACCATCAGCACCATAATTAAGAGCTCGGTTAACTCTACTTATTGTTGCCTCACTAGCACCAGTTTTTTCTCGTATTTCTCTATATGTCTTCTTTTCTGTCAACATAGTTGCTACATAAAAACGCTGAGCAAAGGCTTTAATTTCTGCTATGGTACCCAGATCCTCAAAAAAATTATAGCATTCCTCAAGCGTTTTAAGCTGCATTATTGCCTCAAACAGTCTGTCTGTATCTTCATCCTTTAGTTTATGGTTCATTTTATCAACTCCGGTACATATTATGAATGCTTCATTAAATTATCTCATTTACTGTATTTATTTGCAAGACAATGAGACGATACCAATGTTTATCCCACTTAGCGAAGCCATCATTAAGTATACTTTTTGCAAGATAGTGAAACTAAAGCCTTTATCATATTATTGTACTTTGCCATTGACGATATTATTTCCCTCAATTTCAAGGAGTTTCTCCTTTATTCTTAAACCGCCGCCATAGCCGACCAATTCACCTTTTGCGCCTATTACACGATGGCATGGAATGATGATGGGGATTTTATTTCGATTATTTGCCATTCCGATTGCTCTGCAGGCTTTACTCTTACCTATTTGAATTGCTATATCTTTATAACTTCTTGTCTC
>CAYMAE010000068.1:0-5063 GCA_964388375.1 uncultured Ruminiclostridium sp.
CTTTTTAGCACATTTTTTATTTTGGCCTGTTTTCTGACAGGCCACTATTTTTTACTATCTACTAATAATTGTCTTCATCTTTTTCCTGCAATCTTTTTTCAATCTTCTTTTTAAGTCTTTGAAGCGCATTATCTATTGATTTAACAGGCTTATCAAGTTTCCTTGCAATCTCTTGATAAGTTATACCCGAAAGATACTTTCTTAAAACTTCCTTTTCAAAGGGACTTAAGAGCTCAATTACTAGGCTTTCTATAAAACTTATCTCCTCTTTACTTATCAAAAGCTCCTCGGGATTTGTAATCGAAGCCTCTTCTATTACCTCAATAAGGTATTTATCAGAATCCTCATCAAATACTTTTTTATTAAGTGAAACATATGAATTTAATGGTATATGCTTTTGCCTGGTAGCAGCTTTTACTGCAGTAATCACTTGACGAGTAATACAAATATCTGCGAAAGCTATAAAGGGGATTTTTTTCTCAGGCTTATAATCCCTCACGGCCTTAAAAAGGCCTATCATGCCTTCTTGTACAATATCTTCCCTGTCTGCACCAACCAAAAAATAGCTTCTGGCTTTTGCTCTTACTAGAGGCTTATATTTTTCTATCAGATATTCCATCCCTTGCCTACTCCCGGCATTTACATATGTAAGGACTTCTTCATCTTCCATATTAGAATAATCTACTTGAGACAAATTATTTACCTCTGAGAATTTCATTTTGGATGCAGTCCCTTCTTTACAACTATGTTTTTTATATTTACATTCAGACAATTTACATTAAAACTCGCAATTTTATCTAGTTCCTCTATTATTGCTTTCCTGGCAGTTTTAACTGCTTTTACTAAATTATACCCATAAATCATTATAACATCCATATCTAAATAAAGTCCTTCAGCGGTGGTATTGGTACGAAACCTTGTAATCTTCTCTATCTGAGGCATGCTAGTAGCGATATAATTCACCAATTGATATATGGCATAATCTGATATGGTATATTTACCATAATAGCTAAAGGTAGGCCTCACAACAGATTTTTCTCCGATACTTTGAAATTGTCCCTTCCCTTTTCGTCGGAAAATTTGAAGGGGATCTAAAAAATAACCAGAAAACTGCTTTTTTAATTGCATTGCAGGAACAGGAATTACATGCTTTCCCTGCTTTATTCTAGTATTGCGCGCTTGTTCAATTTCGTAGGAACTCGCTACATCTTCTATATGAATTTTCTTATCAAACTCACCTAGCTCTAGGACACCCGCAATTTTGTTAACCATACCATCTGACGTACCTAAAATAAGTATTCCTTTAGGTTTATTAACTGCTAAAGCCTTTATTATTTCTTCTTTATGTGCTGGCTCCATAAATAAAGCTACCTTTACAGAGCTAATTTTTGATGGTGCTTTTTTTGCTGATTTTCCGGCTACAATGGAATTTTCATGTATTAGAAGCCCATCATCGATAATATAATCCAATCCATTTTCTCGTGCCACCCATAAGGCGCGATGGCTTTTACCCGTACCGCTTTCTCCAACAAATGCTACGATTTCCAAATAATATCCTCCAGTAATATAATGTCTTTACCTATATTATTCCCCTATTATACCATCAAAAACACTGCATAATTAATATGCTGTAACTTTGTGTTGAATTTTTATTCATTAGAATGTATAATTATACTCACTAAATCCTAGACTTTGTCGTTTTGACTTATTTAAGATTAATTAATAATACAGTTCTAGGTTATTGATATTTGTATTGTAATAGTAGGAGGTAATTATATGCTAAAAGTTGGTATAATCGGAGCTACGGGATATGTTGGAGCAGAAATCGTCCGTCTTCTCGCATTAAGAGATGATGTAGAGATTACCACCGTTGTATCAAATAGCTTTGTTGGTAAACCATTTTCCGAGGTATATCCTGCATATAGAGGAATATTTGATATGGTATGCGACCAATTGGACATAGATGCAATATGCCAAAAAGCAGATTTATTAATTACTGCGCTCCCTCATGGAGTATCTACAACGGTCATTCCTACGCTTTTGGAAAAAGGTAAGCGGGTAATTGACCATAGCGGTGATTTTAGGTTTAGAGATGTCAAGGTTTATGAAGATTGGTACGGTGTTAAGCATTCATCTCCAGAGTTTATTAGTAAAGCTGTTTACGGGCTTCCTGAGCTATATCGTGATAAAATAAAGAATGCTTTGCTTGTCGCTGATCCCGGCTGCTATCCAACATGCTCGATTCTTGGCATAGCTCCAGCCTTAAAAAACAAGCTGGTATCGCCTCAAGATATAGTAATAAGCTCTGTTTCAGGCGTTTCAGGCTCGGGGCGTAAATCCGATTTGCCCTATGCTTTTTGCGAGACTGATGAAAACTTTAAAGCCTATGGTATTCCAAGGCATAGACATACCCCTGAAATCGAACAAGAATTATCTGTTCTTTGTGGTGAGGATGTAATTGTTTCATTTACGCCTCATCTTGCACCCATGAAAAGAGGGATGGTTTCTACTAACTACTTAAACCTTTTTTCCGGCAATTTTTCAGTAGAGTTTGTTCATTCAATCTATGAGGAATATTATAAAGATGAGCCTTTTTTAAGGGTTCTTCCATTAGGAAAGTTACCCGAAACTAAATATGTCGCTGGTACGAATTATATTGATATAGGTTTGGCCGTTGACAAAAGACTAAATAAGCTTATAGTAATTTCGGCTTTAGATAACCTAGGTAAGGGAGCTGCAAGCCAAGCCATACAATCCATGAACATCATGGCAGGGTTTGATGAAACTAAAGGACTACTTACACCGGGGCTATTTATTTAATTTAGAAGTTAAGTCTTTCGGTAAAAAGTATTTTGACTATTAATTGCTGCAATAATTTAAGAATAATAATGAGCGAGGTTATGTAAAAATGTTTGATTATACAGAAATATTAAAAAAAGCCAGTATACTTGTTGAGGCCCTTCCGTATATACAGGCATTAGCCGGAAAGACTGTCGTAATCAAATATGGCGGTAATGCCATGGTTAATGATGATTTAAAACAATCCGTCATGGAAGATATTACTCTTCTTAAGTATATTGGATTAAACCCCATTATAGTTCACGGTGGTGGACCTGATGTATCTGCTGCTTTAAACAGTTTTGGTATTAAGTCGGAATTTGTAAACGGATTACGTATTACTGATCAAAAGACCATGGAAGTTGCTCAGATGGTTCTTATGGGGAAAACTAATAAGGAGATTGTATCCTTGATTAGCCAAAAGGGCGGTAAAGCTATAGGGCTATGCGGCATTGATGGTATGCTTTTTGAATGCGAAAAGCACAATGAAAAGGTTAATGGTAAAGAAGTAGACTTAGGATTTGTAGGACAAATTACTAATGTGAATACTAGAGCAATTGAAATTCTCATCCAAGACGAGTATATTCCTGTTCTGGCACCTATCGGAACTGACAAGCATGGACAAAGCTATAATATCAATGCTGATACCGTAGCTGCAGAGCTTGCGGCTGCTCTTAAGGCTGAAAAGCTAATCCTTCTGACTGATGTCGAAGGTGTTAAAACATCACATGACGAAGATAGCATCCTCTATGCCATAACCACTGCTAAGGTAAAAAGGCTTATTGAGGAAGGAATCATTGCTGGTGGTATGATTCCTAAGGTACTAGGTTGTGTATATGCCCTTGAGCACGGTGTTAATAGAACTCACATAATAGACGGTAGAATTCCGCATTGTATTCTCATGGAGATCTTTACAAATAAAGGTATAGGTACTATGATAACGAAGGAAATTAAACCTTACTATCAACAGGAAAAGCTATAGTTTTTACTTAACTTATGTGAATTTTACGAATTATTACAAAAAAACCTGTCCAAGTTTCTTCATCTATAGTAAAATATACTGTAGAGCCATTTTGTTGTTATGATTTTAAAAAAATATGTCGAAGAACATTATGGATTACTTATTATAATGGGGGTTTAAAAATGGAAACTAAAAAGAAGGCAAATGTAAATAATATCGTCTTAATTGCATCAACAATTTTAGGCGTAATACTCGGAATCATTTTGAGTTTGATGACAGACAATTGGAATTTATTTTATATCATTCCCCTTTTTGCTTTTGCAAATGCATTTGTTATTCGACTCTTCTTCGAAAAATCAATTAAGGATTCAGCCAATACATTTTCAAGGGAAATGGAGAAGATTAGGGAAGGTGATTTTTCCACCTTTGTTGATCCTTCCGAATACGGTATTCTTGGTGGTGTTGCCTCCACTGTAAACTCCATATTAAGTGAAATAAGAAATCTATTAGAAAGCTTCTTCAAACTATCACTACAAATTAAAAGCGCATCCTATACTATTGACGGAGTATCACAAGGAGCTTATGACGCTATTAATCTAATAGCGCGAGCTGTTGATGAGATATCTCAGGGAGCTACAAACCAAGCAGAAGAAGCACAGCATGGCGTTTTGTCAGTTGAAAAGCTTTCTACCCAAATCAATAATGTTTATGATAGCTATAGTGATATTTCAAAGGAAACCGAGAAAATAGGAACAGTTAATGGCGCCGGTGCAGAGGCCGTAGAGGTCCTTAGAGAAAAATCAGAGACTAACTTCACTGCTTCAGAAAAGATATTCTCTGTTATGCAAAATCTTGTTAATACTGCTCAAGAAATAAACTCCTTTACAACTACTATTGAAAACATTACCGAGCAAACAAACCTATTGGCTTTAAATGCTGCCATAGAAGCCGCCAGAGCCGGAGAAGCAGGCTTAGGCTTTGCAGTAGTTGCTGACGAAGTTAGAAAGCTAGCAGATCAGAGTGGAGCAGCTAACCTTGAAATTTCTAATCTAGTTGATAGCATCCGAATGGAGTCAAAAGAAGCTGTGAAGGTTATGGATGTGTTAAGAAATGCATCAGAAGAACAGGTCTTGTCTGTTAATACTACCAAAAAAGCCTTTGATGATATCGCTAATGCAATTTATTCTATGGTTGATAAATTTGAAACAGTTAATGAATCTGTTGCTAAAATGCAGCAGGATAATAACGAAGTTATTCGCTCTAT
>CAYMAE010000068.1:5163-6484 GCA_964388375.1 uncultured Ruminiclostridium sp.
GAGGCTTCTTCTAAAGTCTCCATCTGAGCTGAAGGACATCCTACACAACCCATGCCAAAGCTCATAAGAACCTGTGCAGCCATAGGGTTTGATCTAATAACCTCGCCAATAGTCATTTCCTTTGTTACTTTCATATTAACCTATCCTCCTATTTTATCTGTATGCTTTTCGTTCTTTAATGTATTATATCCACTTTAGTATACAATAAAATATAATAGATTTGTGTGATTTTTGTCACAAAATTTAATGATATATTTCTAGGCCTCTATTGTAGCTTGCACATTTGCATTATTTATCTGCTCGGAGGTTATTCGATAACCTCATATCTCCCGTCAATGATCAGAATAGCGCTGTTGTCCTTCAAATCAATATGTGAAACCTTGTTATTATCAAAGACGCCTTTGGCTATACCTGTTTGGGTATGTACACTTAACGTACTATTCAGATAACCTAAATTGTTCGGCAGATTTTTTGCCGCTACAATACTTCCTGCACTCACTCCGATATAAAGCAAACCATTTTCAACCGCCTGCTTTACAGTGTCACAGAAACCTGTCCGATTAAGCTCATCCAATAAATGAGCGGTATTGCCTCCACAAAAATAGATTGCGTCGTATTGTTTCATCTCATCGGGTGAAAGCAGCCGGAATATAGGCGGAATAGCTGCTTGTTCCGCTATATACGCTCCTGGCCGGTCTTTTGACATTATGTAACCCAGATGATAAGTAAATATGTTCTGCGGCAATATCCCCGCATTGTTCAAGTCCCTCATGCATTTAGGCAAGACTTCACGGGCATCATCATTATTCGCCGCAGTCGGTACAAAAATCACTCTGGCTTTCTCGGCAGGTTTTTCGAGTTGCTCAACAAATAGGCTTTCCAATGCTTTATTCTCAAGACCATTGGAAGTAAGAAGAATTCTCTGCAAAATAATTGCCTCCTTTTTCTTCTATTATGAATCATACACCTATATGTCATATTCACTTGTATTTATCAAATATATTTTTAGCTGCCTGTTTAGTTCAGACAGGTAAGTATCCCTATAGTCTATCAGTTTCCACAATAAGCATCTTGCCATAAATTATATATTAGTACAGTCAAAATCACAACCATCTGTCACATTTGCGGCTTTATAACCTGATTACTATTAAGTCCCATCAAATGCACTGCCTGTTTGTGCATGGATTTTGACTTTGTGGTTTATCAATTTAATAAACATAACATAAATGGTAAAAGCCTCATTTACAGGAAATCCTATAATGAGGCTTTTTTTGGAGGCGCCACCCAGATTTGAACTGGGGAATAGAGGTTTTGCAGACCT
>CAYMAE010000069.1:0-6052 GCA_964388375.1 uncultured Ruminiclostridium sp.
GCATATGGCGGCGTAGGAACCATATGGGGAGCTGTCGTAGGCGCATTTATTATGGGAGTTATGAATAACGGCATGTCCATTATAGGTTTAAATGTCTTTTTGCAATCTGTCGTAAAAGGGCTGGTGGTATTGTTTGCCGTTGCGTTTGACATGTACTCAAAATCAAAGTCCAAATTTGGATAGATGTTATAAATAACTTCATAGGATGTTAAAGAAAAAGACAGCCACATTTTAGCGAAGGTTAGTGTAGGTTGTCTTTATTTTGAAACAATAAAGCAATTCTACTCATTATCACTGCCCACCTTAATTGCTATTATTCTCTTATTTATTCCTTCCTTTATTGTGCAAAAAAAGAGAGGTATAATTATTAGGAGTCTAGTATTTTATAGTTAGGAGAGGAAAAGGATGGAATGGGTAGAACGCTTAAACGTAGCAATGAATTATATTGAAGAGCATCTTGACCAGGAAATAGATTTAAAGGAAGTAGCTAAGATTGCTTGTTGTAGACAAAATCTCTGCCTGACGGGATTGAAGAGTATAATATACCCTCTGCAACATGGGCAATATTTACAGGTGAAGGAACGAATCAATCAATTCAAGACTTGGAAAAAAGAATTGTCTCAGAATGGCTTCCGACATCAGGATATGAGTATGGAAATGCCCCTGATATTGAAGTATATTTAAATGCAGATCCCCAAAATGCAAAGTATGAGGTATGGATTTCGGTTATAAGAAAAGAAAACATAAGCATACCCGATTTTATGATTTCCTTAACGCGCGAGAAATTCTTTGCTCCATAATTATAGCCAACAAGCGGCTGGCAGCCTGCTGCAAAGCCCATGAAAATGAATGTCCCAATATACATCAGCTTTACCGCAACGCCCATACCTACCACTGCGTTTTCACCGTATGGTTTGGCGAGGTTATTACAAACAATCAGCGCCCTATTTGCGGATCGATTATCCTTTTTGCCGAGACTGCGGGAGATATAGGAAGCGGCGCCTGTGCTTACGATTGTAGCCTCTAGAAAAATTATTTCAGGAATGGGAAGCAAACAGTTTGAGCCCAAAAACAAAGCTGACTGGAGGACGATTCATTCTAAAAAGTCTTTTTGTTCATATTGACAAAACTTGATTCGACGCATATACTGTATCATATCCAGAAAATTAGATATGAGGTGGGAAAAGTGAAAACTACATATGAGGAGATGACAACGGTATTCAAAGCCTTGTGCGATGAAAAACGCTTACGAATACTAGCGTTACTTAAAAACGGTGAAGAATGTGCTTGCATTTTAGGTGAACAGATTGATATGGCTCAGTCCTCATTATCTTACCATATGAAGATTCTATGTGAATCAGGTATTGTGGATAGTAGGCAGGATGGGAAATGGACACATTATAAGATAAGTGATAAAGGAAGGGATTTTGCAGTTAAACTACTTAAAGATTTAACCACACCGAATACTTTAATTTTGACCAATAATTGTTGTAAAAATTAAATGGCCATCGATAGATGGCTTTTTATAGGCATAACACATCTAAAAAATTTGATGTGTTTGCCCTACTATTTAAGGAGGAGTTTTGAATTGCAAATAATTAAGATAATTTGGGACTTTATTCAAAGTCAAATTCTTGGGATGAAATGGCTTAACGAGGTGATTGGCGCTGGATTTTCGGCTTTAGGTATGGATACTGCTAATCTCTGGGTTGCCAGTGCACAGTTTTTTATCTATGACGTAGTTAAGATAACGATACTACTCTGTTCATTAATCTTTTTGATTTCTTATATACAAAGTTATTTTCCACCGGAGCGAAGTAAAAAAATCTTGGGACGATTTCATGGAATTGGTGCCAATACCGTTGCTGCCTTACTTGGTACGGTAACACCCTTTTGCTCATGTTCGTCTATCCCGCTGTTTATCGGCTTTACTAGTGCCGGACTACCGTTGGGAGTAACGTTTTCGTTCCTTATATCATCACCGATGGTGGACTTGGGTTCTCTTGTTCTATTAATGAGTATTTTCGGCGCAAAGGTAGCCATTATCTATGTTGTTCTGGGACTAGTCATCGCAATTGTCGGTGGTACTATAATTGAAAAAATGCATATGGAAGAACACGTTGAGAGCTTTATTACCACAGCTGGCAGTGTTGATATTGAATCTCCTGATCTTACAAAGCGTGAGCGCTTGATTTTTGCAAAAGAGCAGGTAATTGATACCTTTAAAAAGGTATTTCCTTATATACTAGTTGGGGTTGGAATAGGTGCAGTTATTCATAACTGGATTCCACAATCTTGGATTGAAAAAATTCTCGGTGGTGGTAATCCCTTTGCTGTTATCCTTGCAACTCTTGTGGGCATTCCAATGTATGCTGATATCTTTGGGTCTATTCCGGTAGCTGAAGCCTTGTTAAGTAAAGGAGCACAACTTGGTGCTATTCTAGCATTCATGATGGGTGTTACTACTTTGTCCTTGCCATCATTAATTATGCTACGTAAAGCAGTCAAACCTAAATTGCTCGCACTTTTCATTGGAATTTGCACTATCGGTATCATAATTGTAGGGTACTTTTTCAATGCAATTCAATCATTAATAGTATAGGAGGTAATGCTATGAGCAAAACATGGTATCCCGTTATCGATTATCTTACTTGTACAGAATGCAGTATTTGCATTGATAATTGTCCTCATGGTGTTTATGATGAAATAAAAGCTCCTTGCCCTGTTGTGTTGAATCCTACATTATGTGTGGAACATTGCCATGGCTGTGGTAATGAATGTCCTGTTGGAGCAATTACTTATGTAGGTGATAAAACTGGCTGGATGCCACCAAATGGTAATCCGGAAGCGGAAGCATCCTGTTGCTCCTGTGGAAGTTACGAGCCTTTGGATAAGAAAGTACTGGTTGAATATTTATACCTTGATTTAAAAACTTGCGATCGCTGCATTGGAACTGATGTTGTGCTGGAAGATGTCATGACAATCATTACACCTGCACTGGAGCTTGCTGGATATGATGTCGAATACAGAAAGACTGAAATAACAACTGCTGAAATAGCAGTTCAACATGAATTCTCGTCTTCCCCAACCATCCGTGTGAATGGCCAGGATATTTGCCAGACAGTTTCGGAAACAAGCTGTGGATGTTGCAGTGAAATCAGCGATACTGATGTGGATTGCCGTGTGTTTGAATATGATGGTGAAACTTTTGAGGTTCCTCCGAAAGAAAAACTGGCTGTCGATATACTACGAGGTGTGTTTGGTAGAATCGAAGACAGGTGCTCCTGCGGCAGCTATGAACTTCCAGATAATCTAAGAGTCTTCTTCGATGGCAAGAAGACTAAGAAATGTGCTTGTGAAGGAAATTGCTGTTGATGGATAAGAAGAAGTATTAAAAATTATTATAGAGGGAGAGATTAATTATGGGATTATTCAACTTTGGAAAGAAAAAAGAAGAGACCTCGGGCTGCTGTTGTGGAGGCAACTGTGATAATGAAAGCATGGCAAAGGCCGAAAGTGCAAAGCAGGAAGGTGCGACTGTAAAAATACTTGGAAGCGGTTGTGCAAAATGCAATCAGCTCCAAGAGGCAACAAAGGCAGCCTTGCAACAACTAGGTATGGATACTGAAATTGACCATGTGACCGATTTTTCGCAAATCGCAACATATGGTGTGATGACTACACCGGCTTTGGTTGTGGATGGAAAGGTTGTTTCCTATGGTAAAGTCCTAAAAACTGAAAAGGTAGTGAAGATACTACAAAAAGTAAGAGGATAAATAAATATCACTCTTAGCTACTACCTCACCACTAAACCCATGAGGAAGAAAGGATCAGGAAGTATTTAGTTTTGACGAAGCCTTAGACGGTTTTAAAGCACTAAATCTTTTTGATATTTAGAGGGAGTAATTTATGAGAAACAGGTTAATTGAAGAACTACCCAAAGAAGACTTGCTTAGATTGATAGAGATATACTCAAAAAACTGGTTGGCTATGGATGGCGTCTGGTTTCAATCCATCGAACGAAAATTTGGTATGGATGAAGCCATAGAGCATGATATGAACGCCTGGAGGCGTTTCACAGAAATAGAAGCTAAACGGATAAAGGGCTTTTTAAATTTACCCGAAAGGTCAGGCATAGAAGGTTTGAAAAAGGCTTTATCCCTCAGGTTTTACGCGAATATTAATGAGGATGAAATAATAGTTGATGGCAATACACTAATTTATAGGACCTTGGATTGTCGTGTGCAAAATGCGAGAAAGCAAAAAGGCATGGAGTTTCACCCTTGCAAATCTGTAGGTATCATAGAATATACGTATTTTGCAAAGATAATTGATGACAGGTTTAAATGTGAAGCAATTAGCTGTTATCCTGAGATTACAGATATGACATGCAATTGCTCTTGGAAGTTTACTCTTTTGGAATAACTATGATTCTATTCAAAAGATGACATGGCAGTAGATTTTACTTGTAGAATTAAGACAATGGCACCAATAACTAGATTGGTGCTTTTTGTATGCGGCCAGAAGCGAGCCTTTATTAATAAGATTGAAAATAGTTATTGACATATGTCATAAACGGAGTATAATAATAATTGAATGTGACATATGTCAATAACTACAAGGGGGTATGAACAAAAAATCATGTTGCAAGATCGAATCAAAGCCATTGATAAGCAATTAGAGAACTTCTGATGCTAACAGAGATTAGAGGTAACCGTAGGACGAGTCCCGGTTGTTTTGGATTAGAAATGAGGTGGTAGATTATGGCGAGGCCAATGAAATGGAGAAAAGTATGTTGCTTGCCAGAAAGTAAAAAATTTGGTCCTCTTGATTTAGCGTTGGAAGTTCAGGATCATGTAAATATGACAGTAGATGAATATGAGACGGTAAGACTTATTGATTTGGAGGGTTTTACTCAGGAAGAATGTGCAAAACAAATGAATGTCGCCCGGACTACCGTTCAGGGAATATATATAGAAGCCAGAAGAAAGTTAGCTGAATCATTGGTAAATGGTAAAGTATTGATAATTGAAGGAGGCGTATATCGCCTTTGTGATGGTTTGGGAAATGGCTGTGGTCGGGGTTGTCATAGAAATCGGCGAGGCAGGTACTTTACAGGTAATGGAGGTGACTGATTATAAGGAATTTAGGAGCAAGCGCATTGCACAATGCAGTCAACAACTATTTAACGATTAAAAGAATGGAGGATTCTTATGAAAATAGCAATTCCAGCAGATGAGAAAACCTTGGAGTCTAATGTATGTGTATCCTTTGGACGTACTCCCTATTTTCTTATTTATGACGCAGAAACTAAGGAAAGTGTATTTATTGATAACAGTGCGGCAACAAGCACGGGCGGTGCAGGAATAAAAGCTGCACAAATGATAGTTGATAACAAGGCAACTGTTTTGCTTACTCCAAGATGTGGGAAAAATGCGGCTGACGTGATAAAAGCTGCCGAAATAAAATTATTCAAAACGACATCTGCCTCTGTAAAGGATAATATAGATGATTTTATTAATGGGAAACTTTCTCCGCTAGACGAAATCCATCCAGGGTTTCATGGTCATGGAGGCAATTGATATGAGGATAGCTGTGTTAAGTGGCAAGGGTGGCACAGGAAAAACACTAGTATCAGTCAATTTAGCTGCAATAGCGAAGACATCAACATATATAGATTGCGATGTAGAAGAACCAAATGGGCATCTATTCTTTAAACCAGAAAGTGTCCAAGAGGAAGAAATATCAGTAAAGATTCCAAAGGTAAATGATGAACTCTGCAACGGATGCCGAAAATGCGTTGATTTTTGCAAATTCAATGCACTCGCTTATATAAAAGATAAATTGATTGTCTTTGACGATGTATGCCACTCCTGCGGCGGCTGTATCTTGGTTTGCCCTGAAAAGGTGTTAACAGAGAAAGAAAAGGTTATCGGCAAAGTTCGAAAAGGAGTTTCAAGCCAAGTGACGGTATGGACAGGAATATTGAACACTGGAGAAGCTACGGGCATTCCTATCATAAAAAAGCTCCTTGTTAAGGAAAGCTCGGAAG
>CAYMAE010000070.1:0-5460 GCA_964388375.1 uncultured Ruminiclostridium sp.
ATAAGTTTACTAAAAGAGCCTACTTGAACATATAAGTTCAAAGAGGCTCTTTTTTTGATGGAGAATATTATCATATCCGTGATTTACTGCTCATAAACTAAAGCATGTCCTTATTAAATAAACTGGAGGCTTTAGATGGAATGGGGTAAATCCACCAATAGGCATTTTATAGAGCTGATGTCCTCATATCTACCTGATAGAATCAGGCAGGCGGTAGGCTTAATCAATGGGGAATACATAAGCCAGTTGGAGGAAATTAGAATCAGAAAAGGTCTTCCGCTTATGGGGGTATTTGCGGGATCTGATTACTTTATTAGTGAAAAAGGATTGTTATATGATGACCCCAAAATTGCGCTAATTGTATCTCCGAGAGAAATAGAATCCTTGTTCCTTCTTATATGTGAGCATTCTGTTTATGCATTTCAAAATGAAATAACTAAAGGCTTTATAACACTAAAAGGTGGCCATAGAGTGGGACTTTGTGGAACGGTTGTATACGAGGGTGAGAAAATAGCCGCTATTAAAGATATTTCCTCAGTAAATATTAGATTTTCAAGGCAAATCAAGGGATGCGCTCAAGATGTCTTTCGTCATCTTATGCGCAATAACAATGATATTTATAACACATTGATTCTGTCTCCACCAAGGCTAGGTAAAACAACATTATTAAGGGACCTGTGCCGTATTATTAGTCAAGGTGTCCCAAATGGAAAATTTAACGGGCTACGCACAGCTGTTGTAGACGAAAGATCTGAATTAGCTGCTATATATAGAGGTGTCCCACAAAATGATTTAGGTCCAAGAACTGATGTAATGGATGGTTGTCGAAAGAGTGAGGGTATAGAAATTATGCTTAGAGGAATGGCTCCCCAGGTCATTATTGTAGATGAACTAGGTGCCACGCAGGATGCTGAAGCCGTAAGAAGAGCATGGAATGCTGGAGTACGGCTAATAGCCACAGCACATTCTTATGGAGTAGAGGATTTCAAATGCAGATTAGGGGTAGGAAAACTTATTGGGCGAGAGGGATTTGAACGAGTCCTTCTATTGGGGGCAGACAAAGGAAAAAGATGGATAAAGGTGATGGATGCAAATGGTAACAAGCTTAGCTTTTTGGATCAAGATAGTGGGATGTATGGTAGTTTTCGCAGGGTGCACAGCCATGGGGATGACTCTGTCCAACAGGCTCGCCGAGAGACAGCGTTTGTTATCAAAACTAACAGAGGTTCTACTTAATCTAAAAAATCAAATGTGTAGATTGGGAAACCCGCTATTTTTTGCATTTGAAAACATAGGTAAAGAAGGCTTAGCAGGGAATTGGTCCACTATATTACTGGATTGTGGAGACATGATAAAAAACCAGCATATAGATACGGGTGAAGCTTGGAGGCTTGCAATAGAAAAGAATAAAGAAGCTATGCCACTAGAGGAATCAGATTGGGCTGTGATTTCTGAATTTGGAGAAATGCTTGGAAAATCTGACATACAAAATCAGGAATCAGTTCTCGAATTGGCCAAGGAAAACATAGAAATTCTCGAGAAAGAGGCCAGAGAAGCGGTCAAAACCAAGGGGAAGCTCTATAGAAATATGGGAGCCCTAAGCGGAGCGGCAGTAGTAATTCTTTTGCTTTGAAGGAGATACAAGTATGGATGTGGATTTAATATTTAAAATAGCGGCCATTGGGATTCTGGTGTCAATCCTGAACATTGTTCTTACGAAATCAGGAAGAGAAGAAATGGCTATGATGACCACATTAGCTGCTGTGGTGGTGGTTCTGCTTATGGTGGCAAAAGAAATAGCTTACCTCTTCGATACAGTTAAAACCATGTTTGGGTTTTAGCTAATTTATAAAGGATGATATGCATATGCAAAAGTAAAGGGTGAACTAATCTATGGAGGCAGAGTTAATAAGGGTTGCAGTACTAGGGGTAGTGACAGCCGTTTTTGTAATGATTATATCTGAAAAGCAGCCTGAAATAGGCTTAGCCTTAGCCCTTGCCTTTGGCGTAATAGCACTGGTAATAGCTTTTGGAAAAGCCGGGGCAATTATTGGTGCAATAGAAGATGTAATAAATAAAGCTGGTATTGAGGGTAAACTTCTGGTTCCAATTTTGAAGGTTACTGGCATGGCATATATAACACAGTTTTCGGCAGATATATGCAAAGATGCTGGCCAAAACTCTATAGCAGGAAAGGTTGAGACAGTAGGAAAAATCATGATACTAGTGGTGGCGGTACCTATTGCTACATCTTTAATACAGATTATATCCACTATTTTATAGTACACAAAAGAGGGGGTGCATTAACGATGATAATGAGAAAAAGTATTTTTATAGTAAGTATTGTAATATGCTTTGTATTTATGAGTTGTATTCCTAGCTTCTGCACTCAAAGTTCTGAAGACAATCAAGCGACAATAAATGCTAATATTCTTGAAGATAAACTAGGAATCGACGAAATAGAAAATGTAAAGGATGCTGTAGATAAAGCTCTTACTGATTCTAATATATCAAATGGTTATAGCATAACATCAGAAGAAATATTAAACGACTCAATAAAAGGTAATCCCTTAAAAAGCCTAGAGGGATTGTCCAAAACCTTACTGGGTCTTCTCGGAAAGGAGGTAAAGGCCAATATTGCACTTATTATTCAGCTGTTCGCAATAATGTTGATAGGGGCAGTTATTCGTGCGATGCAGCCAATGGATGGAGGCCTATCTAATGAAGCAGCTAAGCTTGCGGTAAACGGAGTATTGATTATCATAGCAGCAGTTAGCTTTGGGAGTATGGTGGACATCGCGCGTTCAACAATCGATTCTATGCAGCAGATATCCTCCTTGGCAATGCCTGCAATGCTTGCGTTAATGGCTTCCTCAGGGAAAATAATTTCAGTTGCTGCAATACAACCTATAATGTTTGTTGTTGTAAACGGGGCTAATTACCTTTTTAAGACTGTATTACTGCCTATTACAGTAATGGCTGGGATTCTTTTTTTAGTGGACAGTATCTCAGAAAGATTTAAGTTAAGGACATTAGCAAAGTTGTTAAAAAGTATCACAGTATGGGCAACAGGAATAATGACCCTTATACTATCCATACTTATCTCGGTTCAGAAGATAGCAAGCTCATCGGTTGACGCAGTAACTATTAGGACTACAAAGTTTGCACTGGGTACCTTTGTGCCTGTAGCTGGTAAATATATGGCTGATGCCGCCGAGACAATACTAATGTGTACTTCCGCAGCGAGCAATTTCGTTGGAATATTGGCCATAATTGGCCTGGGAGTTATATTTGCTATACCATTTATAAAGATTTTTGTTATTATGATATCCTTTCGATTGGCAGCAGCATTTGGTGCCCCTATTTGTGATGAAGCTATATGTGATGCACTGGAAGATTCATCAGAATGTTTTACAGTGATGTTGGGCATAATGGGCGCCTCTCTATTTGGAAATATCCTGCTTGCCGGAACCATGATGCAATTAGGAGGGGTTTTTACATAGATGCAAAATGAAAGGCTTTTAAAAACTGACTTGAGCTTACGAAAGTGTAGTAGCTAATTCGCACCTTGATTCTTACTTAAGGGGAGTAAATAATGAATGAACTAAAATCCTGGATTATAACCTTGGTTACTATCTCGGTCCTTTGCTCAATTATTGAGTGTTTTGTGCCAAAGGGCAATATGGAAAAGTATGTTAAGCTAATTTGCGGGCTTGCGGTAACTTCAGTTATAGCTATGCCTGTGATTAATTTTTTAAGTGGGGACATAAAACTGGACTCAATAGCCTGGAATCAATATATGCAGCTTTCAGAAGGTGAGTTAAAGGGTAGAATAGAGGAAATTGAAGAAGAAGATTCAGTAAAAATGCTCGAGCTATATAGAATATCTTTAATTAATGATATTAAAGCTCGCTTCAAAGGCTATAAGGAATATCAAGTTACAGATGTTGATGCGGTACTCTATGAAAATTACGGTGATGAAAATTATGCGATGATTCGATGCCTCTATATTACATTAGCGCCGAGCAAGGATAATAGGATAGGTGTGTTATCCGAGGAAGCGGCGAGTTATATAAAGAATCATCTAATGGGGACTTTTGCCATTAAAGAGGACCAAATAATTTTGAATTTGAGTAAATTTAATGGAGGAAAATGAATATGTTTAAGAACATAACCGGTTTCTTTGTAAAGAAAAAAGATAAGACAGAAAAACGAAAGCTATCATTAACTGAGAGCCTAATAATAATTATTGCTCTAGGAATTATTATTATTCTGGCGGGAAGCTACATTGCCAATAGCAATAAAGATGAGGATACCGCAGGTTATGTAAGTAGTGGCTTAGAAAATTTACCCACTCAAAAATCAAGCAGCATATCTACGTATGATGGCCAGGATGTCGTAGCTGACATAGAGCAAAGACTCGGTGATCTTCTATCGAGGGTCGAGGGAGCTGGTGAGGTAAGTGTAATGGTTTATGCCGACACAGGAAGCGAGATGGTACCAGCATACAATAATGAACAGGATACAAGGAACGATGAGAAAACTGATGAAAAAACAATGGAAATAAGCGAGAGTAAGCAACTTGCATTGTCAGGTAAGGATGAGCCAGTAATACTAAAGGTAATAATTCCTCAAATAAAGGGAGTCGTAGTTGTGGCCGAAGGAGCAGATGACATACTTATTAAAGCTCAACTAAATGATGCTGTCTGTACTCTTTTAGGAATTCCTGAGCACAGAGTTCAGATATTGAAGCATAAATAGCCTGGCAATGTAAATATAATATTAGAGGTTAGATGTTAGAGTTTGAAGTAAAAGTGAAATTTACTCTGTCTAAGGCCGCAGTGAAGCGGTAGGGTTGTTATTTGAATATTAGACATTAGAATTATTTGGAGGGAAAGGTATGAAAAGAAAGCAAATTGTTGTACTCGGGCTTGTTTTAGTAATTATTTCTGTGGGGATAATTCAGTACAACTATAATACCTCAGGGCAAGCGGGCATTGATTATGAGGGAGACCTTGACCTCGTTCAAGGAACAGGGCTTGACGATGTACCCGGAGCGGCCATATACGTTGAGGGCGATTTGGGTGATGATGTATTAGCCCAACACGAAGCCTCAGGGTTCTTTGCAGAAGCTCGCATAGATAGGAATAAAGCAAGAAGCAAGCAAAAGGATGAATTAAAAACACTTGCTATGAACGTTGAGGGAGGAACTGTGTCAGTATCTTCCTCAAATACTGCTTCTTTGGAGGCGCAGGCGCAGTTACTTGCGTTAATTAGAAGGTCCGAATTAGAGAGCACAATAGAAACCCTGGTAAAACAAAGGGGTTTTGAGGATGCACTAGTATACACGAGCGAAACCGATAGTATTGATGTTATGGTTAAGGCTCCAAGCTTGACCGCACAAGAAGTAGCAAAAATAACCGATATAGTTATCCGACATGCAGATGTAACCATGGATAA
>CAYMAE010000071.1:0-5348 GCA_964388375.1 uncultured Ruminiclostridium sp.
TGATTCCTTTCTTTAATGCATGTTAATGCGCTATTTTAATATTTTATTCCGTAAATTAAATATCCTTTACTGCTTCTAAAATACGCTGTAACTGTTCTGCTGAATGATGTAGCAAAATTAGCTCTTCATCGGTCATGCTCAAGTCCATAACCTTTTTTACACCGTTTGCATTAAGGACTGAGGGAAGGCTCAATGCTACATCACCAATACCGAATTTGCTATTAATAATTGAGGAAACTGTTCTTATTGTCTTTTGATTCTTAAGTACCGACTCTAATATTGTATTTACCGAAATGGCGATTGCGTAATATGTTGCGCCCTTTCTCTTAATTATTCCAGCGCCTGCACCTTTAACATTTTCGACGATGGCAAGCTTATCAGCATCTGTTACGCCATAGATTGTGTCGTTAAAATACTCTCTTATATTTCTGCCTGCGATGTGTGTTGCACTCCAAAGTGGTAATTGTGTATCTCCATGTTCGCCAATAATATAGCCATGAACATTTTTCACATCTACATCAAACTTTTCACTTAAAAGATATCTAAAACGTGAGCTGTCTAATACTGTGCCTGTACCTAATACTCTACCGTCGGGTAGCCCGGACCATTTCTGTATTTTATAAGTAAGAATATCTACCGGATTAGAAACCACAAGAATTACTCCACGAGTATAATATTTCATTATATTAGCTGTAACTTCTTTAGCTATAATAAGATTCTTTCTTGCAAGATCAATTCGCGATTCCCCCGGTTTTCTGTTTACGCCTGCGGTAATGATGATGGCATCACAATCAGCACAGTCCGAAAAATCTCCATCATAAATATTCATCTGTCCAATAAACGGCAGTCCGTGGTTGATGTCCATTGCCTCTCCTGCGGCCTTATCCCTATCAACATCAATAATTACCATTTCATTTACCAGCTGCTTCATTGCAAGTGCAAATGCCGTCGATGCTCCAACGAAACCTGCTCCAATTATTGCTACTTTTGATCTGTTTTCACTCATATTTTTATGCCTCTCTATACTATTACTCTAAACGATGTAATTTATTTGTGTCATATTACTCCAGCCATTATCAAACCATATCTACAGTACATGCATTGATAAGGCATATGTATTAACGTTAACAAATTTTAACCCTATTATCCATATCACTTTTGACGACCTAGTTACTTTATTAACAAAAAATATTGTGCATGTTAGCTATCTTCTTAATAATTGTCCATGCCCCAAACAACTAAAAACACCTATAATCAAGTATATACAAGCCCCCTGGAGTAACACCATTGTGTGGAACGCATATTATGAAATGTGTTCAATACTTTACTTCCGGGGGTGTTTGCGTGAGCAATCTCATAATCACCGGCGGTTCGAGACTGAGCGGCATAATTGAAGTACCGGGTGCTAAAAATGCTGTCCTTCCAGTGCTTGCCGCTACGCTCTTGAATAATGGTACCAGCATACTTGAGAATTGCCCGGAGTTGGACGATGTCTTAACAATGCTCGAGATACTGTCAGCTTTAGGGTGTAAAATTCAGAGAAAGGGATCGAGAATTGAGATAGATGCATCAGATTTAACCAGTTCATGTATTCCTGAACTACTTGCCAAAAGAATGCGGTCATCGATAATAATACTAGGAGCGGTGCTTGCCAGGTGCAAGGAAGTACTAATCTGCTATCCGGGTGGCTGTGAAATCGGGATGCGACCAATTGATATGCATCTAAAAGCTTTGAAGCAAATGGGGGCTGAGGTTGACGGCCTTAAGCACGGAATGCTACGGGTCAGGGCAAATAAGCTTCAGGGATGTGAGATACTTCTTGATTACCCAAGTGTAGGTGCTACTGAAAACATTATGCTTGCGGCCTGTGCGGCAGAGGGTGAGACAATCATAAGAAATGCAGCTAAAGAGCCTGAAATAGAAGATTTGCAGGATTTTCTTGTGAATATAGGCGTTAACATTACAGGTGGCGGAACAGGTGTTGTGCGCATTCAAGGTAGAGGGGAAATAAAGGCTGAACCAGTTCACAAAATAATTCCCGACCGTATTGTGGCCGGAACATACCTTTCTGCTGTAGCCGCAGTGGGTGGCAACTTAGTGGTCACGGGGATTGAGTATGACCATATCGGATCAATCATCTATTATTTGAGGCGTGCAGGATGTAAAATAAAAAGTTATGCTGGCGGAGTTGTTACTATAGAATCTGAGGGGCCAGTAAATGCGCTTGACCTAGTAAGAACATCACCTTACCCCGGATTTCCCACAGACATGCAACCTCAACTTGTGGCATTATTAACTAAAGGCAAAGGAACTAGTGTAATGGTAGAGACTGTTTTTGAGAATAGGTATAGATACACAGAACAGCTTCATAAGATGGGAGCTGATATAAGTGTTCAAGGTCGTACTGCCATAATTAGAGGTGTTGAAAGGCTAAAGGGTGCATCAGTCGAGGCCAGAGACTTACGAGGAGGAGCGGCACTAATTATTGCCGGACTCGGCGCTGAGGGAGAAACATTTATTAGCGAAGCTGGATATATTGACAGGGGCTATGAAAAGGTAGAAAATATACTTTCAAAGGTTGGTGCAAAAATCAGAAGAGTTGAAGACCGAGCTTTGTATTGATATAATTTACCTAAGGTTTGATTTATAGACAGGAAATGTGCACAATAGTAATAGTGCAGGAGTACATATGAAAAAAAAGAAACGTTCCAAAACAAGGTTTAAAATATTAATTGCCCTTATAGTGCTAGCCTTTGTTTTGCTTTTCTTGTTGTTTGCTCCTATATTCAACATAAAGCACATAGAGGTTATGGGGAGTGAAAGATACACAGACGAGGAAATAATTGCCGCGTCGGGAATTAGTATTGGTGAGAATGGCTTTAAAAGACTGAGCATGAATCCTAAGTCTTTATTTGAATTAAGAATTCTAGACGGTGAAGAAAAAATACAACAGCTTCCCTATGTAAACACATGCACGGTGAGCATAGTATTTCCCAATAAAGTCTTTATTCAAATTACAGACAGAAAGCCGGCAGCATATCTTGTTTATTTTGATAATTTCCTTACGGTTGATGAGCAAGGTTTCGTATTAGAAGCAGGGCATAGTGAACCATCTGGAGATTTAGAGGAAATACGAGGTATCGATTTTAGCAGATATACCTTGGGTGGGCAATTGGAGGTATCGGATATTTCACTAATAAGGATTGGCGTAGAAATAATCAATACTATCAAAAGCTCAGATGGAAACTCCGAAATAAAACTTGCCGATGTGTTAGACTGGGTTGATATGATAAGTGAGAACGACACCATGGTGTCATTGGACAATAGAATAATTGTCCGATTCAACCCTAAGGACAAGCTTCAATATGTAGTTGACTTTACTAAAGAGATATTTTTTAAAAAAATTAGCGCCCAGGAAAGCGGAAGGCTGGAATTCTCGGGAGACCAAAATCCCAGCTTTATCCCTGACTAATATACATCTAATAGGAGGGAGCCCATGATAGCCATACTTGGACTCATTGTAGGATTATTAATAGGCATTTTTGCACCGATTCATATTCCGCAGGCGTACTCTAACTACGCAGCGATAGCCATTTTAGCAGCATTAGACTCTATAATGGGAGGGTTTGCAGCATCTCTTAAAGGAAAGTTTAATATTAGAGTTTTCCTCTCGGGGTTTTTTGGAAATGCTTTAATGGCAGCGCTTTTGGCATATATCGGAGATAAATTAGGCATACAGATTTATCTTGCTGCCATATTTGCCTTTGGTAATCGTATATTTTTAAATTTTGGTATTATTCGCCGAAAGCTTCTTAAGCTGGATGAAGAATAAAAATACCATATGTGCCCTTTATTTTACCGTTGGTTCAACTAGCCCACAATATATTGGGCTTTATTAGCTTTGATTTCAAGAAAATTATTGCTTTTATGCATGGTTGTTATATAATAAATAGTAATAGTTTTTTATTATTATTACGCAAGCAGACTCGTAAGGAGGATACAAAAGTGTTGGAATTCGACATTGATATGGATAGTTTTGCTCACCTTAAAGTTGTTGGAATCGGTGGCGGCGGAAATAATGCCGTAAATCGCATGATATCAGCCGGTCTACGTGGGGTTGAGTTTATTTCTGTTAATACTGATAAGCAAGCATTATTTCTTTCACAGGCAACTACTAAAATTCAAATAGGTGATAAACTTACTAAAGGATTAGGAGCCGGAGCAAATCCAGAAATCGGTGAGAAAGCTGCAAATGAAAGCCGCGATGAAATAGCAATGGCAATAAAAGATGCAGATATGGTATTTGTAACAGCCGGTATGGGCGGAGGAACTGGAACAGGAGGAGCTCCTGTAGTAGCACAGATAGCCCGCGAAATGGGAATTCTTACAGTCGGCGTTGTAACTAAGCCATTCTTATTTGAAGGCAAAAAACGTATGATGCAGGCCGAGGCTGGTATTGAGGCGCTAAAGAATGTAGTTGATACTCTAGTTACAATTCCTAATGATAGGCTACTTCAGATTACAGATAAAAAAATGCCTCTTGTTAAGGCGTTTAATCTTGCAGATGATGTGCTTAGACAGGGTGTTCAGGGTATTTCGGACTTAATAGCTGTTCCAGGGCTAATCAATCTTGACTTTGCCGATGTAAAAACCATCATGCTTGATACAGGTATTGCCCATATGGGTATTGGTAGAGCGACTGGTGAAAGCAAGGCAGAAGAAGCAGCAAAACAAGCAATAGCCAGCCCGTTACTAGAAACAACCATTGATGGAGCTAGGGGAGTTCTCTTAAACATAACTGGTGGTGTTGATTTAGGATTGCAAGAGGTTAATTTAGCTGCCGAATTGATTCAAGCAGCGGCCGATCCTGATGCTAATATCATATTTGGTGCGGTTATTGATGAAAACCTGAAAGATGAATTAGTCATAACAGTAATAGCAACAGGCTTTAACGATGATGTTGTTGTTAAAAAGCCTCATATTCTAGGACAGAATTTAAATAAACCAAATGACACTATCTCAAAGAATCCAATTATCATTGATGATGATTTAGAGGGCCCAGAAATACCAACCTTCTTAAAACGTAAAGGATTTAGATAGTACATAATTTAAATAAATATATGAAAGCCCAATATCGGGGCGGCCTTTGGCCGCCTCAATGTATTTGAAAGAAAGTAAATGGTCAGAATATCACGATTGACGGGGAAATGAACAAGCGTATTATTTGCACGGAGAATAATGGATGGTATTTTGAAGGTTTTTAGTTTGACAGTCTAAATCTATAATTGTAAAATAATTAAGCACGGTATGCTGGTGTGGCACAGTTGGTAGCGCAATTGATTCGTAAT
>CAYMAE010000072.1:0-5192 GCA_964388375.1 uncultured Ruminiclostridium sp.
TTCTATAGCCACCCTCATTTGAATCTGATCTCCTATTTGAATTTCTATAGCCACCTTCATTTGAATCGGTGCTCCTATTAGATCTTCTATAGCCACCCTCATTTGAATCGGTGCTCCTATTAGATCTTCTATAGCCACCCTCATTTGAATCAGCATTTCTTTTAGGCCTACTAAAGCTTTCATCCTTCCTATATTTTCTCGTTTCATAGGAATCATCTCTATCGCCAGGCGCACTATATTGGCCCCTAGTATTGCGCTTGCTGCTGCCAGAATTGCTTTTTGATGTTCTATTGGGCTTATTAGCTCTACCGCTTTCTATATCGCTCCGACCTCTACCTGACGACTGGTTTCCAGAACCCTTCTTAGGCCCATATTCATTCTTTCTCATTCTTTTTCTCCATTCCGGGGCCTTCCATGATCTCTGCCCCCATCTCCATTAGTTGGTGAAGTCTTTGCTTTTGATCAGTCAAATATAAATATCCAATAAGCGCTTCAAAGCCTGTGGCATATTTGTAATCCTGTACATCTGCATTCTTTGGTATGGTTGTTGACTTTGTGTTTCTTCCGCGTCTAAATATATATGCTTCCTCTTTAGTAAATGAATCCATCAATGCTTTTGATATTATAGATTGTGAAGCAGCCTTAACATAATGAGTCGCTAAAATATGAAGAGTATGCGAGGTTCCCTTCTTCTTCATGATTAGTCTTTCCCTAATAAAAAGATCAAATACAGAATCTCCAATAAAAGCTAAAACCGAAGGCTGCATTAGTCTTACTTCATCAGACCTATCTAATGACAAACAAATCTCCTCCAAAAAAGTAGTTTATTCCTTTGTAATAGTCCCGAATTTAAATAAGCCCCCATATAGACCGAATAGGGAAAAACGGAAGTAGGTTCCCCCAACCTAGTAAGAGTGAGAATAAAAGGTGTAACACTGGGATTCCAACAATTACAAAAGCACAATATTTTAGAGTTTGATCACTCTTCATCTTTAAAGATAAAGGGGGGATAAATATTATCAAAAATATTATAAGAATGTAATAGATTATGGTAGGTCTGATGGCGCCTTTATATAGTTTTAAAATAAAACTACCGTATACAGCTAATATTCCTACTATATTTATTAGGAATGATTTTGCTTTATACTGGCTACCCATGGCAATCCTAACTATACTTAAAAAAGCAATGTA
This sequence comes from uncultured Ruminiclostridium sp., assembly GCA_964388375.1. Classification (GTDB taxonomy): domain Bacteria; phylum Bacillota; class Clostridia; order DSM-8532; family DSM-8532; genus DTU059. The sequence continues at coordinate 1,192 of CAYMAE010000072.1, forward strand.
TGAGATAGCCGCCATTACCAAATATCTTAATGTCTGACCCATAATAAACCCTCGCTTATTTCACTACTATATTGACCAAACGCCCCTTTACCACAATGACTTTGACTATGTTTTTACCCTCGGTATAAGCACTTGCACGTAAATCATTAATGGCCAAGTCTTCAATTTCCTTATTATTAGCATCTGCTGAGACATTAATTTTAAACTTAACTTGCCCATTAAATTGAACGGCAAGCTCAACTTCATCTTTAACAAGAGCCTTTTCATTGTGCTCAGGCCATTGTTCGTTAAACACTGACGTTGTCTTCCCTATAGTCTCCCACATCTCTTCAGCAAAGTGTGGAGCAAATGGAGCTATTAGTTTTATTAAATCCTCAACAGTAGCCTCCATAAGCTCTGTGTTCTTGTTTTTCAATGAATCGTATTTGTAAATTGTATTTACCAGCTCCATAATCCTTGCTATTGAGGTATTAAACTGAAATTGCTCAGTATCGTGTGTAACACTTTTTATAGTATAATTACGAATGTAATTTAGCTCCTTCTCATCTTCTCCCATATTGGAATTGGATTGTTTTGCTTGACCTCTTTCTGAAACAAGCTTTTGAATTATCCTTTCAATTCGCCCAACAAAACGATCTATAGCCTTGATACCTTCGTCATTCCAAGGACCACCTTCAATGTATGCAAAGCCAAAGGCCAAATACATTCTAAATACATCCGATCCGTATTTTTCAATATACTCATCAGGAGTAACTGTATTACCCCTTGATTTAGACATCTTCTGGCCGTCGGTACCTAATATACTGCCTTGATGAACAAGAGACAAGAACGGTTCATCAAAGTTTAAAAAGCCCATATCACGAAGAGCCTTAGTGAAAAATCGTGCGTAAAGAAGATGCATTGCCGCATGCTCTGCTCCGCCCACATATTTATCGACAGGAAGGATCTTATTAATCCAATCTGTGTCGAAGGCTTTTTCACTATTCTTATTATCGGGATATCTTAAATAATACCAACTTGAACAAACAAAGGTATCTAAAGTATCCGAATCCCTCTTTGCAGGCTTACCACAAACAGGACAACTTGTGTTAATAAACTCCTCACATTTGGACAAAGGCGATTCACCATCAGGAGTAAACACAACATTATATGGTAGTTCCACAGGTAACTGGTCTTCAGGGACCGGAACTGCACCACAATCGTCGCAGTGAATAATAGGAATGGGAGTTCCCCAGTAGCGCTGTCTAGAAACAAGCCAATCTCTTAGGCGATAGGTTACCTTAAGCTCACCCTTACTTTGCTTTGAAAGCTTGTCAACTATTGCCATGCGACCTTCCTCGGATGATAATCCATCAAATTCTTCACTATTAGTTAAAAAACCATCCTCGACGAATGGAAGAGCATCATCTACTCCTTCTCCGCCCTTAATTACTCTGATAATATCTAAGTTATATTTAGTTGCAAATTCGTAATCTCTATAGTCATGTGCGGGAACAGCCATAACACATCCGGTACCATAGCCAGCTAAAACATAATCGGCAATCCAAATCTGAACTCTTTTACCTGTCAGTGGATGGATAGCGTAGGCACCTGTAAATACACCTGTTTTCTCCCTTGTCGTAGAGAGTCTATCTATTTCTGAAGCCTTGTTTACTTTATTTCTATACTCTTCAACTGCCTCTTTTTGTTCCGAAGTAACTATTTTATCAACCAAATCATGTTCGGGAGCTAAGACCACATATGAAATTCCATATACCGTATCTGCGCGGGTTGTAAATACACTAAAGTTTATATCAGTATTTTCAACCTCAAACTCTATCTGCGCACCTTCTGACCTACCAATCCAGTTCGTTTGAATTTTCTTAGTTTTCTCGGGCCAGTCTAAACCAGGTAAGCAATCTAATAACTCCTGAGCATATTGGGTAATCTTAAAGAACCATTGAGTCAGATTCTTTCTAGCAACGTCGCTATGGCAGCGCTCACATTCACCGTCTACAACCTGCTCATTTGCAAGTACTGTTTTACAGCTTGGGCACCAGTTTACCGGCGCGTTCTTTCTATAGGCTAGTCCATTTTTATATAGCTGTAGGAAAATCCATTGTGTCCAATTATAATATTCAGGTGCGCAGGTAACGACCTCATAATCCCAGTCAAAAGTTGCGCCCATTGCTTTTAGCTGACGTCTCATGGTCTCAATATTCTTAAATGTTGAGTCCTTAGGATGGATTCCGGTTTTAATTGCATAGTTTTCTGCTGGTAGGCCAAAGGCATCAAAGCCTTGGGGATGAAATACATTATACCCCTGCATTCTCTTCATTCTTGACCAAGAATCGGCAAGCCCAAAATTATACCAGTGACCAACGTGGAGGTTAGCCCCTGATGGGTAAGAAAACATTTCGAGACAATAAAGCTTTTTATCAAGCTTTTCTCTATCAAATTTATAAAGCTTACTTTCATCCCATTTTTTCTGCCATTTTTTATCTATGCTTCTTGAATAGCTCATCTTTAAATCCTCCAGTAATATGTCGCATCTATAACTAGTAATGCTTTTTAGCAGTTATAACGAAACAGGTTTTCCATCCTGCCACAGTCTTTCTAAACCATAATACTCTCTGTCCTCTTCGTGGAATATATGGACTACCATATGCCCATAATCCTGTAATATCCATCTTGCAGAATTATAACCCTCTGTTCGTAGTGGCTTTATGTCCATTTCAGAGAGCTTCTCTTTAACATTATCGGCTAAAGCCTTAATGTGTGGTACAGAGGTACCGCTTGCAATTATAAAATAATGAGCAATTGTAGTCAATTCATGAATATCAATAGCCCTTACATCTTTCGCTTTTTTGCTATCTAGAGCGTTGATAACCGTGTCCAAGCTAGCATTATAATCGATCATATAAATATATCCTTTCCTTTTAAACATATCTATTTTATCATTTCACTCTATTATAAAAACATATTTCAAATATAACTGTTTCTTTCTTTTATGACAGTCATTATAGCATGTTTATGATATCATATCACATTTTTTTTATTCAGTTAAACAATTGTTAACAAATTACTATTTCATTATACAATTCCTATATCTCCCACCGTGCAAAATTACCACAGGGCAGAATAATGGATGAGTTATTTATGGGTAGCCCTATCTCACCACAAGTAACCTGCCCACCATATTTACTACTCAAGCTCAATTCAAGCATATTAGCTGAAACTCTTGGGGAAAAACCGGTAGTATAAGAATTCAATAGGAAAAACAAAGGTGATTCACTCATTACTTCCTTCAATGTCATTACCAGAGGATAAAGCTCATCCTCTAGCTTCCAAAGCTCACCTTTAGGGCCTCTTCCATACGATGGTGGATCCATAATAACCGCATCATAAAAATTACCCCGTCTTATCTCTCTTTGGACAAATTTCATGCAATCGTCTACTATAAAACGCACAGGCTTGTCCGCAAGGTTTGATATGGCAACATTTTTCTTAGCCCATGCTACCATACCCTTAGATGCGTCAACATGGCACACCGAGGCTCCAGCCTCTAAACATGCACATGTAGCTCCCCCAGTATAGGCAAATAGATTAAGAACCGAGATAGGCCTTCCCGCTCCCTTGATCTTTTCTGACATCCAGTCCCAATTAACAGCCTGCTCCGGAAAAAGCCCAGTATGTTTAAAACCCGTAGGCTCCACACTAAACGTTAAATTCTTGTATCTTATGTTCCAGCTATTGGGTATCTTCTTTTTATATTCCCAATTACCTCCACCAACATTACTTCTGTGGTAGTGGGCATGAACATCATCACATACCCCTTTTTTCGTCCACGGCCATATTGCTTGAGGGTCGGGTCTTCTTAATATGGTACCGTTCCAGCTTTCAACCTTTTCTCTATCTCCTGCATCCAGAAGCTTATATTCAGTCCATTGATCAGCAATTATCATTATTCCTAACCTTTCACAATTACAAAATAATTATTTCCATATTATAATATCCAGATT
>CAYMAE010000073.1:0-4909 GCA_964388375.1 uncultured Ruminiclostridium sp.
AGCCATCGCTTAGTGAACTCGTCGAATGTCACATTATCATCCAGCACCTGTCCTGACATGACCTTTTTCTCGAACAAGACTGCCTGCTCATTTAAAGCTTTCTCAATCTGCTTTTCAGTCATTCCCTCCTCTGGACGCCAATTCATACAAGGAGTCGGAGTTCTATATTACAGAAAAGATTAATTTTCAGTCAATGTTATTAAGCGTTTAATGTATTGACAATGTAAACCCAGACCGTTACAATAAAAGGAAAGGAGTTGATTGTATGGCTACGGTACCAACACAAATACGAATAGATGAAGAAGTAAAAAAACAAGCCACTGAGCTTTTTGCTGCATTAGGGCTTGATATGTCAAGTGCGGTCAATATTTTTTTGAGACAATCCATTATACAAGGGGGCATTCCGTTTGATGTAAAAGTGCCCCAGTATAGGTCAGAGGTTATTGAAGCTATGAAAGAAGCAAAGAGTATATGTAATGATACAACAGTTACAGGTTACACGGATTTAGAAGAAATGTTTAAGGAGCTGGATAATTAATGGAATATCAAGTTAAATGGACTTCCCAATTTAAAAAGAGTTATAAATTGGCTAAGAAGCGTGGACTTGATATTTCACTCCTTTTGAACGTCATATACAAATTGCAGCATGGAATACAGTTAGATGAGAGATTTCGTGATCATGAACTTAAAGGAGAATATAGCGGATTCCGGGAATGCCACATTAAGCCGGATTGGCTGCTAATTTATTTATTAGAAAATGAAGTTTTAACATTAACATTGGTTGATGCAGGAAGTCATGCTGATTTATTTAAGATGTAAATAGTGTGAAAGATAGACTCCAACCTGCAACCTGATGTTTATTTGATGTTTATTGCCATAAAAACTGCTATAAATCGCTATAGATTACATAAAGCAACGACAGCAATAACTCAAAGTTACTGCCGATTTCATCAAATCGCAACAAATTACCAAAAAGTAAAATTATACAGGCACAACCCAGGGATTTAAATCTTTATTATCCTCCACTTTTACCAATGGACAGTTAATAAATGGAAGAATTAGATTTAGGGTTAATTCAGGGGCAAGTTTATATGCAAAAGTCTTTTTTGTTGATAGTAGTAAATCAGATTGGGAGAAATTTGCGGGATGGACAAATCTCCTAAGCGCCACAGACCTTGATATTATAGATCATGGTGATCCAAATGGTGGGAAGTTCAAAGACCAATTTATGGCTACAGGTTTATATTCGAATGTAAAACGGGGCATGTCAATACCTAATACTAACCCTATACAAATAGCATTGGGTACATTGAATTACACGACAAATGTTGTTGATGATAGGTACAACACCAATGAATTTGAAACGCCGACCTATAACTTAACTGTGAGAAGAGGGAATCTGGGGAACTATGGTATAGTTTATACTCCGTATTGTTCTGTTACCACCGCTCGCTATTTCAGAATTACACCTGCAGCTGTCGGTGCTAAGCCTGGAAAATATGTAATAAGGGAAAACGGTATCTGGAAAAAAGCTGATGCTACGGTAGCAAGCCCCTATAAAGGTGGGTTAACAGCCGGAACATCATTTTGGTTTATCCTTGCTGGCGGGAACACCGGCGATGTGGAGATAGTTTTCTCCACGACACCATTTTAACATATGAGTCAGGGGGCTATTGACTAGTTCCCTGACTCATAACATAAAAATAGAAAGCCGCGTGGATTTTCCATCCTAACTTCTCTTATGAGATGGAATTTATGCATTGATTCCCATATAATAAAATTACAATAACAGCAAATATTTGTGAATATATTGGAGGTGTCTTAGTGAGTATATTTAAAATTAAAAAGGGAATTATTTGCTTACTCGTAGCAAGTATTCTGTTTGCCTGTTGCTCTTTCAACGTCTTTGGCTCATCTGCAATTTCAACATGGGCAGGGAAAGAAGTGAATGAAGCCATTGAACTTGGATTAATTCCGGACGATATGCAGGGAGACTACACGGAAAACATTACGCGCGCTGAATTTTGCAGACTTACAGTGGTACTGCTTGAAAATATTTATGGGACAACAATTGAAGATATTTTAAGCCAACGAGGGCTGATAGCCGAAAAGACGGTGTTTACCGACACACAGGATGCAGATACCCTAGCTGCCAATGCACTGGGCATTGTGTACGGCGACGGCAAGGGTATGTTTAACCCCGATGGGGAAATTAAACGGGGTGAAGCCGCTGCCATGCTCATGCGCACTGCTTTTCTTACCGGAGAATATCCTGCATTGCCCCATGTTTTTGACGATGCGGCATGGTTCCCTGCATGGGCAAGGGAATCGGCCTATGCAGCTTATGCCTATGGTATCATGGTCGGTGATACCATGAACAGGTTTCATCCGATCAGTTTTTATACCCGTCAGGAGACATATGTGACCATTCTTCGGCTTTATCATACTATCCGGCAGGGTGGAAAAGAAAGAGAGGCCCTTTATCCTATGTCTGTAAAAAACGAAGAGGGACTCTATTTATGGGGATATATCAATCGAAACGGAGTATTCGTGATTGAGCCGAAATATGCCTATGCAAGCGAATGGAATGGTGAATACGGGATTGTATCCCTGCCAGATGAATCAAACGCATATTTTGTTATAGACCGTGAAGAAAAGCATATGGCAAAGGATAGTCATCTTGATCACGGACTTTTTATCTGTGAAAAGCCCCCACATTTTTTAGGTAACACTTTATATGTAGAAGATAGCGAACAGAATTATGGACGTTATCTGTATAGCCTGCCTGACGGAAAGTGGTTAACAGGAGATTACAAGGGCGGCGGGGCCTCTCACATCATGGATGGAACCATCCGGGCACTCGACGGTTTTGATAAAGCATGGTATTACTTAGATAGAAACGGTCAAGATATTGTTTCCAGAGACGAGGGGTTTTGGTTTGCCGGCTTTTTTTATAAGGGTGATACGATAATAACTCGTTGGAATAATTCAGCATCTGAGTATGAATACTTATTACGGTCAATGGACGGAGATAAAAAACCAGTTATTATTGACTATGAGAGCTTCTTTCCGAAACATGGGGGAGCGATAGGGGATCTTATGACTGTGTCGGGACCGCATCGTATGATTGGATACGACTTTCTCCCTAACTTATACGGCGTTATTAGGGCAGACGGAAAAGAAATTCTACCTGCTGAATATGAGACACTAAGCATAACACAAAGCAAGCAAATTCTCGCTCGAAGAAATCCGGAAGAGCCTTATAGCTTATTTGACGAAAGCGGGAAAAAAATATATGAATTCGATTCAAACTTTGACGGAGAGCTTTTATTTGACGGTATTGGATACTATATGTTCCCCTCGAACGACACAACGCTGACTGTACTCTACAATACAGGGGCTGTGACGGCCAGTATTGCAATACCGCAGGACGCAAGTTTCCGTTTTATCAGCGGCTTGGTTCAAGTAACAGATTCAAACGGGGCATGCAGATACTACACAGTGGATGGCAAAACCGAGCATGTGCCATCTCCTGTATCTTCGCAGCCTGATTCATTCTAAAGGACTTGTGCCATAGCTGAATGCTATAGTATTACATTCAGCTATGATTACTTACTAAAATCTATAATGGTTTTATTAGAGGCTTAATAAGTTTATTGATACTTAAAGTGTGATTTATGGTAATAATTACATTAGAGCATAACTGATTTTGAGGAGGCTTAACTCAGTGAAATTAGGGTTTATGGCTATAAAAAATACAACAAAAAACTTTTTTCACAATGAAAAGTGGATATTAGTCGTAATGTTACTCTTGTTTTTAGAACGCCTGATTGTGATGGCACAGTTAGGAGCGACATATACACTTAGCAACGATGATCTTTCTTATGTAAACAGCGGCATAACTTTTATTGAAACAGGTGCCATTACAATGCATGGGGTGCTAAGCGCCCAAATAATGCCGGGAATGCCGGTGTTTATTGGAATTATTAGTTTGCTTTTTGGTGAGGGTACGCTTTTCTGGATTGCTTTAAAACTGATATGGATCACAATGGGCGTTTGGTCAGCTTTTTTTATTTATAAAAGTGTTTCGCTTTTTGCTCCAAGCTGGTGTGGAATCGTTGCCGCGTTGTTGCTTTCTTCGCCAGATTTTGTTTGGATGGATAATGTTATATTAACCGAAACACCGTTTATGCTATGCCTTTCTGCAATGGTTTATTTCACATTTATGATGGCTAAAACCGGCAAGAATAAATATTTTTGGCTGTGTTTAACCAGTTATTTCTTAGCACTCATGTTAAAAGCCAATATCGGTATTTATCCTGTTTTTGCTCTTATATATCTGCTTTTAAAAAAGTATGATATTAAGGTTTTATTCAAGCAGGCATTGATTTTAGGCTGTGTCTTATTATGTTTTTTTATTCCATGGATTATTCGCAATTATATTCATTATGACGCTTTCATCCCCCTCACGTACGGTTCAGGCAACCCATTATTACTCGGCACATATCAAGGCGAGGGTTATCCGGATGATTCTTCTTTGGACTATAAGACAAATGTAGATGATGTGGCAAAAGTAAAATTTGAGAAATATTATGATTCTGATGGAAATATAAATGATGACTATCTTGTAAGATATGTTTCTTTAGAAAAAGACGGTATTAAAGCAAAATACCGAATAGAAGAATGGATTAAAACAAATCCATCAAGCCTGCTAAAGTCATATTTGTGGCATAAGCCAAAACATATGATTACAAAAACATTTCTCTGGAAAGAAACTTTCGGGGTTACAAGAGATGCTTTTAGATACCCGAGAACTATTGGATTTATTATTGTTTTTTTAGCCTTTCTAACTGCTTTCTTCTTAAAAAAGAGACGCAAAGAAATGTTCTTCCTTGGTCTATTATATATG
>CAYMAE010000074.1:0-4841 GCA_964388375.1 uncultured Ruminiclostridium sp.
CCTTATTTTTTGCATGTTTGTCGTAATAGGAATAATCATGCTATAATACATAATGAGAATAAAAGTGGTTATTACAAATTGGAGGCTGATTTCATGGGGTATCGGATGTCCAATAGAAATAAAGTACTATACATAATTATGCTGGTAGCAAATTGTATTGCTTTTATTCTAGGGGCTATTTATCTTATATGGAACCCTGATAACATTTTAACAAATATTTATGGTGCTTACTTGATGTTAGTTTTGCTAATAAATATTATTCAGGCCTACTGTGATCCTAACTACGATAAAAAGGGTTTCTTATATCTAGCAATATCGATACTTTTTATGCTCTTGATTCCTGTATTCAATTCGTTTTTTTCATTTTTACCTACCCATAAATATTCGAGGAGTATTTTTTCGTCTATAGCTATTTTAACTCTTTTTATTTTTGGCGGTATCATAGCGGCCTTAAATCTTTTCAAAAGAAAATCAGATATAGACTTACTCCTGATACAAATCGCAGAAAAGCACGAAAAAGAGCCAAAAAATCAAAGAATCACTCGCCATATATCCATTGTAATCCTTTCATTATTCCTAGTTGTTGGGCTCTTTATTTTATTTAGTATATTATTTAATAACAATCTTTGGCGAACAGAGGTGTTTATATCCGCTTACTCATTGTTTTATGCGTATGTGTTCTTAAGTGTAGGTGCATTACTAATTAAATTAATGAATCGTGATAAAAAATCATTCGTGAAGCTTCTTTGTTTTATATTAACACTATGTATCTTTATAATTTGTATATTACCAGTTGCATCAGTACCCACTTTAATAAAGAGTGCTGAAACAAGCTATCTAAACGCATTTGACCCCTATGATGATAACCCAATTTTTAACACAATCGATGCTTTTAGGCATAATAAATTTTCAATCCCTGAATACTTTTTGGGTACTATATCAGGTGATTATAACGTAAGAAATGATGTACCCTTTTATACTGGAACTGAAGGTGTTGATAAGGATTTAAGCCTATATTTTGATGTCTATACCTCTAGTGAAGATGCAAGTTCTCTGCCTGGTGGTAACTCAGTGCTAATAAGAATTCATGGGGGCGAATGGAAATATGGCGACAAGGGCTTTTTAAATAACGCTCAAATGAACAAGTACTTCGCAAGCCAAGGCTATGTTGTTTTTGATATTCAATATGGTCTTAGCTCAATAAATAATAGATTTATACCCGCCAACAACAATATGAACCGTTATGGCGAATTTACAATAGATGACATGGTAAGACATTTAGGAAAGTTCACTCAATATCTTGCTGAGAATCATGAGGAATTCAATGCCAATATTGACTCAGTATTTATTTCTGGAAACTCTGCTGGTGGAAACCTTGCTCTCGCCTCAGGATTAGCTCACTCAACTGGCGATTATCAGAATGTTTTTGGCCCCAATATTAAAATTAAAGGCATTATCCCATTTTATCCGGCTAATGCTTTGGCACAAGAAATGGGGCTTGCCGAATCAGATAGTAATTATACAGACCCTGGCATCCTTGTAGATGAGCTTTCACCACCATGTCTTATATTTCAGGGGCAACATGATAATATTGTTAAGACGACTACGACAATGAAAATAGAAGAGAAATATTCAGCTCATGATAACGATGAATGTGCTATAATATTTATGCCCTTTGGTGGCCATTCCTGTGATATTTATTTTTCTGGATATTATAATCAGACCTTTCTTTACTACATGGAACGATTTATGTTTTATTATAGGTAGACGTTATAACTTGGTGCCTAAGGGTAAATAAATAATTGTAATTATGAATCTATGGCAATAAAATAGCAGCAGAGACTGTTTATAATACTATACTAATATTATAAACCTTTTATGGAAAGGGGCTCTAAATGAAAATACGTTTTATGGGTGCAACAACATCGGTAACAGGTTCGTGTCACTTAATCACAACAGATAATCACAAATTTTTACTAGACTGCGGACTGTTTCAGGGCAACAAGGAAACGGAAGCATTAAATACTGCAGAGTTTGATTTTGACCCATCAGAAATTGAATTTTTAGTACTAAGCCACGCTCATATAGATCATAGTGGAAGAATTCCTCTACTGGTCAAAAGAGGGTTTAAGGGCAAAATTTATTGTACTGATGCCACTGCCGATTTACTTGTTGTAATGCTCAAGGATAGTGCTTCGATACAAGAAAGAGAAACCGAATGGAAAAACAGAAAGAACCAACGTTCCGGAAAACCTCTTGTCGAACCACTCTATACTATGAAAGATGCAGAAGAGGCCCTAAAACACGTGGTCCCAGTAATGTACGATCAATTGCTCGAATTAGATGAATCGGTTCGAATTGTATTTAACGATGCTGGTCATATACTTGGCTCTGCAATAGTTGAGCTTTTTATAACTGAAAATGATGATGTCTCAAAAATTGTATATTCTGGCGACATTGGCATGAGAGGGCGCCCCATATTGCGTGACCCAACATATATTAAAAAGGCAGACTATGTTATTATGGAGGCCACCTATGGCAACCGAATACATGAAAATAATTCTGATAGTATAGAGCGACTTATTGACATAGTTTTAAAAACTATTAGAAGGGGTGGAAACGTTATAATTCCCTCCTTTGCCGTGGGTAGAACACAGGAATTGATTTTTGAATTTAACCGTTTCTATGAAGAACATTCCGAATATAAAGATGAGCTTAAAGATGTAAAGGTCTATGTAGACAGCCCTATGGCTATCTCTGCTACAGAGGTCTTTAGAAAAAATGCTCAGGTATTCGATGACAAAACGCGAGATTATATCCTAAGGGGCGACCATCCCTTAGACTTTCCTAATCTAATATTTAGCAAGACTGCAAACGAATCAGTATCACTTAACACTAACCCGAATCCTAAGGTTATTATATCCTCTAGCGGCATGTGTGAGGCTGGCAGGATAAAGCATCATCTAAAACATAATCTTTGGAATCCTAAATCCAGCATTGTATTTGTCGGCTATCAAGCAAAGGGAACCTTAGGCCATTCAATACTAAAAGGTGACAAGCGCGTTACTATTTTTGGTGAAAAGATTAAGATTGAAGCCGAGATTCATAATTTAGAGGGTTTTTCTGGCCATGCAGACCAAAACGGTTTAATTCAATGGCTAGGTGGGTTTAAAGAACAACCTAAGAAAATATTCATCGTTCATGGTGAAGAGGATTCAAAATACGACTTCTCTGAAAAGGTAAAATCAGTTATTGACTATGACTGTACTGTAATTAATGGTGACACCGAGTTTACCTTGACAAAGGATAGGGTTGTCAGTGTGGAAGAGACTAAAAAAGAAATCTTCACTCCTGAATATCTCTATAAAATTAAGAAGAGAATCTCCTCTGTGCATAATGCAATAGAATCCATATTGTATAATACTCACTTGGCTGTGGGAGAAGATCTTTCGTCAGACCAAATAACAGAGATTAATAATATTATGCTTAGCTTAGAGAAGGATACCTATTCTTTAGGCTCGGTTATGTCACTTGAGCCTGAAGAATCAGCTGAATATCTCGAGGAATAGTTCACCTATGCTGCCATAAAAAGCATAGTGCGCTTTACTATCAAAGGGCGTCTTGGTCTTGTTTATCAGGATTAACTTGTCGCCCTTATAGTAATTTACTAGTCCTGCCGAGGGATATACTGATAATGAAGTTCCTCCGATTATGAATACATCAGCATTCTTAATATAATTAACAGAATTCTCAAGTATTTGGTTATTTAATGATTCCTCATATAGGACAACATCGGGCTTTACAATACCTTCACATTTACTGCAAATTGGAATATCCTTTGATTCGATAATATAATTCAAATCATAGAATTGACCACATTTCATGCAATAGTTTCGATGTATTGAACCATGAAGCTCAAGTACATTTTTGCTACCAGCCATTTGATGTAATCCATCAATATTCTGTGTTAAAATGGCTTTTAGCTTTCCTGCCTTTTCAAGCTCAGCAAGACCGTTATGCGCTGCATTAGGCTTTGCATCTTTATAAATCATCTTACTTTTATAGAAATCATAGAATTCACTAGTGTGCCTAAGAAAAAAGCTATGGGATAAGATCTCTTCGGGAGTATATGTGTTTCTTAGCTTTTCATTGTACAGTCCGCTTGAACTTCTGAAATCAGGGATCCCACTTTCAGTCGATACTCCCGCCCCACCAAAAAAGATAATATTATCAGATTCATCAATTATTGTTCTAAATTTACTTATATCCACATAATCTCCCCCTTTAATAATTTTAATTATTACAAGATATAAAGCATTAAAGCTCACACATCACTATGCGCACCTTGGGGTTTCGCTAATGGTTGGCAACTGCCAGCCCCCATAACGGACTTTCACCGTCAAGTTACGCGCCATGCGTGGCGCACCATAAAAAAAAGAGAGCATATGCTCTCTTTTTAATTTACCAACGATTACCGTCGCGATTGTTTCTTGCTTGCTTTCTTGCTCTTCTGCAATCAGGACATCTTTGAGGTTCATTCTCAAAACCCTTTTCAGCATAAAAAGCTTGTTCGCCCTCAGTAAAAACAAATTCTCCGCCGCAATCTTTGCATGTTAAATTTTTGTCTGCCATTAGTCATATACCTCCTTAATTTATTTGGATCGGTTCTTCTTAACTACTCACTCCAAACAATTAAAGAGAGTCGGATCAGAAAGATAAATCCATGCGTATAAGACTTGCTTACCGGAATAGTATACCACCTAACAAAAAAAGTTACAAGTAGAAAATTTAACTTCACATTGTTCTAATTGGCTATTTTTTCACTAAGCCTTAGTGTATCA
>CAYMAE010000075.1:0-4802 GCA_964388375.1 uncultured Ruminiclostridium sp.
TTATTGTGGCAGGGGAGACAAGGATCGAACTCGCGACACGCGGTTTTGGAGACCGCTGCTCTACCAACTGAGCTACTCCCCTATAACATTTACTATATCAGTTTCTCAAACTGACGAATTACAGTATACAATAGATTTTATCCTGTTGTCAATCATCACGGCAAAGAAGTTTATCTGAATTTCTATCATGCTACGACATATGTTTTACTAGTAAAACTTTACAAATGTGTGCTTTTATAACGGATTTTGACAATGATTTTCCAATGACATATTAAAAATATTATAATACAATAATCAATGAACCTTTTTATTGATTGCAGTAATTTTACAACTAAAAAAATGTTAAAAAACATGAAAGCATGGTATATATATGTGATATGTTTATTAATTAGTTTATAACACTGACTAATCGATACAGTTTATTATAATTATATTATATTGGAGTGATATTTTTGCATACATATATAGCAAAGAGATTATTAATGTCTATATTTACGCTATGGCTTGTGGCGACATTGACCTTTACGATAATGTTTATAGTTCCAGGTGGCCCGTTTCTTTCAGAGAAAACGCCCTCAGCGGCAACCTTGGAGGCACTTAATCAAAAGTATGGTCTTGATCAGCCTAAGATTGTGCAATACAAAAATTATATGATCAAGTTCATACAAGGTGATATGGGTGTATCTTTGAAGCAAAGGGGAAGAAGCGTATCTTCTATTATTTCTACTGGCTTTAAGGTTTCTGCAAGGGTAGGTGGTATAGCAATTGTATTAGCTTTGCTTATAGGAGTACCATTAGGAAGCTTAGCAGCTTTGAATAGGGGCAAGTGGTTGGATAATTTAATTGTGCTCTTTTCAACTACAGGAATAGCGATTCCGAGCTTTGTTGTATCGACGGTGCTTATGTTAATTTTTAGTGTTAAGCTGGATTTACTGCCGACGTATGGATTAACATCATTCAAGCATTATATAATGCCAGTTGCGGCATTATCATTGTATCCTGCTTCATATATCTCGCGACTTATGAGAACAAGTATGCTCGAGGTATTAGGTCAGGATTATATGCGCACAGCTAGATCGAAAGGAATTTCACAGGGCAAGATGCTTTTTAAACATGCTCTAAGAAATGCAGTTCTTCCTGTTGTAACCTATCTTGGTCCCTTATTAGCATATACTCTTGCAGGAAGCTTTGTTGTAGAAAAGATTTTCACAATCCCTGGTCTTGGTAATGAATTTATTAGTTCAATTATTAATAGAGACTACACTATGATTATGGGTACTACTATATTTCTTGCTGCACTTATAATTATTATGAACCTTTTGGTTGATATTGCCTATACGATAATTGACCCAAGAATAAAACTAAAGTAGGAAGGAAGGTAGAATGATGTATCAAGAAAAGAATAGACTCAGCTTACAGTTAGACGGGTCTGATTTCCTTCCTGCTAAAAAGGAAGAAAAGCAAAGCCTGGTGATTATGCGTGAAAGCGTAAGCTTCTGGCGCGACGGAGCTCGTCGATTTAAGAAAAATAAAATAGCTATGATTAGCTTAACAATAGTAATTCTCGTATTAATCTTTGCTTTTATTATACCGGGGCTTTATCCGTACTCTTATGAACAGCAAATTAGAGGTAGTGAGAATCTTGCTCCTATGAGATATTCCTCACAGGAGCTTTTACTCAAGGAATCAGGAACTAAGGTATTTCCACATATACTTGGTACCGACAACTTAGGAAGAGATACCATGATTCGCCTTATGTACGGAAGCAGGATTTCACTTTTGGTAGGTCTTGTGGCAAGTGTGCTTGTATTTATTATTGGTTCAACATATGGAGCAATTGCAGGGTATTTTGGCGGGAAAGTCGATATGGTAATGATGCGTATTGTAGATGTCATATACACGGTTCCCGATATTCTTATTATCATCTTACTTATGGTAACACTAAAATACCCTCTTCAGAATCTAGCCGATAATGTGCCGGGCTTTGAGTGGATAAACACAATCGGTGTGGGATTAATCTGTATATTTATTGTATTCTCCCTTTTATATTGGGTTGGTATGGCAAGAATTATTAGAAGCCAGATTTTGGCTCTTAAGGAACAGGAGTACGTTACAGCTGCGAGGGCTCTTGGAGCAGGCCATGGTAGGATAATAAGAAAACACTTATTAGTTAACAGCATGGGTGCACTGATTGTAACAACTACTTTGCAGATTCCCTCTGCAATATTCACTGAAAGCTTTTTAAGCTTTATTGGAATAGGCGTTTCGGCGCCAATGCCAAGCCTAGGTTCCATGGCATCTGATGCAATTGGAGGAATACAATCATACCCGTATAGGTTATTGGCACCGGCTATTATGATTAGCTTAATCATATTATCATTTAACCTGTTGGGCGACGGACTTCGGGATGCTTTTGACCCGAAACTTAAGAATTGAGGTGCTTTAGATGAGTGAATTATTACTAAATATACAAAATGAGCGTCTATCATTCTTCACTGATGCAGGTGAGGTAAAGGCACTCAATGATATTTCAATACAAATGCATGATGGTGATGTTTTAGGTATAGTTGGAGAAAGCGGGAGCGGGAAAAGTGTTACGGCTTACTCAATTATGGGCCTGACTGACCGTGCTGGAAGGCTTGTTGGCGGGACTATTGAATTTAATGGTCACAAAATTAATGAAATGTCAGAAAAGGAAATGCAGAAAATCCGTGGAAACGAGGTTAGCATTATTTTTCAGGACCCCATGACAAGCTTAAACCCTGTTTATACTATTGGTAATCAAATTAGAGAAGTTATTTTGCTTCACACTAATAAAAATAAACAAGAGGCTCAAGAAAGAGCTGTTGAGCTTCTTACTCTTGTAGGTATAAATGAACCAGAAAAAAGGCTAAAGCAGTTCCCACATCAGCTATCGGGTGGAATGCGTCAGCGTGTAATGATTGCAATTGCTCTTGCCTGTGAACCAAAGCTGTTAATAGCAGACGAGCCTACCACGGCCTTGGATGTTACGATACAAGCCCAAATTATAGAGCTTATGTTAGACCTAAAGGATAAAATTGGGATGTCAATTATTATGATTACTCACGATTTGGGGATAGTCGCAAACATATGCCAGAAAATAGCGGTAATGTATGCAGGAAAGATAGTCGAATATGGAACGGTTGATGAAATCTTCTATAATCCTAAGCACGAATACACTAAGGGTTTGCTTAAAAGCATTCCAATATTAACTGATAAAGAACATAAAAGGCTGGTGCCCATTGAGGGAACACCGGTTGATTTACTTAACCCACCAAAGGGTTGCCCCTTTGCACCTCGCTGCGACAGCTGTATGAAGGTATGTATTAACCATATGCCTGAGTACACTAAGATCATGGATGAGCATTATAGTGCTTGCTGGTTGCTGCAAAAGGAAGAGTTTGAGCAAGGCGGTGAAAAGAATGACTAAGAAACTACTTGAAGTTAAAAATTTGAAGCAATATTTTCAGGTTGGCGGAAGCGTGCTAAAGCCTAAATATGTTAAAGCCGTTGATGATGTTAGTTTGTTTATTAATAAAGGCGAGACCCTTGGCCTTGTTGGTGAAAGTGGGTGTGGGAAAACGACATTAGGGCGTACTATTCTACGCCTGTACGAGCCCACAAGTGGAGAAATAATATATGATGGCACTGATATTACCAATGTAAAGATGCTTCCTTACAGACGCAGAATGCAAATTGTCTTTCAAGATCCATATGCCAGCCTTAATCCTAGAATGACGGTCGGCGATATAGTTGGAGAAGCGATTGATATCCATAAACTAGCTGATAGTAGGAAAGACAGGCAGGATAAAATAATAAGTATGCTTGAGAAGGTTGGCTTGAACAGCGAACATGCGAATCGTTATCCTCATGAGTTTTCGGGTGGACAAAGGCAGCGTATTGGTATTGCAAGGGCACTTGCGGTCAACCCCGAGTTCATAGTTTGTGATGAGCCTGTTTCGGCATTGGATGTATCTATTCAGGCACAGATTGTAAACATGTTTGAGGATTTGCAGACTGAAATGGGCCTTACCTATCTCTTTATCGCGCATGATCTTAGTATTGTTAAACATATAAGTAGAAGAATCGGAGTAATGTATTTAGGAAAGCTAGTAGAACTAGCTGACAGCTATGAATTGATATTTCACAGTGTTCACCCATATACTAGATCGCTGATTTCTGCTATTCCGGTTGCTGATCCTAAGCAAAGTCGCGAAAGTAAACGGATAATACTAGAGGGTGATGTGCCCAGCCCCTTAAATCCACCAAGTGGATGTAGATTTAGAACGCGATGCAAATATGCTACGGAGCTTTGTGCACAAGAGGAACCGGAATTTAAGGAAGTATCATCAGGCCACTACGCCGCTTGTCACCATTTAGATAAGGTACAATAGGAATTATGTGAATGCTACATGTTATTACATGTTTATGCATAAATAATATTAATAATAGAAAAATGGAGGGATTGAAAATGAAGACTAAAATTGCTCTTCTACTTGCAATCATCATGCTAGCAATGGTTATTCTGCCCGCTTGTGGAAATAACACTGCATCAGGGGATACGCTTAATGTCAATGTGGGCCCTGATCCTGACACTATCGACCCAGCACTCAACTCATCAGTTGACGGCGCTACGATGATTATCCACGCTTTCGAGGGACTTATGACTCTTGATAAAGACGGTATACCTATAGCCGGTCAGGCTAAGTCGTATGATGTTTCAGAAGACGGAAAGGTTTACACATTCCATCTTCGTGACGACCTTAAGTGGAGCGATGGTA
>CAYMAE010000076.1:0-4511 GCA_964388375.1 uncultured Ruminiclostridium sp.
AAGCAACGAAGCGACCTGTTTCCTCAAAAAGCCCTGCCATCAGTCCCCCATAAAGGCCATATAGCCAGACATTACTTTGTATTGTTATACCTATATCCGATGGTAATATAATCGAATGTAAAATTTGCTCAAGAATTATCGCGAATAAAATAAATACCACACATCCAATAAAAAACGGCTTAATATCAGCCTTATGTTTTTTCCTGAAAATAAGGAACAGGGCAATCGGAATAACAATACCAGCCAAGGCTGTAATAACCATAAATACAATTGATAATGTAGGGACAGAATAATTCATGAGCTTGTCCTCCTCTGAGTTTCTTTAATTGTATGTTATCTGTCTTTTATTTTCAAGAACGATGTTGAGGACTGACCAATGTCATTAATTTAAGCCTTTTTTATAGGATGGCGTATAACCGTCTTCAATTTTGACGGTTCAACCTTGCGGGTATCGGATAGATAGATTTCATGATGTAACCGTGTATCTGTCATATCATTTACATATCCGTTTTCATCCAAATACTTGTCCATGACAGCAATAGTAGCAGGTTCATCATCAAACGGTCCTATATGCATGATTTGCACACATAAACCTTCATTGATTGATAGAAACTCTGCAGTAGAACAATCCAGCTTTTTCTTTTTAGTCGCTTCTGCTACTGCCCAATCAAAATCATTTTTTGTTATAAAATCCGGTAAGCGGATAATTGAAATCCAGTTGAACAATTCCTTATTTGCATAGTCTACACCCTTAACACCATCCTGCCACCAAAAGCCTTCCAGCGGAGGCACCACATATTCAAAAAAGCCTTCAATCTTATACGAGCTCTTATAGCTCATTTTGATTGTGTATGCAATTGAATAAAGAATGCTGACAGCCTGCTGATATGCACCTCCTTCCTGATTTGGGTTTCCTTTTCCTCGTACGGCAATATAGTTTGCGGCAGGGACAGTAACTATTTCTGGTGTGTTCTTTGGCCTGTAAAACTCTTTGTACTCTTTTTTAAAATCAAATGCCATAGTTTTCCTCCGTTTCACGCTTTCCGATATCCGGTAAGCATTTTCTACAATCCGATGATAAATGTACACTTTCTGTATCTGCTTCATAATTATAAAAACTTACTTTACTAAATAATGAGCAAAATGCTCTTATAAATTAGATATGATTACTTTAATAATACTACCCGCTTATTATCTTATTTTGGCACTATTGTTCTTCTGTAATCCTATGATGTAGCGTGCGTTTCACAGTTCCAACATATAATAAGTTCCATTCCAAACAAACTTGTTCTCTTCTAACGCACGGTTAGATTTAGCGTTATCTCCGTCCGGTCTAGCAATAACTGTTTTTATACCTTTATTGCGTAATATATCCAGCATCTGCGCAATCATTTTCTTACCCAGCCCTTTGTGTCACAAGAAAGTGCTCGTCCGTACGCTTCCTACCGTGAAAATCCAAAGTTAAGAATGCTTCGTACGTAAGTCTAAGTATTGAATTATAATCTTCGGTATCCTCCTTACGAATTATCATTTTGTTACTCTCCTTAAAGCTTCTTTCTGCAATAATAGCGCTGCTGCAATCTATTTAATTTCTGTTTTATGTATTGGATGTTGTTCCCTTTTATTTTACATGTGTTTAGAAAGTCTTTCCATAGGTGATACTAATTTTTTAATATATTTATGGAAAATAATATTTTATGTAACTTAAAATTACAGTAGAATGCAAATTCTAACAATACACTAAAGCATTATAATATCTCTTTGAAAAGATACTTTCGTGCCCTCATAAACGATCATAATATATCATCCAATCTTCGTAGTTCGATGTCATAACTCGCGTTCTTCTATTACTCACTGTGTTTTTTGTATATACCTTTTGCCCGCAGCAGCTTCGTTATTACAATACCGGATATAACCGAAACATATTGTTCCCAAGGCTATTCTTGTGGTGGAGCTAAAGTAAGCGCTTAATCTTAGGGTGCCTTGCTCGAAGCAATATTCCTGCACCAATCGGGTAATTCTGACGACCATGGCAGAAAAGATATTAATAATTCTACCGTTAATTCCTTCAAATTTGGCAGCTCGGTGAATAAAAACACTAAATGCATATATGGATTAAGCTGATTAGCTTTTGCTGTTTCAATTATACTATATACGATGGCACTGGCTTTAGCTCCACGTTGTGTGTCGCTGAATAACCAATTTTTTCTTCCTGTAACAAAAGGACGGATTGCATTTTCGGCTCTGTTATTTGGAATTTCTATATGCCCATCTAACAAAAAATTATTCAGTTTTTCCTTTTGATTCAAAGCATATGTGACCGCCTTGCCGAGATTGGAATTTTGTAGTGGATTTAATTGAGATACCCATTTCCAAAATTCATCAAGCACTGGCTTGGAATACTGGAGACGCTTTTGATTTCTTTCAGGCACTGATAATAGAAGCCATTCATCCTCCAAACTAAATAATTTGTTACAAAAATCAAAGCCAATTGCAGCTTTGGAGCCAGCTATGTCTGTTCCTTTGGGCAAAGCCTCTTCAAATTTGCGTCGCATATGAGACCAACATCCACAATGAATAACGTTGGGAACTGCATTGTATCCACTATAGCCATCTGTTTGAAGATAACCTGAAAAATCCTCCAAAAATCTTCTGGCATGTTGACCGGAGCGTGTTGGTTGATATTCAAATAAAACTGTAGGGGTTGGGCTTCTGCCTGATGTGTAGACCCACATCCGAGATTCTGCCGATGCCGTCTTAGCGGGCTCTTTTAATACTTGAATAACCGTTTCATCCGCATTGATTACTGGTTCGGTTATCAGTTGCTTCTTCATAACATTGTATAGAGGTTCAAGCCATTCGTGGCTAGGTCGAATTATCCAATTAGCCATGGTTGCTCTTGAAAGAGTAACTCCTTGATTGGCCCAGTCTTTCTCTTGCCGATATAATGGCATTCCATTTGCATATTTCTGATACATAACATGGGCTACGGTTGAGGCAGAGGCAAGACTGCGTTTCATGACGGGAGCAGGAACCGGAGATTTAATGATATTAGCTTCATCAGTTTCCTTTTCACATTCTTTGCATACATAATTAAAACGAATATAGCGTAATACTCGAATTTGTGCCGGTATAATTTCTAACTCATCCCTGACATGTTCCTTGCCTAGGTATCTCAAATCAGAATTACAGACATCACATACGCGTTTGTTTTCATCAAGGTCACAAATGACTTCCATAACAGGTACCGTTTCAGCAAGTTCCTCTTTGGTTCGCTTTGGTTTTCTGGTATGTGATGTTACAATGCTTTGAACAGTAGGTCCTCTGATTTATTGTTTGTTTCAGCTTCCGCTTCATTAAACAAAGAAATCTGATCACTTTCCTCACCGAGAACATAGCGACTCTTCTCGCTGGAGCGACCATACAGAGCTTTCTGCATTTTAGCAAGCATATCCGTAAGCTGGTTTATGCGAATCTGTTGTGATTCTATAGTTTTTTCCAAGCTTGCGATATATTCAGTTTGATTCGGCGAAAGCCCTGAAACATCTCTCTTTTCCATGTTTTTATTATAGCATTTTTCTCTGTATAAATCTAGCCCAAATACAGTAAAATAGCTACTTTTAGACAATTATTTATTAGTATATTTCTCCCGGTTTCGCCTTCTTAATTGCCCTGGGTTGTTCGATAGAAAGACCGTCCATGAGCCACCGAAACTCCTGTTCCGAAAGATGCCTTACTTGCTCTGGGGTACGTGGCCATTTATACCTTCCGTTTTCTAATCGTTTATACAACAGAATAAAGCCGTCATCCTCCCAATGGAGAGCTTTCATGCGGTTGCAGCTTTTCCCGCAGAATAGAAAGAGACTTGAGGAAAAGGGATCCATATTAAATTTCTGCTTAACTATGGCAGCAAGTCCATCGATGGATTTTCGCATATCCGTGTAACCGCAAGCTATATAGATATTCTTTACGGTTTTAATATTGCCTAACATATCTTTTTCAATGCTAAGAGCACAGATTCAATTATCTGTTGGCTTGCTCCATCTTTTACTTCAAGCATTGCACCGGATAAATGAATATTAATTACCGACGAGGTAGGACGGTTGGGCTGTAACTCAACTTTAGCAAAGGCAATAGATTTATTTTGTTCTGTTATCGCTGGCAACATTGCTTCACAAGCTTTTTCTCGTATCTTACGAAGCCAGTAGTAGTAAGCACTACGGCTTACTTGATTTTTCTCACACCATTCATCTACCTGGAGCCCACTGCTTTGACAATCCTTAATTAGCTTTTGCCATTGTTCTTGACGATACTTGGTTTTAACGTATGTTACTTTATCCATGAACTCAACTCCTAACACGAGTTTTTCAAGTTTTTCAACTAAACTAAACATGTAAAGTAATTATTTCATGGACACTAACAATATGAAAGGCGCACTAAGATTAAGCGCTTACGAGCTAAAGAGGATTTAAACGAACACGAGCCAGACAAACAAATAATGTTCGTCTGGC
>CAYMAE010000077.1:0-4264 GCA_964388375.1 uncultured Ruminiclostridium sp.
TATTTTTAATTTGCTCTTCTGTAAATACAATACGCTTAACCTCTGTTAAACTCATTTATCTCGTCCTTTCCGCTGAAGCCAAATCGTTCGAGTAGAGAATAAAAGTCCTTTTTATAGACGATATTTATATTAACATTGGGATATAGCTTACGAACCAGCTTAACCTTCTTGTTTTTATTGGTGACATATTTCTGATCCATAGTAGTGATTTCAATATATGTGTCAAATTTGGGAAGATAAAAGTCAGGGCTTATGGCCATGGTTACATTGCCCTCAGCGTCCCATTTTACGGGGAAGGTATTAGGCTCGTATTGCCAGGCTATGCCATACATATCCAGTATATTTGCAAACTCCTCTTCGGCAGGATGCTTAAATGTGGGCTTGTTTTCTGAGAATTTCTCAACATCATCATTATTAAAGCTTAAATTACTAGTAAATTTCATGCTTTCCTTGATATTTATATTAAATGCAATTAACTCAACGCAATGCTCAATTGTCATATTATCAGTGTTAAGAATTATGTCATAAAGGTTTGGATTCTCCCAATTAACGTCGTAGAGAGTATGTATAAATCTTCTGTGGCGTCTATCGCTTTGGGAAAGCAATTTTTCAGCTTCAGTCTGGTACAGTCCATATTTTTTTAAGAAAACGTCAAACCTTTTGGCCTCAGAGGCTATAATCCTTATATTTATCGCGTCAGGATGATTTGCAAAGATAATTTGGCCTGCCATTCCCAAAATTACGCAGGGACCTTTTTCGGCTTCGACTAAAAGCCTATTTTGCATATGCTCCTTATAGGTTGTCCCATCTAAAGCCGTATTCATATAATATTTAGGGCTTTGATCAAGCATCTTCATCTGGTATGGAGTTGCTATATCTAAGAACTGTTCAGAGATAAAGTTCTTTCTTTTTATTAGAGGCATGTTAAGCTTTTCTGCCAGTTGCTCGGCAATCTCGCGTCCCAAGCTGCCACTTTGCCTTGATATAGTTATAATAGCCAACAAATCACTCTCCCTTAGCTCCCTTAAGCTAAATATAACATAATCATGAGAAATTATAAATAATCCTGCGTTAATAACAATTAAAATGTAATGAACGCAAAAAGTAGTAGCAGCAAGGCCTTGGTAAAAACCAACAGATGTGGGTGAATTTTTTAACAAGTTTATGTTAAAAGTGCACAAAAAAACGATATTTTATGTATATTGAAGCATTAGGAAAATATTTAAAGATATAGCGAGTTATATTCAAAAATCGGGGTTTTTTCCTTGTTGCTAAGACGTTAATAACTGGGTATACTTAAATCAAGCTCTAGGGGACGCCTAAAGGACATTACTGAAAACGTAGAAACCGCCGTGTTCAAGGATGCGGAAAGATGTGTGGATGGAAAAGTTCTAGTAAAAAGAATTGTTCACTATGTCAAGGGGACTGAAAAGAAAATCTGGTTTATAAAATGGAAACAAAAAAGATCTCGGTATTTAAGAGAAGGAAATTGTGGACATAGTGGAGACTGGTTGGAAAGTTTAGTTCAGGTGATGAAAAGCCATCAGGAAAAGGGTAATACGTGAAGTGATGAAATGATAAAGGTTCGCTAGAGCGTCTTATATTCGGGAAAGCCTCCTCATAACAGGAGGCTTTTTCCTATGTATCTTTTCCTTTAATCTCAGTGGAATGAAAATTAAGAGAACGATACTTCAGAGGTGTTAGTCCAGTGCGTTTTTTAAAAACCTCGTTGAAGTAACTCTGGCTCGGGAATGCCAATGTTGCAGAAATCTGAGCCGGAGGATATTCAGAATAAATAAGCATATTTTCAGCAGTCCGTATCTTGCAGGACTGTATGTATTCACTGATAGAACTGCCGGTCTCTTTTTTGAATAATCGTGACAAATAAGACGGGCTCAAACCTGTAAGCTTCGACAACTGCTCGACTGTAATGCGTGTGTGCAGATGGTCATAGATATAGTCTATGCACTTTGCAATATGTATAGAGCAAACTTTCTTCCTTCGTAGGTTTCTCATCTGCTTGGTATAATCCAAACACAAGGTGGTATGAAGGACCGAAATATCTTCTACCGATTTACACTTATCAACCTTAATAATATAGAAATCACTTAGGCCATAGGCCTCTGATAAATCCATGCCACCTTCAATACAATAACGGGCAACCATTGCGGCGGTGATGATAAAGTGATATTTCAAATTCTGTATTGGGTTTTCGGAGAGTATTCCTAGACCTTGCTTAGTGTGCAGGGGATTCATGCAAAGTTTTCGTACCTTTTTAATATCGCCTGCTTTAATAGCAGAATAATACTCGAATTCAGAATTGTATGTTGCCCGCGAGGTTTCGTTCTCTCTGCGGGTATATTCTTTATAAAACAGCTCTTTTTTATAATTCATATCGATTCCTCCAAAAAGCATAAAAGAATAAATGAATAGATTTATCATATCATGAGGACATAAAAAAAGATATAAAAGCGATATTATCATATAAATTAGTTTCATATCATGGAGAAAGAAGAATAAACAGCGGAGGATTGCTATGAAACTAGATAGAGGAATTAACTTAGGCGGGTTTTTATCACAATGTGATCATACCAAAGAGCGTTATCAAACATTTATAAAGCAGGAGGATATTAGAACAATTGCCGGATGGGGATTTGACCATGTACGTCTGCCTATCGACTGTCAGGTGCTTGAACATACAGATGGCACCGACAATGAAGAGGACATTGTTCATGTGACTGATACGGTTGGCTGGTGTAAGAAAGCAGGGATTAATATCATCCTTGACCTACACAAAGCATATGGCTATGATTTCAATGCTGCCGGCAATGCTACACTCAATAATCTTTTTACTAATAAACAATTACAGGACCGGTTCGTTAAGCTTTGGTCGAAGATTGCTAAGCGATACGGTTCATGTGATAATGTTGCGTTTGAACTATTAAATGAAGTTGTGGAAAAAGAAAATGCTTCAGCCTGGAATGAATTAATAGCTAGAACTGTTAAAGCAATTCGTGCAGAAGCACCTAATACTCTTATTATATATGGTGGTATTCATTGGAATAGTGCAAAAACCGTGAAGCTTCTAGATACACCACAGGACGAGAATATCCTGTTCACATTCCATTTCTATGAGCCTTTACTCTTTACACATCAAAAGGCATATTGGGTTAAAACAATTGATCCTGAACAGGAAACCTTTTATCCAGAGGACATGGAGTACTATAATGAAAAATCCAAAATTCTTGGTCGCCATGGCGAGTCGGTAACAAGTTCAAAAACTAAGCATATGGTTAAAGACTTTATTGTTGAGATGGTGCAGGAGGCAATAGATGCTGCTAAAAAAGCGGGAGTCGGCCTCTACTGTGGAGAGTTCGGCGTTATTGACAGAGCGCCAATTGAAGACACCTTCCGTTGGTTCAAAGATGTAAATGATGTGTTCAATAAAAATGACATCGGGTTTTGTGTCTGGTCTTACAAAGAAATGGACTTCGGGTTTATAGGCGAGCATTATGATGAAATTCGCGATCGCTTACTATCAATCTGGATGAAATAAACACAAAAGAACTAATAGATAAATATTTCCTATGAATCTATTTTTATCACATAGGCCAAAATCCTGCGGTGTATTGTTTGTAAGCACTTTATAGCAAATGTTTTACGAATAGCATACAACAGGAAAAAATAAGCATTACATAATAAATATTTTTTTGGGAGGTTTAAAACCATGAAGAAGATGTCAAGACAAAATTTGGCTATCATTCTGGTTCTTGCAATGGTACTGTCTTTTTTTCCGACAGTTGCAGGTGCAGTAGAGCCGATTGATATGTCGTCGGGGTATGATTCGCAATCCGAGTCTGTTTATTCCGGTGTAATTGTACCAACTGCCACCAAACCATCTGACGGTGGTGCGTTGCAAGTTATTGAAGTGGATGGTAAAAAGACTTTATGCGACGAGACCAATAACCCAATTCAACTACGTGGTATGAGCACCCATGGGCTACAATGGTTTCCTGAAATTATCAATGACAACGCCTTTGCGGCACTAGCTGACGATTGGGATTCGAACGTAATCCGCCTTGCGCTATATATTGGTGAGAGTGGATACGCCCAAAACCCTGCGCTTAAGCAGAAGGTAATTGATGGAATAGATTTTGCTATCGCAAACGATATGTATGTAATCGTTGACTGGCACGTACATAGTCCTGGAGATCCAAATGCAGAAGTATATAGTGGAGCTATGGATTTTTTCGACGAAATTTCT
>CAYMAE010000078.1:0-4148 GCA_964388375.1 uncultured Ruminiclostridium sp.
CAGGGCACTTTACGGTCTTTCACCGATTAGATTACGCCCATGCTGGGCGAACTAACAACAAGAAGCATAATTATATAAATTACGCTCCTTACAGACTGAAGACACAGCTCACCAAGAGGTGGGCTTTTTGTAATAAAAAAAATAGCTTAACTAAGCAAACGAATTTTTACTATATCTTGGATAAGAGTATAATATCATACCTACAGGCAGGTTTAATGATTTCCATAGGTCACGCGTTACCCGAATTTCTGCCATACTGATTTTTTAACCAAATATCATAACTATTTATGTATAAACCGCTTTCTGGGTTTATATCTGATCCAAGTACAATAAAGTTCTTTTTAGCTCTTTTCAATACTATGATCTACTGGTTTTACTAAGATATTAAAGCACGACCTTCCAATATACTTAATATATAATCCCCTGAAAATAAGAAATATAACATAACCCAATATACCACCAATTGTATTCATTAGAACATCCGTGATGTCAACTGCTCTTGAATTATTCTTTGTTATAATATTAATTACACCTTGGAGCATCTCTATAAGAACTGAGATTGAGAACGAAAGAAATGCTACCATTTTAGTGCTTTTGATTTTTTTAAACCGAATCGCTGTAAAAAAGCCAAGAGGGACAAACAGCAAAATATTACCGCCTACTTGGCGTAATAGTGCTTTTAAACCAATATATTGCAGGCTGTCAATCGCTGATTTAAGTGGTATTATCTCCATAGTAAAGCTATATTGTGAATCCGGGAAGTCAAAAACAATCGGAAATAAAACAATGTCAATTAGTTTTAACAGATATATAAGAAATCCAAATGAAATCACGGCTTCATAAACGTTTTTTTGTACCGTATATTTTCGTAATAATAATATAAAAATAATAACAACATATAAAATTTGGAATAGATAACCAATACTTAACATAATTCACCTCAAAAGTAGGGAACTGATTATACCGTTCCCTACGATAATATTTTAGTTGAACGTTCCAGATCCTGAATAACTCACATAAGACCCGCTACCCTTAAAGAATAAATAATAGTCATTTCTTGTTTCATCAACACTATAATTATGTGAATCATTTGTCCCAGTTGAAACATTCCATGTCCATGTTCCCATCATCTGTCCTAGGCCAAACCATGAGTTGTCTTTATACAAGGTAATATAAAGGGTTCCAGTACCGCTGGAATTGGTTAAGCTTAAAGTATGTGAACCATCTGTCAATGAATAAAAAACTCCATTATCTCTTCCACTCAACCATGCTCTTCCTCCATCTCCAGTATTAAAATCATATGATGTTGATGCAGCAAAACACATTGATGTGAAAACAAGTAAAAATACAGTTGTAAGTACAAGCAGAAATTTTACAGTTCTTTTCATTTTTAATATCCTCCATCTCACTTTTTATCATTAACCCAAACGAAATAATTTAGTGCACATCAATATCTCATTTAGTGAATGACCAATAGAATCCTGTCAATACGAATAAAGAGAAGTATATTAAAATTTTGACATTCCTCTTTGAGGTATTGTCTAGTGAAAGGCTTAATAGAGTGGTTTGTTTGCATGACGGATACCTTATTAAGCCTCGTATTATATATATTATCTAATTTAGTTTCATTTGTCAATAATAACATATTTTTGTTGGTCGAGAGTAAAGTTCGCTTCTTTGAAAAAAACTGATTTTTCACTTGATGATTTATACAGGAGCCTTTCCTTTTTCAATAAATACAAAGATGACCTTCAGCTTGTCTTCATGAAAGAATTAGACTCCAATACAACTGCAATACTGATCTGGTTTATTATGAC
This sequence comes from uncultured Ruminiclostridium sp., assembly GCA_964388375.1. Classification (GTDB taxonomy): domain Bacteria; phylum Bacillota; class Clostridia; order DSM-8532; family DSM-8532; genus DTU059. The sequence continues at coordinate 1,818 of CAYMAE010000078.1, forward strand.
GTGACAAATTACTACTTTGGTATAGCGTCACTGTGCTCTTTTATTAACGAAAGCACGACATCTCTTTGAATCCCAAGGCTATTAAGAACTTTACATGTTTTCTCAACTCGGAACTCCATTATGGAATTGTTTATAGATTTAGCAATTGACTCGTTTTCCAAGCCATGCCAAACAACCTGAAAACCCACCGTGACACCCCCTTTTTATAAATTTATTTCATGACCCGTTTGTCCAATTCACCTAACATTAGAATATATTCTTTAAATGTTAATAAAGCTGGAATAGCAAATACAACTATAGCGCACCGCTCACAAAACTTCCACACCTATTCTTAACTTCAAATCATAGCTAAAACCTTTTCTGATTCCTTTTCAGGTATTACCATTATATTTTCATAGCAAAGCTCACGATAATTACAGTACTTGCATCTTGAAGACTGATTTTTAGCAAAGTATTCTTCTGGCATTGGAATATTTTTATCCTTATCGAACATATAATTCTGCATTCTGCTTATACCCTTATTAACAATTGCCTCAGCCATCTTCATATCTTGTTCTGTGAATCTATAAGAAGCACTATCTCCATCTTCAAGGTACTCTAATCTTGCTTCAATTAACTCAACCGGAATCGTATACATTTTGTGAACAAAAAACACATACAATAAGAGCTGTTCAACTTCTACTTCGCCCCCCTTTCCAGTCTTCCAATCAACAACTACTATTTCATCATTATTTTTATTTTGATATAGTGCATCAATCTTTACATACGTTTTGCAGTTGTTATAGGTAAATTCTTTTAATTCATCTAAGGTAATAATATCGCCTGACTCCTTTATTTCTTTCATAGTTTCACAACTATCCAGATGTTCAATGCAGGATTTAATTTTTTCAATAATCTTTTTCTGTGTATCCGGCTCAACCTCGCCATTATAATAAACTTCCTGCATCATCGTAAAGAGTTTAGTGTCCTCAATCCATTCCTTACGCTTTGAAAGTGAATTTCTATAACTTTCGCGTATTGTTTTGTTAACAAGCTTTTTAAAATCCTTTTTTGTGAACTCTGGATCAGCAATCAACTGAGCAACAGATGTGTGTATAGCCTCACCGACTAATGCGTTTAGGCCCTGTAGTTTCTTAAGCCTGTATACTTGTTTTGTTCTTTGGGCTGCATCCTGACGCCAGCCTCCAGCTGATCCATAATAATTGTAATAATAGCTTCTTGCACAAGCATCAAGCATTTTTGCTCTGGAATAACTGTAAGTTATCTCATTATATTTATTCCTCATCTTCTATCTTCCTCTCATAATATATTGGCACGCAATACTCCTCAAATACCTCTCTAGGCATGTCACCGTAATACTCTAATATCATTTCATCAGTTGCTATGCCTAATTTGATCGCTAAATCAAGAGCAGCTTCCTTTTTCAAAACTTCCCTAATCTCAGCATCTATTGCATCTTGTCTCATAATTCCTCTCATTTCCTCTTCAGAAATCACAATTTATCTCTCCTTTCCTTTATCATCTTAATGGAAGCCTTCATATTAGTGGCTTCATGGTATTCTGTTTCAGATTAATATTCTTAAGCTTCAGTTTTGTTACTTCCTCAAGCCGCAACCCACACTCAAGAAAGATCATAATAATCAAAAGATCCCTGTAATGGTTTTCCGGTTTGGCTTCTAAAAACTTTATGATCTCTTTTATCTCTTCTTCATTAAGAATTTCAATCATTTTCTTTGTTGCTTTCGGTAACTTAATTTCTGCGGCTATTCCCTCTTCTAAATACCCTTCGCTTTCCATCCATGATGCCCACGCTTTTAAGGCTCTTATATAGGTCTGGATACTCTTGGACACAAGATAGTCGCCGGACTTAATGTGAGCGGTTTTAGCCCACTTTTTTGCGTTCCTTAAATTAAGAATGTACTTCTGAATCTGTTCTTTCGAGATACTTGATGTATCTGTAGCAAGACCCTGCTCTTCAAGATAAGCGATAAACCTTGTTATGTTTCCATCATAGTATTGAATAGTTGCTCTCGAGTTTCCTCTGCAGTCCTGTTCGAACAGAAAGCCTTCCTTCATAGTCTGCAAATCGAATAATTCAATTTCATAATCCTGATAAAGTTTTCTTCCTAACTTCTTAGCGATACTGCTTTTTCTCCTAACCATGTTCTGCCTCCGAATAAAAATTATTCATGAGCTCAAAATCAAGGTGTCTAAAAGTCAAGGTGTCTTTTTTAGGGTACAAAAAAGCACCTGTAACTGTCTGGTTACAGGTGCTTTGGTGATCCACCGGAGAATCGAACTCCGGACACCTTGATTAAAAGTCAAGTGCTC
>CAYMAE010000079.1:0-3995 GCA_964388375.1 uncultured Ruminiclostridium sp.
GCCTTTAAAATGGAGCTGGTGAGGGGAGTCGAACCCCTGACCTATTGATTACGAAAGATGAAGACGTGCTCAAATCTATTGATTTATCAAGGGTTTTAACCTGTTGGCAAGGATGCCTTGTTGCCCATTGTTGACCAATTTTTTATAAAAAATCTATTTTTTAGTAAGAAGTTTATAGTCAAAGTGCATCAGTAGGTACCAGCTGATTTTCTTATATTTATATATAAGGAAAACTCCCTGAATAATCAGGGAGCTTCCAGAAGCTATATCTTTTCAGACCATACGGCTTCGTTGAAACATTATATTGTACCTACTGTATCTTGATTGCTCAAGTGTAGGACTTAATCATAGTATATCTCTGTATTCACATTATATGCGAATAAATCATATTTGTCAACTTACAAATTATATGCTCTTTTAAATTTTTTCTTTATCATTTCAAAATCTGTCGGTATAAGCGTACCTATGCAACCCCTTGTTGTATCTAATCTCGCTTTACTAACAGCTTTGATTTCTTCACACTGAACGATACTATCTTTTTCAAGAAAAGTATAAGGCGTCATTTTAATTGGAATTGTTCTTCCAGGGAATATTTTTTTATCATCATCAACAGTAGTAGAATATAAAAGAAACCAAGAATCCTGAACAGGAAGATTTCTGGAGTTTAATTTTCCTTTAGCATCAGTCATGCACAAAACTACAACTTTTTCAGATTGGTTTATATTATTGTTTGACATTACTAAAACAGGTCTGCACTTATTCTTCTCAGCACCTATGTTATAACCTAAATCACAGTACCATACTTCTCCATAATTCACTTGTGTTCTTTTTATCTTGGTACGTTTTGAATTATTATGATAATGAACTTTTTCTTTTAGCCATCCTGCTATATTGTAATATTCTTGAGCTTCTGGATTCATTCTTTTCTACCCTTGCCCTATAAATTTTCTTCTACAAATTATACCATTTTTAGACAGTATAAAGCAAGTATTTTTCTATGTACTATATTTGCCAAAGCATAAACGGCAGTAAGTGAGAACTTTTCAATTGTTGCCGTTTATATTATTTATATTATACTCTTCAAGTGTTTTTGATTTAATTTTTCATAATACCCACTGCATGAAGCAAGCGCTTGTTCTTGTGTGACATGATTATAGATTTTCATAATTACATCCAATTAAAAGCAATGTTTTCTAACCTGTTATTGAAGCCGTTGTCATCATATTTTTATATTAGAATTAGGGAAGCAGTCAAAGCATTTTTTGACTGCTCATATCTTAAATCGCACTTTCTATATGCTGTTGATTTAACTTTTCATAATACCCACCACAAGTAGCCAATGCCTGTTCTTGGGTGACATGGGTATAGATTTTCATAATGACATCCACTGATTATTCTCTACATTGGATAGATAACAGGATACAATAAGCTATGGGCCATCTACTCCATCTTCGTCAACTTCCAGTTCCAGCGAACCTATTTTAGTGCTAAACATAGCCTGTAAAAGCTTAGCAATGGTTTCTGTAACAGGTATAGATACAAGCGATGATGCTGGAACTACAAATGGATCATTAAATTTATCTTTCATTTGAAAACCTCCTTAAATAAACTTGTGATATAAATTTGGGATTTCTTGTTTCAATCAATATAGTTCTTACTGCAGTGTCTGAATAAATCTTAGTCCAAAATTATTCTTTTTTGTCCATTCTGTAGTTCCATTAGTCAAAAGATTTTTTATAAACAATATAATTATTGAAAATAAAAATGAAAAAATCCCGCATGAACCATACGGGATTTTTAAAGCAATATCTTTATTTAATTTTCAGGTAGTTATAAATCTATTCTCTTTGAATCATATACCCAGTTAGGATTATGATGCCCTTGAAAATCTTTATGGCAAATGTGTTATGCTACCATCATCGTCATATCTTTTTGCCTCTTTGATAAATTCATCTTTTTTATTGGCAATAATGTAACCAGCACCACCAACATCTTTAAATCTCTTTTCACCAAACAATACTTTTAAACGCTCTGTTCCTCTTAAGTTATCAACCTTTGTTGTTCCTTTTGTCTCAGCTATAAAGTAAAGTTTTAAGCCTTCATTTTTCCTGATAACCACAGCCCAGTCTGGTGAATATTCACCTACTGGTGTAGGAACAGCAAATTTCTTTGTAGGAAGTTTTGTATAAACCACAACACTGTCATCTAATTGAAGAGCCTTTGCAAAATCCCTCTCAACATCAGAATCATATCGGTTATACTCATATACACTCCTATCACTTTTCACCAGCTCACTTACTAAATCGCCCGTTAATTCTTCATCGGGAAATACTTCCTGCAGATAGAATTCCTGCCCGTCAATTTTTGTATACTTAATTCCTTGCAATACAAATTCAACAATTACATCATTTGTTAATTCAGCAACATCTGTCATGTATCTCTGGGGATTGATATAAAACATATACAAAGTGCCGCTTTGTTTTAATATTTCCATAATGGTTCGTCTTGTTAAATTAGTAGTATTTTGCAGGAATGTTATAATGTCAGGTAGGTATCTGCTCCTGCTGTCAATATATTCTGCATCTATATGGGTTATCTGCCCTTCTATGCCAGTTGTGTTCTTCTTGATCTTACTTTTTGTATATTCAACTTCAATTCCATCAACTCTAAGTTCGGTTAATAGCTTGTTAGCACAAGCAGAAATTAGAGCAGAGGATTCATATTTAACTGAATACTTTGTTTTATCCTTAATTCTATTCCAAAGTTCAATAAAGTACGGATTATCTGAAACCACCCGCTTGTTTAGTCTATAGTGTTTAGTGTCCTCGGTATTTTTAATATTAAGATTACCACATACCTTTTTGAAATATTCAAGGATATCATATTTATATTCGTTGAATTCAGAAGGGATCTCAACGGCACTATTTCGTAAATCTTTCTTAAGGTCTTCTGTCGTTTTACCCTGATAATCAATATACCCTTTCTCCTTGCAGTATGAGTACAACGCTTCTGATTCCTGAACGGTCATATTCTCTTTCCCATTTTCATTCGCCACTAAAGGTATTCCTGCAAATGATATATACTCCACGCTGCCAAACTTGAATCCACCATCTTTCTCTGTTTCAGTCTGTAATTGCTTCGCAAAGTCTTCATAGCTTTGATTAGCCATAACCGTTAATGTATTTGTTTCAAACCCATAAACACGATCACCATCCTGTGTAACGCAAAGTCTTAAACCACGCCCGATTTCCTGACGTTTTTTATCATTACTCTTTGAGTTCTCATTCAATGTGCATATTTGGAACACATTAGGGTTATCCCAGCCTTCACGAAGTGCAGAGTGGGAAAATATGAATCTTATTGGATTCTCAAAGCTCAATAGATATTCTTTATCACTCATAATAGATTCATATGCTCTTATATCATCAGCAGACTCACCTTTTGTATTCTTAAAGTGTTTCTTATTGTCTTCTGCAAAATACGCTTGATGCACTCTATTAACCGATTCCTTTATTCCTACAATATCTTCACAATCAGCATACTTCTTTGCAATTTCCTGATATTCTTCTTCAAACCAAGTCAAAAATTTACCATCTACTTGGGTATCCCCATCCCAACTACGATAATTAGCAACCTTGTCTATAAAGAAAAGGCTAAGCACTTTTATACCCTTTGAGTTCAATCTCTTTTCTTTTTCAAAATGTTCAATGATAGTCTTTCTAATCTGCGTTCTTTTTAACAAATCCTCATCGAAGCTATTAATAACCCCGCCAGCAAAGATTTCTTTACCGTTGATTTCAATGCTCATTTGAGGTAGAACTGTCATCTTGTCTATACGCATATTAGAATATATTTGTCTTTCACCTGATAAGTCATATAAGTCATCATGTGGTTTAACATTCTTTACGATTTTACGCGTAACTTCTGATGTTTCTTTATCTCTAACATCCAATTCAATACTTGCGGTTATCTTTGATTTAGTAGCCTTGACTTCC
>CAYMAE010000080.1:0-1185 GCA_964388375.1 uncultured Ruminiclostridium sp.
GCCCCACAGTCAGTAATATCATGTTGTTTTACACAATAATATTTTTTTAACACTTTCTCCTCCGAAAAGTAACTATTATTTCCAAAGCATATCAATGCTTATTTTACATATACTGTTCCAATTTAGCAACAATTTGTTGTAATTTACCTTATTTTTTTTTTTTTGGAAATTGTCTATTGACAATTATGAAAAATTAAAATATTATTTTCTTTGGAACCATTTGGTTATATTTTCAACAATATGGATTGCATTCAGAGACTTCATTTAAGCTACTTCCTTGCGAACAGTCACTAAGACCTATTAGATGCACACAATTAATTATTTTATTAAACTTGCTTTAGTTTTGCAATATTTACTTCACAAATAATTCAAACTTTAAGTTATTATTTGCATATTGCAAAATAATGTATGTCGAAATGTGGATTAGATTATTCCTTAAAATACTTGATAATACCGGAGGTTTTACTTATGATAGAAATTAAAGCTAATCAAGAATACAAAATGGAAAATGTTTTTTCAATCAGAAAAAAGATGTCCCAGCTTGAGATTCAACAAACCCTTTCTGATATAGGTAATACCATAAAAGAAGCGGGTGCTAACAAATCTGGGGCAGTTGTAACTACAACATTCGCTGTAGAACAAGCCGCAGCAGGTCCAATACTGGATATGGAAATCCTTGTCCCCCTCGATAAGGAAATATCAATTCAAGAGCCTTACATATTCAAACCAATTTTCCATCTCAAATATGCAGTTTATGCAAGGCATGAGGGTAATCCACAACTATTGCAAAACACATTAAACCAAATGATGGCATATATTCAGGAAAACAAGCTAACTCAAGTTACTTCTGTCTACAGTGTTAACATCAAGGAACTAAAACAAGGCGACTCCATGGATGATATGGTGACGGATTTGTATATTGGGGTGAATCCGTCGATTCTCTAATCTATTTTGGTCTTGTCTGGCTGTAGATATCCATATCCGCGGTAGGGGTATTAAAGTTGGTAGAGATAGAATATACTTGAGGAAGGAGAAAAACAAAATGACTATTTCAAAGTATACTGTGCTAAGCGATACCGAGTTATTTCAAATTACTGGTGGAACTGATTGGTGGCTATTAGGATCTGGGATTGTTGCTACAATTATCTGTGTCGGTGCAGCTATTGCACAACCCGCTATTTTAGT
>CAYMAE010000080.1:1285-3848 GCA_964388375.1 uncultured Ruminiclostridium sp.
ATACCACTTGGTATTATAGTAAGTGACCATAAACCTCAAAACAAAAAATAAATTATCACTATTTAAGACGAGTGTTTTTATTTATTTAGGATGAAGGTTATAAGATGAAATAAAATATTTAAGTTTTCATAAAACCTCACTAAAGCATTAATAAAGGCACAGTTACTTTCACCCTACCTACCAATAACTCAAGCTTACATACCATTTTACTACCTATTACATCCATGGAAGGACAAGAGAACAGGTTATTTGTTCCTGAGCATAGTCTTTTCCAGTTGTATCAAACTATATCATCAACGAATTAAAGGGACGGTGAATTTGACTAACCTACAAATAAAAAGATTATGCTCCTCTGAACTATGATCTTTTAGGGTCATTCGCTCAATCTTATTATAAAGAAAATTAAGAAATAAATCTGAGGTCAAAGATAATGAAATTCATTAAATCAATCCTTTCTTCTATAATGTACACCGCCATCTACTTTATCCTTCAAGTTATAGTCCAACTCATTATGATGTTCGGATGGGGGTATAGTTTTGCGCTTAAAAACCTCTCCCTTTCTGTCATAATATCATCAATAATTAGTTTTCTAATCTATTGGGGTATTATAAAGCTTCGAAAACAGAAGCTGTCTCTTGCCTGCAGTTTTAAGAAATTTGATCACCGTCAGACTCCGATTTTGCTAGTATTGGGGTTTTCACTGCAATATTTTTTTCAGGGGTTACTACTAATCTTTAGACTGGAAGAGCTATTCCCTGATCATGCAATAAAAATAAAGCTCATCTTTGAGGGCGGAACTCCGCTTATGATAATACTCTCTGTTGTGATACTGGCGCCTTTCATCGAAGAAATCCTTTTCAGAGGTTTAATAATAAACGAATTAAAAGGGAAAATTCACATTATGCTTGTTATATTTATTCAAGCCTTAATATTTGGTTTAATTCATGGTAATTCGCTTCAGATTGCCTACGCATCTATTTTAGGTATTGTTTTGGGACTTATCTCAACTTGGAGCCGTTCAGTTTGGCCTGCTATCATTGTACATATCTCTATGAACGGGACTCCACTTCTGACGGAATTATTACGGGACACCGATCAGGTCGATCAATTCATATCAACTAATAAAATACCGGTTACTATTACATGCGGTGTTCTGGTAATAGCTATCATGTATTTTATATATAGAAAAAACCACATGGAATCAAAGATTTCTACCATAGAAATACCGGATTCCGCCACAATCTAAGGAGGAGAAACAAGACATGAAAATTATCAAAACAACTGTAGGACTAATTCTTGCCACATCACTTATTTTTGCGGCAGGTTGCACCAAAAATGACAATGCTTCAAATAAAGGTGGAACTGCAAAAACAATTACCATGGGTACACTGGAGGGAACCAAATACACCAATGACTATTTTGGTCTTGAGCTTGACATACCTGAAGACTGGCACATTGCCACCGAGGAGGAAAAAGCAGCCCTTCTGCAAGCAGGTCAGGACGCTATTGCAGAGAATAATGAAGACTTAGCAAAACAAATAGATCTTTCTAAAGAAAAGACCTTGAGCCTTGTATTTTCTTTTAAATATCCATTAACTCATCAGGGAGTAAACCCAAATGTCCTTTGCATGGCTGAAAACCTTGGTTTATTGGGTTCTGTTACTGTTAAGTCCGGTAAAGATTACCTGGCCATGACAAAAACAGGTATGGAACAAACCGGTATGCCCTATACATTTGCGGAAGTAACAACAGAAAAACTGGGCAATAAAGACTTTGACGTTATGGAAGCCACCGTAGATGCAGGTACTATAAAACTCACACAGAAATACTATGCCGCAATATTTGATGGTTATGCTCTTGTATTTATAAACACATTTTCCAATGAGGACGAAGCCTTAGAAACAAAAGGTCTTATGGATACTATTACCTTTAAATAGACTATTTAATTGAATATATCAACCATAAGAGTCCAGGCAGAACCAAGTATAAAATCTGTCCGGACTCTTTTAAAAAGCTTTTTATTAATATAATCAAAATACTCTTTGACATAGAACCAGCAGACTCTTCTAAGGCTTAATTGTAAATGTAGCTAATTTCTTTTTAAAGAAAAACCGAGTCATTATTCTACCCTTTACTCTTTCAGTAAAAAGTCTACAATATTTATCTGTTTAATGCCGTCCTCATCCATAGGTATCTCATCCATCGAGAGAATATACGTTTTATAGTTGAATATAAATATATATAAATATCCCAAACTTTTTATATCCCACAATAGATTGTATCCAGTTTAAAAAAAGGTATATAATTCCTTCTGAATGCAGCTAAAAAAGATATTTTGTATAAGGATTATTTTTGATCAATTGTTTGCTTATTATAATGTAGTAGCCTACCCTTAGGGGTAGGCTACTTGCTCTCGTTTACACTAGGACAAAGGTATGTTTTTTTGTCGCGACTTGATTCTTTACTTTTATGTAATACCACCATTAATTAACATTCTTAACCGTTATCTTATCCATGGTTACATCTGCATGTCGGATAACTATATCGGTTATTTTTGCTACTT
>CAYMAE010000081.1:0-3801 GCA_964388375.1 uncultured Ruminiclostridium sp.
AATTTAAGTTCATTTAAACTAATGATTTTACTGCCTTTACTTTCATAATAACGTAGCATTTCGTCAATTTTCCTTTTGTCATAACTGGTAATGCAATCTGATAGGACAATAACGCCGTAATTTGCTTTGCGTAAGTTGTAACAGGTTGATTTAACACAAGCAACAGCATCTGCTCCTGCTATGTAGAAATCACATATTTCATTTTTACTAATAAAGCCAGTAAATTCTTCACAGCTTAATGCGTTTCCTTTGTATTTTGTAAAAACATTTTTTGATACTATTCTCAGGTCTGAAGCTAATTCAGCCCCATATGTATTGGGCTTAAAAGTCCTGGTGCCGACTGATAAATTTTCATGCCTTGTATAAATAACATGAATATCATTATTGACTGCCCAATCAATAGCTTTATTGATATTGCCAATAACATCCTTGTAATTCTTTGTTATGTCATTTTGAATATCGATTATTACTAAGGCTTGTTTCTGCATAGTGTTTCCTCCTGATAGGTAGATTGATTTATTCGTTTTATTATACCTTGTAATTGTTGACAACAGTATGGCAACAATCTATAATGATAACAAGAAATTTTGGAAGGCGGCTTTCAGATGAAAGTTGACAGGCTTGTTAGCATTATTATGATACTCCTTGATAAAGAGCGTATAGGCGCAAAGGAGTTAGCAGATATATTTGGAGTTTCACCCCGCACAATCTACCGTGACATAGACACTATCAACATGGCGGGTATTCCTGTTCGCTCAACATCGGGAGTGGGCGGCGGCTTTGAAATCATGCCGAAATACAAGATTGATAGAAAGGTTTTTTCGACTACCGACCTTTCCACTCTCTTGATGGGGCTTTCCAGTCTTTCCAGCATGATACGAGGTGATGAACTGGTACACGCCCTTGCGAAAGTCAAGAGTTTTATCCCCGCCGACAGAGCCAAAGACATTGAATTAAAAGCAAATCAAATACATATAGATTTAAATCCCTGGATGGGCAACAGGAACATACAACCATATTTAGAAATTATCAAAACAGCTTTACAGGAAAGCAAGCTACTTTCGTTTGAATATGCAGATCGATACGGAAATAAAACCACACGGACAGCCGAGCCGTATCAGCTCGTATTGAAAAGCAGTCATTGGTATTGGCAAGGGTATTGCCATAAAAGAAATGATTTTCGCTTATTCAGACTATCCCGTACATCAAACCTACAAATGGAAGAAGAATTATTTACGCCACGAGATTATCAAAAACCACAGCTAGATTTTGCTGATATTTTGGCAACTATGCAAACAAGAATCAAAATTCGTATTCATGAATCTGTCATGGACAGGGTACTTGATTATTGCACTTATGAACACTTTTCGCCAGATGGTGACGAGCATTACATTGTAAGTTTTCCTTTCATAGAGAATGAATACTACTACAATATTCTTTTTAATTTTGGGGATAAATGCGAGTGTTTAGAGCCGTTACATATCCGCACAGAAATGAAGCGTAGAATACATGATATAGCTACCATATACGAAAACTAGAACAAGGAGTCTATTCTCATATGTTTCTGATTGGACGCCGTCACTGACTTGTCAGAATCTCCCTACCCAATCTATTTGACCAGCTAAGGCCCTTTGTGGTATTTTAAAGTGTTGTTGTATTATGATGCAAATACAAAAATATTGAATATTTTTACCTATAAAGAAGTCATAGGAATAAGGAGATTTAATGATCTTATCTGCGGAGAAAATATCAAAAAGCTATAGCGAAAAAATACTAATAAATGAAATATCAATTGGTATCAATAAAGGTGAGAAAATTGGTCTTATCGGTGTTAACGGCACAGGGAAAACAACATTACTAAGAGTTCTTGCCGGAAACGAGGCTTATGATACAGGAAACATAATCTATTCCAATGGTATAAAAATAGGTTACTTGCCTCAAAATCCTGACTTTATTGAAGGAAATACAATACTTGAGCAGGTTTTTAAAGGTGACACGGCTGTTATGAAGCTGATTAAAGAATATGAGGAAGCCCTGGAAGAGGTTAGGAAGAACCCAAGTGATGAGTGGTATGAAAAAAGATTAATAGGGCTTACTCAAAGAATGGACAGCCTTGATGCATGGTCAATTGAATCAGAGGCCAAAAGCATTCTGACAAAATTGGGGATAACCGACTTTAAAGCAGATGTAGGGAAGCTATCCGGTGGACAAAGGAAAAGGATAGCCATAGCTGGTGCCCTAATAAGCCCTGCTGACTTATTGATTTTGGACGAACCAACCAATCACATTGATAATGACACTGTTGACTGGCTTGAGAAGTATTTGAATAAAAGAAAAGGCGCTTTACTGATGGTGACCCATGACAGATATCTCCTTGACAGAGTAGTGAATAGAATAATAGAGCTTGACGGAGGTAAGCTATATAGCTATCAAGCTAACTATTCTAAATTTTTGGAGATGAAAGCAGAAAGAGAAGGGCTAGAAGAAGCTTCAGAAAGAAAGCGTCAAGGTTTGATAAAAAGAGAACTTGAATGGATAAGAAGAGGGGCTAAGGCACGCACGACCAAACAGAAGGCAAGGATAGAAAGATTTGAGAAGCTCACTGAACAGCAAGGACACAGTGATAATGCCGAGATTGAAATGCAAGCAAACTTTTCTAGGCTGGGTAAAAAGATAATTGAAGTTGATAATGTTAGTAAAAGCTTCCCCTGCGGTAAGATTGTCAATGATTTTAGCTATAGTCTATTAAGAGAAGACAGAATCGGAATTATTGGGCCTAATGGTGCAGGTAAATCAACGCTATTGAAAATTATGGCTGGAATGCTAAAACCGGACCAGGGAAAGGTCTCTATTGGTGAGACAGTTAAGATTGGGTACTTTTCTCAAGAAAATGACCATATGGACAATAGCAACCTACGTGTTATAGAGTATATTAGGGAGCAGGCAGAAAACGTAACTACCAGTGATGGTACACTAAGTGCATCCCAGATGCTGGAAAGATTTCTCTTTCCTCAAAGTGTTCAATGGACGCCGATATCAAAGCTATCAGGTGGAGAAAAGCGGAGACTGCACCTTTTACGTATACTTATAAAAGCTCCTAATGTTTTAATGCTGGACGAGCCAACAAATGATTTGGATATCCAGACTTTGACTGTTCTTGAAGAATACCTCGATGAATTTCCAGGAGCTGTTATTGTTGTATCTCATGACCGATTTTTCCTGGATAAAGTGGCAGAGGGTATTTTTTCTTTTAAAGGTAACGGGATAATAAAGCGTTATACAGGAAACTACTCGGACTATATTCAAATTACTCAGGAACAACAAGAAGATCAAGCAAATGTCAAGACCAAGCATACAAATGGCAAGGCCGCCGAGAAATCCGAAAGAAGAAAGGACAAGCCTTTAAAGTTTACGTTCAAGGAACAAAGGGAATTTGAGCAGATAGATGATTTAATAGCAAAGCTTGAGGGTGATATTCAAAGAGTTGAGGAAGACATAGTTAGTGCCTCCAGTGATTTTATTAAGTTGCAGCAACTGATATCAGAAAAAGAGCAGCTTGATAAGAAATTGGAGCAGGCAATATCGCGTTGGGCTTATTTAAATGAGCTTGCGGAAGAAATTGAAAAGATGAAAAGACAATAAGACTCAAACCATAATAAAAATATTTTTTAAAGAATAGTTAGGTAAATGCGAACAACAAAAGGAGAATGTAATTGATAATTAATGATTTAAATTTAATTGCCCCCATTCAGAAGGCTTTAAAATCTGAAGGGTATACAAATCCAACGCCAATTCAGGAAA
>CAYMAE010000082.1:0-3726 GCA_964388375.1 uncultured Ruminiclostridium sp.
TGAAGCAAATGCAGAACAAGATGTAGCAATTAATAGTGAAATAAACGTAGCAACAATATAGTATTTAACCCCTTTCAAAGCCCCCTTTTTGCGCTCCTTTTGGAGCGGGTAAATTATTTAAATTTTTTATATAGATTCCTTCTTAATTGCAAAAGACGAGTGAAAACTCGTCTTTTGCTTTGTCTCATATAAATTATTGACCTTACTTCTTTCTTATATAGGCTGCCATCTGACGTGATGCTATTGCCCCTTGCCCCACTGCTACTGCAACCTGTTTAAAAGCGCCAGTACAATCCCCTGCTGCATAAAGCCCTGGGATATTAGTTTCCATCTTATCATTTACAGTGATGGATTTTCCATCACTGGCAATGCCCATCTTTAGAGCAAAACTAATTGATGAAGCACTGCCATATGCAATAAATAGGCCTTCAATGTTGTGCTTGGTTCCATCCTCGAAAATAATCTCTTCAAAGGTATCCCCTGTGCCTAATTCCTTTATCTTGTTGGTGTTTACCTTAAGCTTTTCAATAATAGGCTTTAAATTATCAGAAATATTTAATGGCATTTCGTTGGTGAAAAGAGTAATGTCCTGTGTGAAATTCAGAAGGTCAGCGGCCTCATGAAGTGCAAAATCATTATATCCAAGCACTCCTACCTTCTTGTTCCTATAGAAAAAGCCATCGCAAGTAGTGCAATAGCTTACGCCTGCACCTTCGTATTTATCAAGATTTTTTATAGGCACACGCACAACAGGTGCTCCCGTTGCTAAGAGGACAGTTTTTGCCTCATACTCGCCGTTTACCGTTATGACTTTAAAGTTGTCAGTTTTTTCTATGCTGACAACCTCGTCGTCAACGATTTCTGCCCCGAGTCTTTTTGCTTGATTTATCCCAGTCTCAAAAAGCTCCTTTCCCCCTATCGGATTTTCAAAGCCATAATAATTTTCTACCTTATCAGCCTTTAGTAGCATACTGTTTGTCTTTCCTAATACTAAAGTCTTCATATTCGCCCTAGTTGTATAAATAGCACAAGACATTCCTGCCGGACCTTTCCCAAAAACTATAACATCATACAGCATAATCATATTCCCCCATCTTAGTTTATAATTATTATTACCACTTTCTACACAATCTTTCCTGTGTTTAAATCACTTATTTTACGATACTTTGACTTGTCTGGTATTTCTCCTATAATTCCATTTACAAGCCAGTCCATTGACAAAATCTCTTCTCTGTTTAGTTCTTCATCATGGTCCACAACTAATTTTCCGTTATTATCATAAATTGGTCCTTGGAAGACCTGGAAGCTACGAGAAATAAACGCGGTCTTTATTAACTCTACTAATCTGCTGGTTTCGGGCGGTATCTTACTTTTAGCATAGAAAAAGTCTAAAAGGCCAGAATCTAGTCCCCACCAATAATTCCTCACTCTACCTAAATCAGCGTTCCCGACACCCATGCGCGTTCCACCAGCCTGAATACTTCTTACATATTTTTCGTAAAAAATACCCCAATTCCATATTGGTACTGCAAGATAATTATCAGGTTCATAAATACCTTCGCTATTTTCCTTTATAGTATATACCCCATATTCCTTCGAAAAAGTACGGTTAACCAAGGTATTATGATGGCATATTATATCAATACCAAGCATAGCAAGCTCTCTTGTTGCTTGGGTAGTGTCAGTATCTTCATCAATTAATTCGAGCCACTTTATATGAATTTCTGCACTTGGATTTACCATGCGCGCTCCCAAAGTAAAGGCATTAATACCGCTTAATATGTCAATTTCAGGAGTTGGAGCAATATATCCTAATTTATCGGTTTTACTCATGGCTCCTGCGATCATACCACTTAAAAATCTTGGCTCGTGGATCCTCCCGAAATATGTATTTACATGCTTAAACGAATGAAGAAAAGAGCAGTTTAGAAAGTTGCATTCAGGATTATCCATTGCCACCTTAAGAGTAGAATTCAAAAGCGCAGGTACAGTCGTAAAGATTATATTACAGCCATCGTCTACAAGCTCTTGTAGCATGGGAACAGCATCATTACTCTCTGGCAGATTAAATTTTGAGACTGTATCTATATTGTCCGATAAAGTATGTTCTAAATGCTTTCGCCCCAACTCATGGGAATATGTCCAACTCGAGGTTTGACTATCTGCAGAATGTGCGAAACCTATTTTGAGCTTTTCATTATATCTCCAATTTGTTATTTTACCGATAAAGCTCTTCTCTGTCTTTAGCTTGGGGATTTGCTGGATGTCTACGGTCTCTTGACCAGAATAGTATTTAAGCTCCGAAAGAAGTCTCCAAATTCTATCCTTAAACTCATCCTCAGTAAATTCTTCTTCGATCCCATGAATTTTTAAGAAGTCCAAGAAGGCATCGCCCGTTGTAATGGGTAATTCATCTCCACCCAAATCATAAAAAGCTTTTCTAAAATTATAGTAAAACGCACTAAAAAAGTATTTAAATCTATCAGCTTCCTCAACAAAACGGCTTTTGGGTTTATAGTCTTTAATAACATCCCAAAGCTCCGAGAAGCTTTTTTCATTGGACATCCAAATACCATTAATACCAGTCATCTTATAGAAATTCATAAATTCATAGTAGGTTCTAATATCCTTATTGTTTTCGTCGAATTTAGGAATTAGGCGAGTTACCTTACCCGGATATGAATAAACATCCACATATTTTGAAACACTTACTCTTTTGTTTCCTTCAACTACATAGTACCAATTTAGGTATTCATAGACTTTGATTGGGTCGGTTAGCCCTTCCTTACATTGAAAGGAGTGCACTTGCTGCCACTTTACTGCAAATTCAGAACCGGCATCCATAATTGGCATATAGTTTCGTGCAAATGATATACTCCTCAAATATGAATAGGTGCCCTTTACCTTCCTAAGCGGAATGTCCACAATCCCCAAATCCACCTCGGAAACAATATCGATATTCTTTAATACTCCATCTAAAAATGGAAGATACCCATTTCGACCTTGGGAAACATAATGAGAATACTCCTTGAGCCCCAACTTACGCGCATTTATATATTCCATCATATCAATACTCATTGTTTACACTCCAATACCGGTATGTTTAAGGATTATCTCTTTCACCATAGCTGCTACATCATTTCTATAAACCAGGCTTAACAATTCATTACTTTTTTTCAAGGAAGATATAAGCTGGTTTTTGGTAATAAGTCCTTCCTCAAAAGCAATGGCTAGCTCATCTAAATCAATTATTTGTACTTTCCCATCTTCCATTATTTTAATATCTGCAAGTAAATCATTTAATAAATATGTATCGGTTTCTTTATCGTATTCTATGTCAATAATATCACAGTACCAATAGACTATTTTTTTGCTGTCATCACTAAAAGCGCTTATCTTCCAGCCCTTCTTTAAAAAAACGCACGAGACTCCGCTCGCAATATCTTTTCTTGGTTTTATAGGCGTCCACCTTGTTATGAGGTAATTTTCATCACGATAAAGCAACTCATCCGCGGTTAAGTCAATAGTCTCTAAAGGAATATATCTATTTCGGAGTATCCTTGCCATATTTTACACCTCAATATCAATAGTCTTTTAATTAATTATACCCCATCAACAACCAAAAACAATATATGCCGCTATATTGAAATGTATTAGTTAAATACTTTATGTAAAATAAAGCAAAAGCGCTCTATAGTTGGGCAATATAGTATAATTATGAGGGAG
>CAYMAE010000083.1:0-1123 GCA_964388375.1 uncultured Ruminiclostridium sp.
GGGGTTACCGGTAATACCCTAGGAATTATTGGAGCATTGATATTGGGGCAATCCGCCGTTGAGGCTGGATTGGTGAGCCCATCTCTTATTATAATTGTAGCAGTATCGGGTCTTGGAAATTTTGCAATTCCTAATTATTCATTAGCATTGGCAGTTAGAATATATCGATTTGTTCTGATTGCTTTCGGAGCCATGGCTGGATTCTATGGAATATCGGTAGGCTTTACTATACTTTGTGCGTTGACACTAAGCGCTAAATCATTTGGAGTACCCTTCTTTTCACCTATCTCACCAACTACCAAATCAAATAAAGACAAAATTATACGCGATAATATTTATAATCAAACCAATAGACCAGACTATTTAAACACAAAAAACGAAAAACGCATGGGTGATTCACCCAGAGGATGGATTAGGACCGGTCAGACCGGAGGTAGGGGCAATGAATAAAGAAGGTAAATTTGGCTACCATGAGGCAATAAGCCTAATGGTTATTACTATTGTTATGAAGGTGTTTTTTACTAGTCCAGCCATATTAGTAAGTATTGTAGGCACTGCCGGATGGTATATGAATATAATATCCATGCTTACTGCTATAGTGGGATTCATGATACTATACTTATTGCTAAAAAGATTCAATAATAAAAATATTATGCAGATTTCGGATTTGGTTCTTGGTAAACCCGTGGGATCAATAACGTTATTAGTTTTAACAGCTTTATTGTTACAAATCGCAAGCATAAATATGAGAGAGTATGTTGAAGTAATGAAGATATATGTTATGCCAGAAAGCCCTCCAAGCTTTCTTATGATTCTTCTATCAATTAGTGTAGCAGTTCTTTCTTACATGGGACTGGAGACTATTGCAAGATACTCCAAATTTATTATTTATATTTTAACTTCAGGATTTATTCTTGTTATTTTACTTTCAACGCAAAATTTTATTCCTCGCCAATTGTATCCTGTGCTGGGATATGGACTTGATAAGACTATAATTGTAGGCTTGCAAAGATGTTCAGTGTATGGAGAAATTGCTATATTAGGTATAATTGCATCTTCACTTCAGGGACACAAGGAAATAAAAAAGATTGGTTTATGGAGTATTATTATTTCAGGGACTGTT
>CAYMAE010000083.1:1223-3640 GCA_964388375.1 uncultured Ruminiclostridium sp.
TTTATTGCTTAAACCTTATTCCACGAGGAATATCAGAAGTTATAAGTGTAAGTATTAATAGAATTAGGACATGGGGGGGCTTTTTGTTTTTTATACCTTCATTAATTCTTCTGATAGCGGCAGTTATACGTAAAAAGAAGGAGGCATAATAAAATGATACGAAAAATCCAACGTTGTCTTATATGTTTTTTCTTAATACCCCTCTTACTAACGGGATGTTATGACGGTCATGAGATAGGAGAATTCTCATATATAAGTGTTATTGGAATTGAAAAAGGTGAAAATGAAAGATTTAAATTTACATTTCAAATTCCTTTACTATCAATAGGTGAAAAAGGAAAGAAGGGAGAAGGAGAAAAATCAGCAAAATCAGTTACAATAGAAGCACCCTCACTTGTAAATGCAATTAAGATTGCTAATACCGATATCTCAAAAAGACTAAATTTTATGCATCTAAACGCTATTATAATATCAGAAGATTTAGCACAGAGTGGTAAGTTAGGTGAATATATTGCCCCTATTATTAGATATAGAGAAATAAGAAGGAATACCATTGTAATTGTCTGCAAAGGAGAAGCTAAGGAATTCGTTGAGATGACTGAACCGTATTCTGGTGAGCTAATTAGTCAGACAATAGAGGATATAATGCGAAAATCTGAAGAAACGGGATACTTTCCTAGAGTAACCTTAAATGACTTTTATGATGGACTAAAAGCACCATATCATGCTTTGATAGTAACTTATAGTGCGGTCTCGCCTGGAGCAAAAGAAGAAGAAGAAGGCTCGAAATCAGAGGGCAGCAATCAGAAAGAGCAAGGTGGAGATGATGCTGGCACTGAGGGGAAAAAGGAAGAGGACGAAAAAGGTGAAAAGCCTAAAGATGAGGGCGCAGGTGCTGGAGAGAAAGAACTAAATGATAATAACGGGGATTATTATGCAGGGGAAATCCCCCGTAGTGGAGGAGAAAAAATAGAATACTTTGGCTCAGCACTATTTGATGGTGATAAAATGGTGGCAAAGCTTACGGGGTTCGAGACTCAGATGGTATTAATCGCAAGAGGAGACCTAAAAACAGCTACATTTAGTATCGATGACCCAGTAGAGCCTGATAAGGCCGTGTCTCTTGAAGTTAATGAATTTGATAATCCTGAAATTGAAATAGACCATGCAGATTTAAACAAACCTAAAATTAAACTAAAAATAAAGCTAGAAGGTTCAATAATATCTATTCCGTCGGGCATTAATTATGAAAGCGTAGAAAATAAAGAATTACTTGAGAAGGCTTTGGAAAACTTCTTAGTCAATGGAATAGAAAGGTCTTTTAAAAAATGTAAGGAAGCAAAAGCCGATGTTTTCAACTTTGGTACAGTCGCTGTTGAGCATTTTTTAACTATCCCAGAGTGGGAGGAGTACAATTGGTTAAGTAAATTTCCTGAATCTGAGCTTAAGATAGAAGTGGATTATACAATAAGAAGGATGGGACATCTTATAAAAACTGTGCCTATCTTCTCAACGGAGGGCAAAGAATGATTGTTTATATAGGTCTTGCATATGTAGTGTTATCTTCCATATATACCTTCAGCTTTGCAGGACAAGCGTGGAAGGAAAATAATAAACTAGCAGCTATCGGTGCCGTTCTATTAGTGTTTGTATCCTTTGGATTGGCAATTCTGTTATTCTTAATGGAATAAAAGCATGATATAAAAGCGGGGACGTGCTCAAACGAACCGTCCCCATGATTATGCTTATTCTTCCCCAATGTGAATTACACTTACAGGACAGCCTTCAACAGCTTCCTGAACTGAATCCTCAGCATCCTCAGGGATTTCATCAACATATACCTCAGCTAAGTCATCTTCTTCAGAAATTCTAAAAACCTCTGGACAAATGTCAGCACATAATCCGCAGGAAATACATCCATCTCGATCAATCCATACATTCATTATTTATAGCCTCCTTTATTTATTAAATTCTATAATATACTTTTGTTAGAGATGACACAATATATTACCCTTCTTTATTTGACCAATAAGATACTATTGATATATCACCTTCTGTAATTGGCTTATCAAGGGGGTTATACCTATCGTTTATAAGGTCAAGAAGTTCGCTTTTATATGGGAGCCAATAAGATAAATTGTTGATAGTGCTTGCTACTCCTGGCACCATATCTGTCTCTACACTACTAACATCGATATCCTTTGCCTCATTAGCTAGCCAAAGCATTTCACTAAAAGCAATATCGGTTTCGACATTTTCATTTATTATCGAGACTAGTTCAGGTATTCTAAGGATATTCTCAGCCCTTAGCACCTGTTTTACTAGGGCTTTCAACAAATCCTGCTGTACTGCAATTCTTCCAATATCCCCGTCAGGATAGTTCCTGAAACGGGCTACTTTGACTGTATCCTTACCAT
>CAYMAE010000084.1:0-3503 GCA_964388375.1 uncultured Ruminiclostridium sp.
GTCGATTTGAAGTACAAACAATCCATCTAATAACCGAAGGTAACTTTACGCTATTCGGCGAATGGATAGAGGTAATTTTATTTTACCTCCCTAACCCTTTTTTTCCTATTGATTGCCTTTGTTTTTAAATAGTCTGTGTATTTCTCTATATTAGAAATAATGAAATATACTTTTTCCCTAGTAGTAGTGACACTTGCTTTAAAATATCATTCTCCATTTCAAGTTGTTTAACTTTCTTTTAGCTTCTGATACCTCCTGAATCATTACACTTTATATAAGCGTTTAGGATTTTCAATATATATTTCCCCATGATGATATTTGCCACCATGACCATTATATGTAACATATAATTGAAACTCCTCTTTTTCATAACAATCATTGGTGTCATATTCTTTTAGAATCTTGTAATATTCATCTTTCAGACGCTTAAAATCATAATTCTTAATGGCTTTCTTGTAATATTTCATTTTATCATAAAGCAAAACAAGTTGTACTAATTTTTGGTTCTTTATATATCCTTCTGCAAAGGTATATTTTTTTACTCGTCTAATCTTCTTTCCTGCCTCTAACTCGAGAAAAAGTCCATTGTTTCTATTTAAATACCTTATGAGTTTTGACAATGCATTTGCTTTATCAATTGCTTCTTGATCAAATACTATTATTTTAATTTTATCAGTTGCAATATGTCCAAGATCATTTTCAATTAATAACTTATTAAATTGTACACAAACACTACTTTTTTTAGTCGTATCCATATAGGCCCCTCTTAAACGGTGCTCTGGATCAGTTATAAAAGAGTTGAATTCTTCTGTAGTTTTAATATTCATTTTAATGTATGGATTCTCTTCGCTATAAAGATATTTTATATTGTTGATTGATACATCAAACGTTTCAAGCATATAACCTTTAAAGCTTAAATAAACCCGATTCAACTTTTCCTTTTCCTCATTATTGAATTCATAATACATAATGCCACCTCTTCTAATTTCACAAAAAGTAGAAAACAAATTGTCTGTTGTGTTTATTTCTCATATAATCACTTGTTTGGCCTGTCCTTAAATTATAAGACACTTAATAGCATATTTATTTTTTTTTAGTCACAAAATATACCTATATGTTGTTCAAGTATATTTTGATTCTGCGAAAAATACCTACTGCTTTCATAAAAAACCTCCATTTATAGGCTTTTATATATGCCATAGTGTCTGTAATATGGAGGTTTTTCACTTTAATTATTCTGTTTCAAGCAATATGTTCCGGTAAACATGTAAATACTTTTCTTATGTTGTTGTGTTCATCTTTTGGAGTAATTCTCTCCAATCATATAAGATGTCCATTATTGGACCTACATTCTCATCCATATTATGTCGTTCCCAATCTCCGAACTCCTCTAGCATAATTATCTCATTCCCTCCTCCTTGCGTCGTACGAATCCCATAAATGATATCCATTCCATAGCCATACATTACAAACTCTTCGCTGACACCTGCATTAATATCTATTTTCAATAAAGAATTGTAACATTCCAGCAGACTGTTTTCCTCTATATATGGAAACATTTCATATTCATGATAGTGTTCTGCAAGATATATATACAGAACATTTATATTCGCATATTCTTCACTTTCAGCAGATAAATCAAAAAAACCTTTATTGCCGAATTTATCAATGAAAAAGCCTCTGTTAATATAACAGTCTTCATAGTATTGGTAATTACATATGAAAACAATATCATTCTCAATTTGGTCCACATGTTTCTTTTCCAAACCTTTACTATCCTTATTACTACAACTGCAAAGCAATATAGGTATTATAAGTAAAAACAGAAAACAATATATTTTATTCACTTTTGCTCCTCCTTCACATATTTATAGCATAGCAGCATCTATTAAAAATCAAATCATACAGCTACATGATAAAAATCATCTTAACGTACCACACTATTTCCCACAACATTTACAGGTGTTATCTTTCTTGTCTTCGAATTGTAACTAAACACAGTCCAATAGCTTCCTGTAGTATCAAGTGGTATATTAAATACATATGCAGGCTCATTACTATTTCCTGTATATACACGTACACTTGCTCCAGAAGTTGACATTGCAGGACTTCCTGAATAATTGTAAATATAGAATGTATATATTCCTTCGATTGGATTATATATTGTTGTAGTTTCAGGACCGTATCCTGTTGTATCATCTAAATCTAAATCAGCAATTTGTTCTCCAGATTCAATATAACTTTTCCTGCCATAATAGACATGGAATTCACCTCCTGATGATGTGGGACCTAATAAGTGAGAATCCAAATCACGGGGATATGCACCCCAATCTAATACAATTCTTAACTGACTTTCATTAAGCGTTATTGATACTGTTGCATTTTGATTAACAATAACTCTTTCGCCTAATATCTTAATATTAAAATACGTTTTTAGATATTTCTCATTATCGATATCTCTATTATCAACAATTTCTATGCAATAATGACCTGATTCTAAATCATCAACTTCATATACACCATTAATATCTGTCGTCAATGTTCTTATAACATTTCCAGTTTTTGAATTTATACCATTTCTTATATATAAGGATAGCCCTTCCACTCCTTCTCCTGTCACTGAATCAACAATTTTTCCTCTTGCTGTACCTACTCCTACATATGAAGAAGATATAAGTTCAATAGTACTACAATAATTATTTATATTTCTAGAAGACAAATTAATAAACTGCGTTGTTGGATAATAGCCCTCTTTTAATACAGTTAACTTATAATATCCAGGAAGTATATTAATCATTGAAAATGTCCCATCATCGTCAGAAACAGCAACCTTATAATTATCTGAATAGGAAGGGTCTGATGTTAATATTCCTACCCTAGAAAGAGTAATATTGGCACCAGAAAGAGCCTGATTATTTCCAAGTGTCGTATCCGCATCCGCAATAACCACTTTACCTGTAAGAATATTTGTACCATTAATATCTGCTTGCGTTAAGCCGGTTATACCCACAGCATCAAACGCAGATTTTATAATTGCAATTTCATCTGCTGACATTCTCATATTTTTTGCAGCTGTTAATACATTCAATCGTACTGTATTGAAATCTGAACTTCCATCATACCCTAAAAGAAGTGAGTGATACCATAAATCAGCCAGTCTGCCTTTATCACTGATTCCATTAGCCCACATCAAATAGCAAGCATGTGATACAATGGTATTATTCCTATGGACACCGCCTCCATCTTTTGTGTTTCCCGGAATAGTGAAATCATAATAGTTACTGTCTCCGATAGCCGCAGGCTGACCGAATTGTGCCGGATTAGACATATTTCGGATGCCCAAACCTCCTACGGTATTATCTTCCCTATGTCTCCAATATGGGTCATTGTCATTCTCAATAAAATATCCGAATATATCCGCATATCCTTCATTAATTGCTCCGGTAGCTTTGATTCATCCAACGGTCTGCTAACAGTCCCGCTGTTACTGATCAAATTCGTGT
>CAYMAE010000085.1:0-3477 GCA_964388375.1 uncultured Ruminiclostridium sp.
AATAAAGGATGATATCGGGAAATAGAGAATTCTATATTTTATATGGAAATTTGAGGTGAAAAGATGAATTTGTCGTTTAAAAAAGAAGGAAACACTCTAATTGTATTTATAGAGGGTGAAATAGACCATCACACATCAAGAGATGCAAGGGACAGAATTGATAGCAAGTTTATAATGGAGCCTGTAAAAAATATCATAATTGATTTATCAAAAGTATCTTTTATGGACAGTTCTGGAATAGGCCTAATCACAGGTAGAATGAAAAAGGTTTCGACTGTAGGGGGAAGTTTATCGGTTAGAAAACCAAGAAAAGAAATAGTAAGGATACTCAAAATGTCTAAGATTGATTCAATGATTAAATTAGATGCTTAATCATAATAGAAAGACTAAATTATAGTGAGGTTAAAAATATGCAATCAATTAACAAAATAAAAGTTGAGTTTACAAGCAAGTCCAGTAATGAGGCATTTGCCCGTGTAGTTGCGGCTGCCTTTGTGGCACAGGCTGATCCGTCAATAGAGGTCTTGGCAGATATAAGGACGGCTGTATCCGAGGCAGTAACAAACTCAATAATACATGGCTATGAAGAAAAAGAAGGAATAATTAAAATGACATGTACTCTTTATTCGGGGTATGTAGAAATAATAATAGAGGATTCAGGTAAGGGAATAGATGATATTGAAAAAGCAAAAGAGCCACTTTTCACCTCACGACCCGAATTAGAGAGATCAGGGATGGGGTTTACTGTTATGGAAACCTTCATGGACAGTCTTAATGTTGAGTCATCACCAGATAAAGGTACTAAAATCTTCATGACCAAACAATTAGGGAATGGGTAACTAGAGTATGGATAATATAAAAAAAAGTTCAAACCTGGACTTAATTAAAAGGGCTCAAAGCGGAGATAAAGACGCCCGCGACGCCCTTATAGATAAGAATACCGGGCTTGTATGGAGTGTTGCCCGAAGATTCAGAAATCGTAATGTGGAAACTGAAGACCTCTTCCAAATAGGATGTTTAGGCCTAATTAAAGCAGTGGATAAATTTGATTGCTCTTTTAATGTTCAGTTTTCCACCTATGCAGTTCCTATGATTCTAGGTGAAATTCGCCGTTATTTTAGAGATGACGGAGTAATAAAAGTAAGCAGGAGCCTTAAAGAGTTATCTCTAAAAGCAAGAGCTATTGGTGAAAGACTAGAACAAGAAATGGGAAGACCGCCAAGTATTAACGAACTTGCAGAGGCTCTTAATGAAGAGCCAGAAAATATTGTACATGCAATAGAAGCCTCGCGTGCACCTGAATCCTTATTCCGCGAATATGATGACGAAGATGGATCCGAGAATAGACTGATTGACCGTATTGTAGCTCATGATAAGGATGGGGAATCAGAGACTGTAGAAAGGATTTCTCTTTACAGTGCCTTAAAACAACTTACAAATCGCGAAAAAGAGCTTATTAAAATGAGATATTACTCAGGCCAGACACAGCAAAGTGTAGCCGTAAAGCTTGGAATATCACAAGTACAAGTATCAAGGCTTGAGAAAAAGATTCTTGAGCTATTAAGAGCCGAGCTTCAATAGGGAAGGTCTTATTTGATTTTTCTGGCTTCAAGATAAAATCGCTTTTCAGATGCTTCTCCCATAGAAAAGGTCTTTCTAGGTAGAGCGCCATCCAAAATTACAGTTTTAAATAGCTCGTTTTTATCTAGCTTATCAAGGAAAAACCCCATGTTTCCAGGCATACTACCTAATTTCTTTGTGACATCCTGGCCATGAACATAGTCAATTGAAGTATCTTTATTGTTCTTCAAATACTCATCTAAGAAGCTTTGTAAAGTTCCAACATCTAAATTATACAAGGGGCATTCAACTAAAAGATAGCCTTCTGTATCTGATGTTATATATTTGATTGCGTGCCCGCTAAAGCTAGAAAGATCTGTATCTGATGATAGTATCTTAACTTTACAGTCTTGTTTTTCATAAAATGCCGAAAATGAATTTAATAAATTATGGCTATCAACATTAAAAAGAACACGGTGTATTGGTTCAAAAACAAGCCCACTATCATGCACATTCACAACTTCAACTAATGCATAGCGTGCAGGGTGGTTAGCTAACTTAGTTGAGTCTAAGCCTTTTTTTGTGTTTTCCCAACAAGCCTTAGCGGTTGCCAAGGAATGGTTCCCGTCTCCAACTGCAAATAATAGGACATCCATATCTTCAGATAAATTATAGCGAGATTTAAAATTATCTTTATCAGCTAATTTGCTTAATGAATTGACGATACTAGCAATGTCATTCTCATTATGTATCTTCCAGCCTTTAATGGTTCCGCTGTCCTTCATAAGATTAAATGAGTAAACCTCGGCTAAAGAGTCTGCTTTTGATAAAAGGGGCTCAATTACAGACTTTTTGGGGTCATCAATTAATAACATAATATGTGGTAATTCGAGGCAAGCATTTTCGCGTATTTTAATTCGTGGGGGTAAGCGGTCTATAATAGTGCCTTCAGTTGCACGAATAAGACTTTGAGACCCCTTGTTATAATCATATTTTTCTAAATCGACCGATAACATAAGACCATGCCTTTTATGACCACTTGAAAATGATCTTTCAACCAGTATTATACTGTCACTAAGTTGACACAATATATTGTCGTTACAATATGATGTCATATTGTCGTTAATTGATTTGATTCTATCTTTTTTTTCTTCTTCGGTTTCTATTTCTAAATAGGCCTCAGGAAAAACAAGACGAAGTGTTGATGGGCTTTCTGCAACGGTTTCATCAACATCTTTCCAATAATCTAGCTCAGACGTATATTGATCACAAGCTACTACTGACCATTTTTGCATATTTATTTTATCATTAGGGATAAAAATAGAAGAAATATTTATACCTAAATTCTGCATACTATCTAATAAATTTGAATTAATCATAAATATTATTGCCTCCAAATCGTTTTCTTCGTTCATTTTAGATTATCATCTAATAACTGTCAAACACTTCATGAATTCAAATTGCATTTTCTTGAGATAATAAAGAAAAGTATATATTTAAGGAGGTAAAATATATGAGAAAAGGATTTTTCGGTGGAGTAATTCTCGGGGCAGTAATGGGCGCAACAATGTCTCTTCTAGCTGAAGAAAATTTTAGGATGGATCGTTCGGTAAAGGCCATGAAAAGAGCAGGCCGTAATATTGGACGATGTGCAGGAAGAGCTTATACATCAATGCGGCATATGATGTAATTAAAAAGCTTATTGAGTATAGGGTGTTGACTCTTTTTTACTGTGTCGATTATTAACACTAGTGAATTGCATGAAATAAAAGGGGGCTAAGGAATTAAGTCCTCTTTTAATTTTGTCTTTTTATAATTTAACTATATGGTATTTATAGGCATATTTATATATGCCTATTTTTATTATGGGCTTTAGCCTGTTGAGCTCGCGTAGCGTGCGAAACAATAAACCACCCG
>CAYMAE010000086.1:0-3374 GCA_964388375.1 uncultured Ruminiclostridium sp.
CTCTGGTTTTCCCTGATCCTGCTCCTGCAAGAACAAGAAGTGGTCCCTCTGTATGTATAACGGCTTTTTTCTGCTCTGGATTCAAGCCTTCTAAAATTGTCATATAAGCCTCCTGCGTGAATATTGGTTTCTTATTATATACTGATTATTATAGCATTAGTGTTGCGCCAGCAAAAATTCTGCTATAACAGGGTTCCCAAGAGCCCCCACGAAATCTCTGATTTCGTGAGCGTGTTGATTTCTTATTATACTGGTTCTTATATTATATATTAGAGTTGATTTAGATTCAAACAAATGTTCGGAAAATCACGGCAAATTCACGAACCCATCTATTGCCTATTCTCTACTTGTAGAGTTAAAAAAATAATATCCCTCGTTATTATGTTGTCTTGAAGTGAATTTTGGTCATTGATAATGGGTTTTTGTATGACCGAACGGTGTATTAAAAGCCAAATATTCCTTTCCGGAGATATTCAGCGAAATAAATTATTTAAAGTTTAATTCCATAAGATAGTCTCGGTACTCCAGATCCATTAATGCAGCCATTCTTCTTATTTTCAAACTATCTTTTTGTCGCTTTATTGTGTCTTTTTTTACCGTGTTAAATGCAATTCGTTTAACAATTGCTAAATTCTGTGGAGCAGTTCCTTTTCTTGTTTTGTTTGCATCGTCTCGATAGGTAACATCCAAATTCAATGGAAACTTTCAATCTGCCAGTGGTTTCTTACGGCCTTCTCGAATTGTTTAACGGATTTTATACTGCCGATAAAATAGGAATACTCACTTGATTTTGATCCATTAACCTCAGTTTCTCTAAGCACCATTCCTACTCCGGCAATTCCTTTCCAGTCTTTTTTGGCATCAATCATCCAATCTATATTTTGGGTATAGTAATAAGTGCGTTTTTCTATCCTACCATGCCCAAAATCAATTGTTCTAACCATAGACAAGTCTTTATCGCCAAGAGGTTTCCTATTGCTTTTGCTTAGATTATAGGCCAATTGTAGATTATCAATCTTGGTTAGCATTTCTTTGTTTTGAAAGCATTCTACAATATCTCCAAGTAAGCCTTCTTGATTTCCTTTTACATTCAGAACATAGTCTGAGTGGCATTCATCAATTATCTTTTCTGCTATTTTCCGCTGGCAGCCCATTGCGTCAATTGTAACACAACAGCCCTTTATGTATAGCATATCAAGAAGTTCAGGAATGGCCGTTATTTCGTTACTTTTCTCATTTGTCTTTACCTGTCCAATAACAAGACTATGGGAACGGCAAATTGCGCTTACAATATGGGCTCCTCTAGAATCTTCATAGATTGAGCCCTTCATGGTTTTCCCATCAATGCTAACTATATCATCCTTAACAGGGGAGACAACACTTTTCATCCATGCACTAAAGCACTTTTCGAATTGTTTAGGTGTAATGATATCGAAGAGCCTTCCGATTGTAGATAGGGAAGGAATACCATTGGGCAGCTCAATATGCTTTTTAAGCCATTTTCGATTTACTTCAAGCTCTGACCACCATTTAATTTCCTTCCACTCGTTCATACCGCAAATAACCGCGGATACTACGATAAAGATGATATCTATTAGCTTGTGGAGGACTTTTCCCTCTTCACGCTTATCCTCGAGAATTGAAAAACTTTCAAAAAATCTTCCTTCGTACATCTCAATATTCCTTTTATGTTATTTTATATACTATTATACTATATTCTGTGGAATATTACAACAAAAAAATAGCCTAAAACATATTATTTTCAACGCTTTAGACTATTTTTTATCAAAACCTATATTACCATATTTGGTTGTTTATGGTCTCATGAATTTACCGTGTGAACATTCCCCTTTTTATCTTTTATTATAGTTCCTTGTATTTGAAAACCAATATCATTAGTAGTGGCACCAAATGATTTGTATAAATTCAAGTCAGAATTAACTCCATGTAGATATTGGTATCCAACAATATCCTCTCCGTTTTCAATAGCAAATTCTTTAAGCGTCTTATTTAAGGTCTTTGATTGACCATTCTTTAATTGACTAAACTCACAAGAGAGCTCGCCTTTAATCTGTTCTGTTAAAAGTTCATTTTTTTGCATATATAAAGTCCAGCCGTAGTCATTTTGGATGTTTCTTTCTTTTCCTCCACCATATAAATACCAATAAAGAATTTGTCGCCCTTGTGAATCCGAATTTATAATTTGATCTCTCCTATCCCATATAAAACCGAAATCTTTTATAAAGTCGTCGAACCATTTGTCTCCCGATAGATCGACATAAACTATAGGATTATTCCCACAGTATATATACAGGTTTAAACTTTTAGAGAAATCTGAGTTGCCTTTGTACCTATCCTCACTAACAAACCTACCAACTCCAGAATCAAAATACCTTGCCTGTGCAAAATACAGTCCTGTTGTTGTATCGTATTGATACCCGGTAAATCCAAATGGATTTGATGATTTATTCAATCCTAAAGCCATTTTCGGACTTAAAGGAGTTCCAAATTCATCATAGCGATATCTTTCAGTAGTCTTGCCTTTTCCATCAACCAGTCTGATAGGGCTTCCTAGCTCGTCCTGTAAGTAGTAATTTTTCTGCTCTGTAATTTTCGAATCGAATCGGTCTTTACTACCTTTATTTACCACCTAGTAAATATATTCTAGGTTTTTTATATCATCTATTGTTAATATTTCTTCAATATCTTCTTCGTCAATAGAAAATCTCTTATTAATTGTATCATTAAAAGTATATTTAATTTCTAAACCTTCAAATTCCAAATCACTTAATCCAATACATTTTACAATAGACAATATTTTTTCATAATCGGACTCTTCAAATGATTTTTTTAAATACAAAGTAATCCTCGTATATTTTTTGATTAAACCCTTTACTTCTTCATAGGCTGGAACATTTTTTATATTGTTAGTATATTCACTATACAAAGGATTTCTCGATACTCTCGCGAATATAAAATAATCATCAGCGTCGCAAATGTCTTTAATTAATTTTTCTGCTCTCTCAGATATTTCTTTTTGCCAAACCACATTAAAATATTCATCTTTATATCCTTTATCATTTCCGATTGGATCAATCCTAAAGGCCAAGTACTTATCACTATTACCTTTAGGATTTGCAATAGCTGAATAACCCATTCCAAAACTGTAATGTACAACTTGAATGCTCATTTCCTCTATGTACTTATCTTTTAAATAATTTTGTATTTCTTGCTTAGCTCGATTTTTTTCCCATGGTGTTCCGTAAAAAAACATCAAATAAAATAAAACACAGACAGCAATACATATCAATATTATTATAAAAACTTTTATCTTATTAATTACCATTCATAATCACCGCCCTGCTAATTAATAT
>CAYMAE010000087.1:0-3355 GCA_964388375.1 uncultured Ruminiclostridium sp.
TTATAATCGTTATTATTTTAACCAAATAACTTACTAAATAAACAAACTCCCCATTTCTGGGGAGTTATATCTTATGCCACCTTGGGCTTATTGCACCTCATTATTATGTCTAGGGCAGCCTAATTAACTTTCTTTATCAAAACTCAAAAAGGTATTTATTAATTGTAAGCATTTGGTTGTTATAATATCAGGTACATGATCTTTAACAACTGCACCTCTTACTCTCCAATCAATACTTCTTACTTGGTCTGTTAAAATCACACCACTAATAGCTAATCCTCTAGGAATAGGAACCTCAAAAGGATAGTTCTTTGACTGGTTTGTTATAGGACAAACTATTGCGAACTTCCAGCTATTAAAAAGTTCAGGCGATAAAACAATAGCCGGGCGATGTCCTGCTTGCTCGCTTCCTGCTTGTGGACTAAAGTTTAAATATACTAAATCTCCTTTTTCAGGAACTAGTTCTGCCATTACCAGATTTCCTCACCTTCTGCTACACCAAAAGTAACTTCTTCTTGTTGATTTACAGGTGTAATTTTATCCATTAATTCTTCTAATGTTGGAATTGGATCTGCAAGTCTTATAACAATGCCTTCTTCGGTTTTTAAAATTTCAACTTTGGAGCCTTGACTAAAGCCGTATTCTTTTGCAATATTCTGTGGAATGCGTATTCCTAAACTATTACCCCATTTTTGAATAGCTGTCGACATTGCAACCCCCTCCTTTTTCTTGATCATAGTTATATTTTACCACCTTTCTGAAGAAATGTATATACATAAGTTTATACATTTAAGCAATAAATAATTCGTCAATTAATTAGACAATGAATTAGAAAGGATTGCATCATAGCTTCCTAGATGAAAAGGAGATAGGCTTCTACCGCTGTTCTCCCTTACTTTTTTAATAAATATTAATCCCTCTTCCCACAATGTGGACAAGAATAATAATCACAAGTATTGGCGTTGCATATTCTAGCGAGATCGTAGATAACTGGGATTTCTATTATCAGCGCGGTTTTTACAAGTCTAAGAGGAATGTTAATAATAATTAATCATTATTATTGATTTAGCATAGCAAATGGTGCAATGGCATGTAGGGAAAAATCCTGTAGAATGAAATAAAATAAGGCATAAACCTTTTTAAAGCCTACACCCTATTATTTCTATTCTATAAATGTTTTTACTCTAACATCATAGTTTTTTTTATCATTACATCTTAAAATCATTCGCTATATCTTACATAAATTCTAGCATCTCATTCATAAACTCCTGTTCCATCTTAACAAGTTTTTTTGCCAAATTCACACTTTCATCAGATGCTGCCTTATACTTATTAATATACTTACTGAGTGACTTGATCCCCATATTACAGCCATCAATCATTATGTCAGCAATTTTATGGGCATCATTTTTTATCATCAGTTTCATTTCCGTACTAATCCATGAAAAAGCCTTTGCCGTAACTTGGGGGTCTTTCTCCCCTTCATTAGATTCGTTTAACATCTGATGACATTCATCACCAATTTTAATATGCTTATCATTATATTCATTAATAATTGACATAAGCTTCTCGTTAGTAATATAAGGTTTCACCTGTTCCATACTATTTGTAGCAGATTTACACCCTGCATTTAATTCCCTTAATAGAAAAATGGTATCTTCATTCATTATAGACATCCCCCTATTTCTTCTCTGTTTTAGAGTAGTATTAATATGCCCATAAAACAGAAGTAAATGCATAGTATACAATTATTAAAAAGGATGTCCTTATTCAATTTCCAAATTCATAGGTTTATCTGTAAATATCCTGTTATCCATCTCTTTTAATTCGTCAGAAACTAAAGGCCTAAATTCCATTTTATCGAATACATCCCTTTGTAGGTTAACTCCAGGCGCTATCTCTATTAAAGTAAGCCCTTCTTTTTCTAACTTAAAAACCGCTCTTTCTGTTATATAATATACTTCTTTATTGTTTTCTCTTGCATATTCGCCTGAAAATGTAATTTGCTCTACATTATTTACAAACTTAATTTCAGTTCCGTCACTGATAATCTTTAATGAGCCGTCTCCAGTTTGTATTTCCATTTTTCCGGCAGTAAAAGATGCTAAGAAACAAACCTTTTTTGCATTTTGAGTTATATCTATAAATCCACCGGGACCTGTAACTTTGCCTTTATATTTAGAGACATTTACATTTCCTAATCTATCAATTTCAGCTGCTCCTAAAAAGGCTAGATCAATGCCACCACCATCATACAAGTCAAACATGTCAATTTGTCTTATCATGCTTTCAGGATTATAGGATGCCCCAGTTGCAAGTCCCGGGGTTGGAGCGCCTCCTATCACACCAGATTCTGTATTTAAAATTATATTCTTTAAAATGCCTTCTTCTGAAGCAACATTTGTTATAGCAGTAGGAATTCCAATTCCTAAATTAATAAAGCCACCCTTTTTAAGCTCAAATGCTCCTCTTCTTGATATTATTTTTTTCTTGCTTAATGGCAGTATTTCTTTACTAGGTAATGTAACCTTCAATTCACCACTCCAAGAAGGTATGTATCTGCCTTCTTCACAATCTGTATAGTGCTGCCTAGAATTATCAGGATCTCCCAACACTAAATAATCTATCAGCTTTCCAGGCACCACGACATCCTTAGCGTTTAAGCTTCCGCTTAATACTACATTATCTACCTGTGCAACAACTATTCCACCACTATTCTTAGCTGCTGCTGCTAACTCGAACTGTTCAAGCTTCATAGCTTCTCTGTTTATAGTAATATTACCGTCTTCATCTGCTGTAGTTCCTTTTATAAAAACTAAGTCTATGGGGAATGAAGGATGGAATAAATATTCTTTGCCTCTTAACTTAATTAATTCTGATACCTTTTCACCTGATTTTTTTGCCTTTTCATTTACTGCCCCTCCTTCAACGCGTGGGTCTACAAACGTTTTCAGGCCAACATGTGTAATAACTCCGGGCTCTCCTGCTGCAATTGCTCTGTATAGACGCAGCAATACACCCTGAGGCGCCATAAATGCAGGAAAAGAATTATTGGCAATTTGATTAGACATATTTAGACCCAAACTATTATTGGCACAGTATAATTTTTTTAATAGGCCCTTATGTCCTAAATGATTTACGCCGCGTTTTTTTCCGTCTCCTGCAATTCCTGCAGCATAAAATAAGGTTAAGTCTTTGGGAGAATGTTCTGTCAAAAACCTTTGCTCTAACTTACAGAGAATGTCTTCTGGAATACTGAAACCAATGAAGCCTGTCAGGGATATTGTCATGTTGTCTTTTACTAAAGCAGCGGCTTCTTTTGCACTAATAACTTCCTTTTTCATATATTTCTCCT
>CAYMAE010000088.1:0-3190 GCA_964388375.1 uncultured Ruminiclostridium sp.
TGGATTCCATCATAGGTGAACTTCAAGCACAAATGCCGGAAGCAAGCGTTACTACGTCAAGTATTGCAAGACACGCTCTGGAAAAGTACGTGAGCGACCATATTGCCAAGCGTGACGGAACCAAGCTTTTTTTATTGAGGTCAATACAGCCATTGCTTCTGAGGGGGATATAAAGATTCTATATGACCTTATCTCAAAGCTCTTTGACGAAACAAAGGAGAATTACTCACCGACAGTTCATTACATGGCAGGAGAGATTTTTGAACCTGTAATGATAAAGATGGCAAGCCTCATGAAACCAAAGAAGAACATTTGATGATAGAAGGAAGTACTAATTTGGATAAATAAAACTGTGCTATTGGAATAAATTTGATTTTTTGGTTGAGTTCTTGAAGTAGAAATAATATAATGGTTATTATACACCAATAATTTCGAGGTGAAGTAATGAAAAAACTAAGATTAATAACCGTAACATTAATTTTTATCTTAAGCATAATATGCTTGACATCACA
Organism: uncultured Ruminiclostridium sp.; assembly: GCA_964388375.1. Taxonomy (GTDB): domain Bacteria; phylum Bacillota; class Clostridia; order DSM-8532; family DSM-8532; genus DTU059. The sequence goes on from CAYMAE010000088.1 coordinate 513, forward strand.
AGTCTTCGCAAAAACATACAAATATGATGAACTGGGTCGTGTGATAGAGGTCGAATATGACTCGGGCCAGAAAATTGTATATACATACGATGCGGGTGGAAACATAACAAATGTTGAGGTTAGCAATCTGCTTAAACTTAATCCGATAGGTGATAGGAAAGTAAGTGAAGGCCAATCGCTTACTATTACCGTCAGCATAGCACAAATTGCAGGTGTACAACCGATATACTCGGCATACAATCTACCACAAGGTGCAGTATTTAACACGGTTACTGGCGTATTTACCTGGACACCGGACTACACACAGGCAGGAATATACAACAATATTATATTTAAGGCATCTATTGGAGATTCTGCTGTAAGTGAAGAAATTAGTATAACCGTTTCTGATATTAATACACCTACCGGCGAGTATGTTGAGGTTATCGATGAAGAAAACGGTATCACAATTGCATTTGATAATATAGAAACATCCGGGAACACTACGGTTACAGTTAGTAACAGTCTGCCCGAGGGAACAAACTTTGATGTGAATCTTTTGCCTATATACTATGATATCGTAACCGATGCAAAGTTCGAAGATAAAGCGCGCATTAAGGTTATTTATGATGATACTGGGTATGAAGTAAATGAAAGTGATTTAAGGCTGTATCAGTTAAAGAATGGTGAAACTATCGACATAACAAGTCCTCTAGACCCAGGACCGGGAGGAAACCCCGACACCGAGGCAAATACCATTGAAGGTGTAGTGGAGCATTTCTGCTATTTCGCAATAGGTATTCCTAATAGGGCACCAGTGGCAAACGCTGGAGAAGATAAAACTATTGTAATTAAAAATTCATCCAATGTTGATGTAACATTGAATGGCTCGCGTTCCTATGATCCGGACGCAGAATTGACTGAGATTGAAAGGCCTAATATCGGTGCCGACGGAAGAAGTATTGTAAGTTATAAATGGACAGGCCCCTTCGGAGAAGCAGAAGGAGTAAATCCTATAGTAAATATTCCGATTGGTGAATGGGAGTGTATACTTACCGTAAGCGATGGAAGGACTCAGTCACAGGATACGGTAATGATTCGAATTAAAAAAGAAGAGAATGCCGATATAAAAACAATGCCGTATGCATTGTTTTCGGGTAGTCATGATTCTCCTCTTATAATTCGTGGTTCAAATATACAAATAGTCGGTGACATCCATACAAATAATGACATCATATGCCAGGGTTCGAACCTTTATTTAGAAGGTTTAAGCCAAACTACCGGTAAAGTTCTATTATCAGGTTCAAGTATGCAAATAGGTAAAATAAGAGAGGACGCAGAGCTAATTGAGATGCCCAATTGGGCTTCCGATATAAAAAGGATTGCACAGCAAGGAGGCTCTTTTAAGGGTGTTAAACAATACACTGGTGAAAGAATAGAACTGCGAAACTCTATGGAAGTAGATGGGTATATTTTTGTTGCATGTGCTGAACTAAAAGCTGCTGACTATATTTATGCGACGGACGATATCTTGGTAAATGCTGCGAGAATTAGCAATGTGGGTGATGAAAGGGTAGTAATCTGCTCAGAAAAAGGGAATATATTTATAAATGGTTTTAGCAATGATATTGACGGCTTTATATATGCTCCTAATGGAACGGTTACTATAAATTCAGCTAACTTCACCCTTAACGGAAAGATTATTGCAAAAAAAATCATTATCAGGGGAAGCAAAATTAATATCACTAATAGCGAACAAGATACAACCATAATTAATTAAGAAAAAATAGAAAGCACCTCGAAAGCTACTTCTCCTTAACAAATAGAAGTAGCTTTCTTGCGTCGTGCATTAAATAGAGGTTGATTTAAGAAAGATAAAATCTTATAATAATAACTAGTATTATAGTAGTAATGGTTTTAATTTTTTGTTTTATTCACATAATTTGTAGAATGGGAGGATGGAAGATGCCAATCACAGAATTTTTGACCCGTAATGCTGAATTATATGGGGAAGAAAAATGTCTTACAGAAATCAATCTAGAACTTCAAAACTCTCACAAAGTTATCTGGCATGAATATGAACTAATTGAGAATAATCCTGCTGGAGAATATCGTAGAGAAATGACATGGAAGGTTTTTGACGAAAAAGCTAACAGGTTTGCTAATCTTCTAATTAAACGCGGAATTAAAAAAGGGGATAAGGTTGCTATTCTATTAATGAACTGTCTAGAATGGTTACCCATTTATTTCGGGATACTAAAAACCGGAGCCATTGCGGTACCTTTAAATTTTCGCTATACAGCAAATGAAATAAAGTATTGTTTAGACTTATCTGATTCAATAGCTCTAATTTTTGGTCCCGAATTTATTGGTAGGGTAGAAAATATATATACCAAAATTCCAGATGTAAATATATTGTTCTATACAGGAGAGGGGCGCCCCCCTTATGCTGAGAGCTATGACAGAATTACTGCAAACTGTCCATCATCAGATCCAAAGGTTGATATAACCGATGATGATGATGCGGTTATATATTTCTCATCAGGAACAACAGGTTTCCCAAAAGCAATTTTACATACGCATAGTAGCTTAATGTCGGCTTGCTTTACTGAACAAAACCACCACGGACAAACTAGGGATGATAATTTTTTATGTATTCCTCCTTTGTATCACACCGGAGCAAAAATGCATTGGTTCGG
>CAYMAE010000089.1:0-1016 GCA_964388375.1 uncultured Ruminiclostridium sp.
ATAATACTCCAACCCGTTTGTGTTTTCCCACTATCTTAAGTATTCGGTGAGTATTTTCTTCTTCAACAACATCCTCGCATATAAATTTATATATTTGGTTTATTTTAGGTTTCAACCCTTCTGAGCCCAATATCTCTGAAATTGATGTTACTTTACGAGTACCATCTGCTAATTTTTCCTGATATACTACGAATTTTACTGCTGTACAAATGTTTCTTAATGCAAGTTCTGCTGGTTCATTTGACACCATTAAATATGCTGTTAAAAAACGATAAATAGCCTCTTCATCACCTTCAGCATGCAATGTAGTAAAGAAATAATGGCCCGTTTGAGCTGCTCGCAATGCAGTAGCAAATTCTCCTGGTGACCTTAATTCACCAGGTCCAATCCAGTGTGGTGATTGACGCATCGAGTTAATGAGTAAATTTTCCATTGTTGCAGGGCTAGAATCATCCTCATCTGGAACACTCTCATATTGAAGTACGTCGTTAATTACGTTTCCATAATCACTATTGCCCTCTCTACGTAATAATCTCATCTCTGAAGGGTTTTCAATTGTAATAATTCGAGTTAGAGGATTTATCTCTTTTATTAGAATCTCATTTAGTGTCGTTTTACCACTACCAGTTGGTCCTACCGTAATCCAAGATAGGTCTGCTCTTGGAATAAGAGTAAGAAGATTGTACATGTTTACTGAGAAAGATTCATTATGTAACATTACTTGTGGCGTAATGCTCTTTTTATTAAATTTTCTTATGACAAAGGCCGGGACATCATACGGAGAAATATCAGCATGGGTTGCATTTACTCTAAAACCTTCAATTGTCCTTGCATTAACCATAGGAACTCTAGGAGTAAGTCTCACTTTTGAAACACCTATTAGTTTTGATATTATCCTTTCCATATGTTCTCGGTCAGTAAACTTCTGATCCCATTTAATTGTTTTTCCTGCACTAATTTCGAAAAAACTTACAAAAAGTTTTAATCTAGTAACGTTCAATCAAAACAACGCTTAG
>CAYMAE010000089.1:1026-3117 GCA_964388375.1 uncultured Ruminiclostridium sp.
TCTGATCTGGACCATTTGCCCTTATTTCATCAATTGATAAATCTTCCATAGCTTTTGTTATAGGCCCATAGTGTGTTATTTCATCAGTTAATGCACTTTTAAGGCCCACAAGATCAAATGTGCCTGTTCCTGTAGGTATTTTTACAACCGGTTTTTGTGAGTCTACAAATTCATTAATATATAACTTTGTTAATTCACGCTTTCTTAATGGATCGCTTTCGCGTCTATATGAGTTAGTCGCTATTTTCGTAATATATTTCTGGCACAACTCTAAAGCCTCTTCAAAAACAAGCATCGTATATTTACTAATTTGCTCGTGTCCTGAATCAGAGCCTTTTATACTATTAGTTGCCTTTTGCTGCAACTCACTAATTTTTCCACGATCTAACATAGTAGTTATCCCCCAGTATTAGCTTCTGTTAATAGCTTTACTATGGCATCAATATTTTTAATATAATACTTATCTATTATAGGATTGTCTTTTACATATAGTCTTCCTTCCAATGCCCTCATACATGCCGTTTTAACTAATGGGAGTGCTGCTACAATCCTAAAACCAGCATCACTAAATACTTTATAGTCATATGTAAGGTTTAATACATTTGTAAGGACTATATTGTTAAACTTTGCAGTACTTATGCCTACAGATGCTGCAAAGTCTAATAGTTTCATAACATTTCCAACAGCATCTACTCTTTCCGATACCGTAAAAAATCCTCTATGACAGTATTTCATTGCACCAAGGCAGAATTCTAAAGGTGGATTATTAGGAACATCAATAAGCACCAGATCAAACATATTTTTCAAGTTGCTTATCACATGCTCAATATGGTCAAAAGTAAAATCAAAGTACTCTTCTATTAGATCTTGAGGACTAGGCGACAAAAGAAATAAGTGTTCGTATCTGGTCGACTGAATTTCTTCCCTAAAATCTACCCTATCATTTTTTAAAAGTTTAATAAGGCCATCGCCTTTTTTATTAGGAGACACATTTAAAAACTGAAATAAATTGGGGCAGAACACTTTAAAATCAACAATACAAGTATTGAGGCCTTTTTCCGAAATGAGATATCCCAAGTTGCTAATTAACATAGCATTATCCACAAATTCGGATGCCGGAATAAAGCTAATTATATTATATATAAGCTCACTGCCATGTACTTCTGTTCCAAACAATTCCTTAGGAGAAATTTTATTTAGTATACTATCTAGTTTTTTTCTTTCTCGATCCATGACTCTACCTCATTCTGTAAAGTTGGTAATTGATCTAAGATGACTTCACTATTAGCCCTGCTTAAAATTGTAATTAGAAATGTTTTCGAGTTAGTACCATTATATTTTGCATAATTAGTTATTTGTTCTTCAGAACCCGCGAGAAGTAACGCACGTGGCTGTATATTTCTCAAGAATTCTTCGCTTTTCATAACTTCTTGTCTTTTTGTCTCATCTAACCTTAATACCTCTTTGTAAACTTCATATATAGAGTGGCTATTAGAATTCAACATATCCTTGACAACAATACTGTCAAATAGAATTTCTGTTTCTACTCTCTTTTCCGAACTTTGCAGAGATGTTGTATTAGGATTATAGGTATCTATACTATAAGGATCAAATGTCGTGTTTTCCTCGACCTCATATGTCACTCGAATACGTATAAGATCTCCTGGCAGAAGCACATCACCCCCGCACTCAAGGTAGTTATAGGGAATTGTAACAACCTCACGTTCTTCATCTAATGCATATAGCCACTCGTTCTTTAAAGGTCTTTCATCAACCAATTGATCCTTAAAGATGATACTTTCATTTCTGATATAATACTTGGCAAGTTTATTCAAAACATCTGGCATATCCTCTTCCAGTATCATATCGTCGGTGTGTTCTTTACGAATAAGACTATATTTTTCAATATTATCCTCCGTAAGCGGTTCAAATGCCTGCAATCCAGTTTCGGATTTAACACGTAACACATCAATCGTATCGCTTGCTTGCTGATTTGCTTTAGAAATAATCAAAAACGAGACAACTATTACAACCACACTTGCCACTAATGCCATTATCTTTTTGAATAGATTACGATTGGGTTGTACGTTT
>CAYMAE010000090.1:0-2469 GCA_964388375.1 uncultured Ruminiclostridium sp.
ATTTACAAAAGATAACATATTTGATAAAGTATGCTATCAAACACATGTGTTAAAAATTTAAACCTCCATGGTTGTCAAACTTCATTTAATATGATACCATAACAAATGCGCAATAATTGCGTTAATCCTTGCTCTGCGTAGGCGCAGGGCCGAATGAGTCCAAAAGGAGGTGAAAGGTCATGAATAAATATGAATCAATCTATATTATTTCTCCACTTGCTGACGAAGAGCAGACTAAGGGTCTTATCGAGAAATTCAGTAGTTTAATTTCCGAGCATGGTGAAATTGAGAAGGTTGACGAATGGGGCAGGAAAAAGCTTGCTTATGAAGTCAAGGATCAGAAGGAAGGTTACTATGTAATGGTAACATTCTCAGCTAAGCCAGACTTCCCTGCTGAACTTGAAAGAGTTTTCAAGATTACTGAGAACATTCTTAAATATCTTATTATAAGGAAGGAAGACTAAGCTTTCCTTATTGCAGAAACTAATTATTAAAAGGTGGTGTTTTAATGAACAAGGTTATTTTATTGGGGAGGCTGGTTGCCGATCCGGAGGTTCGTTACACACAGAGCAATACAGCGATGGCTCGCTTTAAGCTTGCTGTTAATAGGCAGGGAAAACCACAAGAGGGGCAACCCACAGCGGATTTCTTGCAAATCACGGCATGGAGGCATACTGCGGAATTTGTCGGGAAATACTTTCAAAAAGGGCAACAGGTCCTAGTTGAGGGACATCTTCGGAATAATTCTTGGACAGATCAACAAGGAAATAAGCGCTTTAGCGACGATATACACGCCGACCAAGTATACTTTGCAGATAGTAAGCGTGATAGGAACGATAATAATTCGTTCGGAGCTGATTCATCGAAGGTTTCTGCACCATCGTTCCAGGAGCAAAAGCCTGCGAGCGGGGATGGGTTCTACACCCTCAATGAGGATGACGAGGACCTTCCATTCTAACAATATATCCGTTATAAATTACACGCATTTTTACCTTCTGTCTTACGAGCCAGGGGGTTTTTTTTACTAACTCACTCATCAGGAGGAGCCTATGCAACTTGGCAATCTTACTTTACCAGGAAATATTTTTCTTGCGCCTATGGCAGGAATCACAGATCTTCCTTTCCGCATTCTTTGCAAGGAACAGGGTGCTTCTTTGGTGTACACAGAAATGGTAAGTGCCAAGGCCATGCATTACAATGATGCTCAAACACTTGAACTCACACAAACTCACCCCGATGAAAGGCCAGTTGGTGTGCAAATATTTGGATCAGAGCCGCAAATTATGGCTGAGGCGGCAGCAAGGCTATCGGCAAGAGAGGATATTGCTTTAATAGATATTAATATGGGGTGTCCTGCTCCCAAAATTGTAAAAAACGGCGAGGGCGCGGCTTTAATGAAAGAACCCCAACTGGTACGAGAAATAGTAAGAGAGGTGGTAAAGGCCTCATCAAAGCCCGTTACAGTAAAAATTAGGTCAGGATGGGATAAAAGCAGTATAAATGCTATACAAATCGCAACAATATGCGAGGAGGAAGGTGCAACTGCAGTAACGGTTCACGGTAGATCCAGAGAACAATATTATTCCGGAGAGAGTAATATAAATGTAATAAAAGATGTTAAAAGGGTCTTAACTGTCCCCGTTATTGGAAATGGAGATGTTAAGGGGCCGGAAGATTATAAAAAAATGTTGGAAATAACCGGATGCAGTGCTATAATGATAGGAAGGAGTGCCCAAGGAAATCCTTGGATATTCAAAAACATCAATGATTACTTAAAAAATGGGGTATATAATAAGAATCCCAATAATAATGTTTTACTTGAGACCATCCTTAGGCATTACTCTTTGATGGAAGCAACAAAAGGCGAAAGGTCTGCTGTTCTACAAATGAGGAAACATATAGCATGGTATCTTCACGGTCTCTATGACAGCGCTAAACTGCGTGCTCAAATTTTTAAACTTGAAACCAAACACGAAGTAATCGAAACCTTGAAAAAAACCTTAGGGTAATTATATAAATCACTAAAACCACCGATATTGTTAAGGAATTGTTACAATAAAAGGGCAGACCCCTTAGATAAGTTACATTTTGTTTACACCTACATTGTAATTATTGACCCACCAATTTTAGGGTGATATAATCAAAAACGAATTCATGATGGATAGGCTATCCTATTCATTTGAATCAATAAAGCAAACAAAGCCGGATTACAAAACGAGGAAGCAGGCGTGATCCGACTTTGAAATTATATGACCTGCTTCCAAAAACAAAAGGGAGGATTTTCATTATGAGAAACCTTAAGAAATTATTTGCAGTAATCCTTACCGTAGCAATGCTTGCTTCGTTAATGGTTCCTGCACTCGCTGCGAATGATTATGTAGAAGAAGCACTTGCGCTTCAAGCTATTAATGTATTTGCTGGCGGACCAGATGACCTAAACTTGGACGAAGGCGTTAGCAGAATCCAAGG
>CAYMAE010000091.1:0-2468 GCA_964388375.1 uncultured Ruminiclostridium sp.
CGATCTCGTTTCTTGCCTCAATATATTTACCTTGTTCAATGAGATTAATAATTACTTTGTTCATTTTTCGGCTCTCCTTTAGTAGAACCACTTACTAAACTTAAATAGCAGCCATGGCTCTACATCTATTATTTATATTTTGACAACTACCACTAGGTTCCGGATGTGGATCCATAACTACCACCTCTGCTTTCTTTTATGTTGAATCATGTAAATATTTAACTACTAATTACTTTATCACAGAGTAGGCAATTATTAAAGGTTGAAAGGGCCTCTGCAAGTAATTATTAGCCATATAAAGAGGTAATATGACAGAACTTGATATTTCTGCGTTTTTAAGATGTTTGATTGGTTATCTGAGGTCTACCCTATTAAGAAGTATCCTCTTTTTGAATGCGCCTCTTTTTTGAACCTTTGACACCCTTATTTTTTTGAAGTCTTCTCGCGATACAGCTTTATAGTCCAATATAGCGTAGATTACTTCAACCAAATCAGCTAGTTCTTCAACATCGTCAGCTTCCAAATATTCTTTTAGCTCCTCACCAAGCTTTAAATCCAGATACCTTTTGTAGTTATCAGCATCTAGCACTTCGATGACAGCTCTTTTGCCCTGAGCCTCTATTATCTCAGGAATTTTATCCCTTATAAGTTTGTTGTATTCAATTGAATTATTATCAGCCATTATATTTTCTCCTATTACGTTAACTGTTTTGTGCATATATCTTCTGTTGAAAAGCGTATAAGATATCTTGTCTATTTCAAGCCTATCTCAAATTCAGTTGTTTTTTCTCAAGTCTTTCTTTATAGAATCTTCGCGTTCTATAATCTATAGCATCTTTAAAATGTCTTATAAATACTTCATTATCAATATATTGCTGTAACGCAGGCGTCAAACAGAATTTGTCATCCTGTTCATAGAAAAAGTTAGAAGATGATTGCTTTAAAAACTTCAAAGGGTTCCGTTTAGCTAGGCTTATATATTCCTCTTTTCCCCACTCCTTATAATTGGATGTGCTACTGTCCCTTAGCATATCAACCGCATTGGAGCCGTGGGAATAGAACTCTTTAAAACTCCTGTAAATATCTTCATTGTTTATGACGAGCTTTATATTTCCATTATTATAGAAAGCCAATAAGATTGGCATCTTATAAAGCTTTGACATTTTTGCGTTTTCAATCTCCTTAATGAATTCATGGGCTTTTGTCCCAATAAGATTTTCCTCATCTTCATTTAACTCATTAATTTTTTCAAGGAAAGAAAGATAATCTCTGAATATATTCATATTCTTTCTTGATATAATTGCTGAATACAGTCTTTCATCCATATATGTGTACATAGAAAGCCTCATCGGTTTATCTTCACGACTTTCCTTAATCCTCATGTATTCGCTAGTAACTCTTTCGAACAGTCCCTGTTGTTCTTTAGACAGATGACGAAAAAGGTCAATCGTTCGTAAGTCAAAGTTGATAAAGCACCCCTCGGGGTATTCCTCTTCATCTGGAATATAGCCTTTTGTCCCAAGCTTTTGATAATCTTTAATATCTCCTGTAAGAAAGTATGGGATAAGATTTGCTTTTTTGTAATTGCCAATAAAATCGAGCACATTCAGATAATTCTTATTTCGCTGCTTTCGTAAGCCTCTTCCCAATTGCTGTAGAAAAACAGTAGGTGATTCTGTAGGTCTCAAAAACATAACCAAATCGATTTCAGGTATATCTAACCCTTCATTAAACATGTCAACCGAGAATATTACATTAATTTCTGCTTTTTTTAGCTTATAAATTGCTTCTTTGCGATCAATTATAAAGCTCTTGTTTTTACTTTCCGATTCATTTTCAGTTTGAACACCATTTCCGCTTATGACAGCACATGAACTCACACCGTGATTAGAAAAATATTCAGCCATATAAACTGCATGATTTCTACTCGAGCAAAAACCTAAAGACCTAAGGCTTTTATATTTTAAATAGTTTTTTAGTATCAGATCAGCCCTTTCATTCCTGCTTAAAATCCTCTCCAACTGTTTTTCATTGTACTTTCCGTTCCTATAGTCCACACTGCTATAGTTAGTATCATCAAATACACCATAGTATCTAAATGGAACAAGCCAACCTTTGTTTATTGCTTCTTTTAATCTAGCTTCATAAACCAAATTATAATCGCATAACGCAAATACATCCTGATTATCCAGCCTTTCTGGCGTAGCCGTAAGTCCAAGGAGAAATTCTGGCTTGAAATATTCAATTACATTACCATAATTATTGGAAACAGCATGATGGAATTCATCAATAATAATGTATTCAAAGTATTCTTTTGAAAAGAATTGATCATTAAGGTATTCAATCCGCCCAAGAGTTTGGACCGTAGCAAACAGAATGTCACATTCCTGATCTTTCCTCGCACCTGTAAAGAAACCAATTTTGGCATCCGGTTTAATAAGGCTAAATGATCTTGCTGCCTGATAAAG
>CAYMAE010000092.1:0-2163 GCA_964388375.1 uncultured Ruminiclostridium sp.
CTCGTTTAAAACCTAAAGTATAAAAATGGATTATACGTGCTATCAACAAGATAGGAAACACATCCAAGAAAAACTAATACATATGCAACTGACGCAATTACATGAACGTATTGCTTCTTTGATTTTTCGGTTTTATCTAGTATTCGTTTAAAATGTGGAGTTGAGAAATAAGCTGCAATAACAAATATAACAATATAATTCAACAAATAATACAGTGCTTGATTATTTACAAAAGGTACATTTGTAAGCCCAAACATTCTAAGTAAATAAATCTTCACAGAGTTTAAATCTTCAAAATAGAAAATAACCCACCCTATTATAATAAGGAATAATGTATAAAGACTCCTTAAAAATTGAGGTGTTTTATCAAGTATATTTAGTAAAAAATACTTTTCTGCAATAAGTATACACGCAAAATATAATCCCCAAATAACAAAGTTCCAAGATGCACCATGCCAAAATCCCGTCAAAACCCAAACTATTAATATATTCCTAAGATGTTTAAATTTAGAGCCTCTATTACCTCCAAGCGGTATGTACACATAATCACGGAACCACGTACCCAGTGTGATATGCCAGCGACGCCAAAATTCAGTAATACTCTTAGAAATATAAGGATAATTAAAGTTCTCATCAAAGCTTAGTCCGAATATTTTAGCCAATCCAATTGCCATATCCGAATAACCCGAAAAATCGAAATATATCTGAAAAGTATAGGCGAAAATACCAATCCATGCAAGTAGAACCGATGGTTCTCCGGTTATACCCAAAGAAACATCATTCCAAATCAATCCAACATTATTTGCTATAAGCACTTTTTTACCTAATCCTATAATAAAACGTCGCATTCCTAATGAAAAACTATTTTTGGTAATCTGATGATCATCCAAGTCCTTCTCTACAGTTACATATCTGACGATAGGACCTGCAATTATCTGCGGGAATAGAGTCGTATAGGCTAAATAATTGTAATACCTTTTTTCACAATGTCTCGTCCCTCTATACACATCTATGGCATAAGAAATTGATTGAAACGTGTTAAATGAGACTCCAATTGGTAATATGATTTTCGCAAATGGGGATTCAGAGCCAAATAACCCAAATATGCCGTCTAGAAAGAAATTAGAATATTTAAAAAATATTAATACACCTAAATTACTGCAAACAGAAATAATCATGTAGAAGCGCCGTTTTTTCTTGTTCCCTCGATGCTTTTCCATGAGTTTAGCACAAACAAAATCCTCAATCGAAAGTAAAAACATGATAGGAATAAACCTAATCTCTCCCCATGCATAAAAAACAAAACTAGCAATGATCATAACTAGATTCTTCCACTTATTTGGCGCAAGAAAATAGATGACAATCATTGCTGGTAAGAAATAAAATAGAAATGTTAAACTACTGAATACCATTATGTACCTATTTGAACAAGTTATTAATAGCCGTTACACCTTTTTGGACTTCATTTTCTGCAAATTGCATTAATTCTTCTTCGTTACTACTTTCACTTTCATTAATTGCACCAACTAATAAGAAAACGACATAGTCACCGTGACGAACTATTTTAGTAGAATTAATCTTAGCTAAATTCATTGGATATTGAAGAGTGTCATTTATTTTATTATCCTTTGCGTTAGTTAAGGCGACTTCAACATCATCTGCTTTGCCTTCTGCTGCTTTTACAACAACCACTCTATCTGCATGAACTCCAATCATTGGCTGTTCTGCTACTACATCTTCAATCATATCGGATGTAAGTCCAAATTCTAACTCTAAGAGCTCAGCTCCAATTTCCACATTGGGCAAGTAATCATCACCATAAGCATCTTTTATGGCGGTCAAAATCTCGTCTACACTTATATCTGTTACTTTACTTGGATTGTTAGGTTGATTATTTGTAGTACAACCTGTAAAAACTAACATTACCGCTAGTAATGCTATCATAATTTTTTTCATAATATTCTCCTTCTATTCTAAAATAAATTAAAAACTATTAATCTTGCGTCTGTACATTATACGATAATATAATTTAGCAATGCAAGACAAAAGCTTCCACTGTCGAATATATGTAATATAAGCTGTACATAACTATTATAATATAATTTTTTATAGCTACCCAAATAATAGTGTAAGCGGCAAGCTTATGAATATACCTGTTGCGAC
>CAYMAE010000093.1:0-2094 GCA_964388375.1 uncultured Ruminiclostridium sp.
TATATTTCTCAGGATATTTTTATGTTCAGCGGAACAATACGGGAGAATCTTTGCCTTGGCAGAGAAGATGCCTCCATGGATGAAATCGTTAAGGCTTGTAAGATGGCACAAGCCCACGAGTTTATTAATAAGTTTCCTTTAAGATATGAGACATATCTTGAGGAAAATGCGGCGAACTTGTCAGGAGGCCAAAAGCAAAGATTGGCCATAGCGCGGGCGATTCTTAAAAATCCTGATGTTTTTATTATGGATGAGGCAACCAGTAACCTTGACTCTATTTCTGAAAAGGCCATAGAACGAACCATTGAAACTGTTTGTAAAGGTGTAACAACCATTATCATAGCCCATAGATTAAGTACTATAAAAAGATGCGATAGAATTTATGTAATGGATGAAGGTAAAATTATTGAGATGGGTACTCACAAAGAGTTAATTAATAAACGTGGCAGATATTATGAGCTTTGGAAAGAGCAATTACCTGATGACAAGAATAATACACCAACAATTGTTGACGAAAACGGCAGGGTAAAAATTGAAAAAGAAGAGATATCGTCACCTATTTTGGGAATTCCAGGTCTCTATATCCCTGAATATACAAACGCTGTAGTGGAAGCGGGAGCTACTACTGATGTGAAAGGGGGAACAAACCCATGAAGGCAATTATAGTTGATATTAAGGATATGAGTGACAGCCGTGAAGTCTATCAATCAAAAGCCCATCCTTTTTTGTGGATTTTTACATATATACTTTTGGCCGTTATAGTTGGTGCTATTCTATGGGCATCTATTGGTAAGATAGAAATTGTTGTTAAGGCAAATGGACAGGTAAGGCCTTCAGCAGGCATCAGTACTGTCAGAAATCTCTATGGTGGAGCTGTCAAAGAATTAAATTTTGAGCAGGGAGCCTCTGTGAAAAAGGGTGATTTACTATATTCGATAGAACATGATGCACTCACTATTGAAAAAGAAAATCTTATTAGGCAGCTTAACGATTTAAAAAACGAGTTCAATAACCTAAATAAATATCGACAATCCATTCTTACCGAGCAAAATATATTTGATGAGATTATCGAACCCATGTATTATCAAAAGGTTAATAAGCTATTGCTTGAGATTGAATTTACTAAAAATGATGCTAATTATAAGGCGGTAAAGCTAGAAGAAGAAAACAGTATTAATAAGGCCCAGCTTTTAAGATACTCTGAAGAAAGAAATAGCATCGAAGCCTATATAAAGTCCCTTGATGCAAACAAAAATCTTATAATGGCTAAGACCGAAACGGATAAAGAGTATAGCCGTAAGTTTGAGAAGTATCTAATTAATAATAGGGACATCAATAGAAGCTACGAGGAGCAAATAAAGCAGATTAATGCAAGCAATTATGAATCTCTAATAATAACACTGGAAGAAGAAAAAGCTTTAAAGGAAGCATATTCCACCTTGTTGGATAGTATAAGGAAAGGCGAAGACTTATATAGCTTAAATGATAAATACGCATATTTATATAATGACTATGTTTTAAAACTACGAGACTTAGCTAATCAATATTATGAGGCTAATGATATATATGAAGCTTACAAGGCATTGGAGACATATGGTGCTTCTAAAGTAGAAGTTGAGAGCGCAAAACTCCAAATGGAAAAAGCCGAAGCCGCTTATCTAAACTATGGAACAGCATATAAAGCCGAGATACAAAAAAATATCAGTGATAAAGAGATGAGCATAATGGATCTAGAGGGACGAATAAGTGGCTCCTATGATAAAGATACTCTTTTGCAGCATAATGAAGAAGATAGAAATAATTCCATTAGGAAGTTGTACTTAGATGAGCGGCAAGCTATGCTAGATTACAAAGACCAAATAACTGACACCATAAATTCTCTTAACTTAAATATGAAGCTTGGAGAGATTGAATTGGAAACATTGCAACCAAAGCCGAATGGGGAAGCATCTTCAGAAGAAAAAAGAGGATCACTATATATTGATAGACTAAAATCACAAGAAATAGTTACAACCGATGAGAGGATAAAGGCCATAAACGATAATATCAAAGCCTATGAGCAGAGTATAAAAAAAGCTGAAATTGATATTGGAA
>CAYMAE010000094.1:0-1959 GCA_964388375.1 uncultured Ruminiclostridium sp.
GTCCAGATAGGCAATAGAACCTACCATTTTATTTATGTTCTTTATATTGGTCAAACATCAATACATCAGATAGATGGTGTCTGCAACCTGGTTATTTGCGTTCTTTCAAGAATAATTTTAATCAGGATTGCTTATTTTAAGTAGCCGTTGAATTTAAACCCGCTACAAAACCGGACGACCAAGCCCATTGAAGATTGAAGCCTCCACACTTGCCATCAACATCTATGATTTCGCCGGCAAAATACAGTCCCTTAACTAGCTTTGACTCCATAGTTTTGGGATCAATGTCCTTAGTTGCAACACCTCCGGCTGTAACCTGCGCGCTAGACCAGCTTTTAGTTCCCCTTATTTTGAATCTCCAATCCTTAAGTATCTTTATTATTCTCTCCACCTCATTAGTTGAAAGAGCTGATACAGGGCGCTTTAAATCCTCTATCCCTGCCTCTAATAAGACTACCGGTATCAATCTTTTATTGATTAATCCTACCAAACTGAATTCTACAGTCTTGTGCGGATTATTCTCAAAGCGCCTATTAATAATTGCTCTAACCTCATCTAAAGACATGGTATTAAGCATATCAAGCTTTACATAAGCATCTTCATTTTGATTTAATAATTCTCCTGCTTTTCTGCTAATTTGCAGTATGGGTGGCCCTGATACACCATAGTTGGTAAAAAGGATATCTCCCCTATCCATTGCTATGGACTTTCCTTTGTGAATTATATGGGCTGTTCCTACAAGCTTCACCCCGTCAATACGTTTGAAATGCCGGCCATCAAGCATGATTTGTACTAGGGCAGGAAAGACATGTGTTATACTATGCCCAAGCTTTTGGGCAAGTTCATAGCCACTACCGTCTGAGCCACTAGAAGGCATAGCTTTCCCCCCTGTTGTAATTATAACCTTCTCGGAGATGTATTCCTCACCATTTTCCAATCTTATTATAAACTCATGACCTTTTTTGTTTACTCCTTTTACATTTGCATCGCATACGATATTTATCCCCTTATAATTTAGTTCATATAAAAGCACATCTAAAATACTAGATGCTTGATCCGACATAGGAAAGGCCTTGCCTAAATCCTCAATTTTATATTCAATTCCAAGCTTATTAAAAAACTTCAGGGTATCCTCTATAGAAAACTCGGATAATGCACTATAAACAAATTTAGGGTTATTTCCGCTAAAGCATGTAGCATCGGCACTCACATTAGTAAAATTACATCGGCCATTTCCGGTAGCCAGAATTTTTTTGCCTACTCGAGGATTTTTCTCAAGTATGATAACCTCGGCAGCATTAGATTTTGCAGAAATAGCAGCCATCATTCCAGCCGCTCCTCCACCTATAATTATTACTTTTTTCTTTTCCATACTTGCCATCCTTTGCTTTATTCTTCATATTTCAAATATAGCATAATCTATATCACACAAGTGAATAAAATTGCAGTAAAGGTATATAAGCATTAAACTAAAAGCTTTCATAGAGCCTGTCTACACCCTCTTTGATACTTTCAATATTAACTCCTGAATAATTGATAACTAAAATATGTTCTTTGGCATTAGTCTTGTCATAATAATATTGGCTTAAGCAAGATATAAAGATACTATTTTGTTTTGCACGTTCAACTAGCTGTTTGTCATTAAGCTTTGTTTCAACCTTTAAAAGAAAATGCAACCCTGCATCTTCCTCCATAATATCGCTCTTCTTTTTATCCATATGAGTTTTAATATTAGAAAGTATTGCGTCCCTAATCTTTCGATAATAGTTGCGCATTCTATTGATATGCCTCTCTAAATACCCCTGTTCTATAAACTTAGCTAAAGTATATTGTTCAAAATTTGATACAGTACATGCATAGAAGCTTAACTCATTTCTGTATCTTTCCATCAAAGCTTTAGGTAGAACCATATAGCTTATTCTTATGGTAGAGGTCAAGCTTTTGGAAAATGTATTGATA
>CAYMAE010000095.1:0-1958 GCA_964388375.1 uncultured Ruminiclostridium sp.
GTCCAGATAGGCAATAGAACCTACCATTTTATTTATGTTCTTTATATTGGTCAAATATCAATACATCAGATAGATGGTGTCTGCAACCTGGTTATTTGCGTTCTTTTAAGAATAATTTTAATCAGGATTGCTTATTTTAAGTAGCCGCTGAATTTGAACCCGCTACAAAACCTGATGACCAAGCCCATTGAAGATTGAAGCCTCCACACTTTCCGTCAACATCCAGGATTTCGCCGGCAAAATACAGTCCCTTAACTAGCTTTGACTCCATAGTTTTGGGGTCAATGTCCTTAGTTGCAACACCTCCGGCCGTAACCTGCGCGCTAGACCAGCTTTTAGTTCCCCTTATTTTGAATCTCCAATCCTTAAGTATCTTTATTATTCTCTCCACCTCATTAGTTGAAAGAGCTGATACAGGGCGCTTTAAATCCTCTATCCCTGCCTCTAATAAGACTACCGGTATCAATCTTTTATTGATTAATCCTACCAAACTGAATTCTACAGTCTTGTGCGGATTATTCTCAAAGCGCCTATTAATAATTGCTCTAACCTCATCTAAAGACATGGTATTAAGCATATCAAGCTTTACATAAGCATCTTCATTTTGATTTAATAATTCTCCTGCTTTTCTGCTAATTTGCAGTATGGGTGGCCCTGATACACCATAGTTGGTAAAAAGGATATCTCCCCTATCCATAACTATGGACTTTCCTTTGTGAATTATATGGGATGTTCCTACAAGCTTCACTCCGTCAATACGTTTGAAATGCTGACCATCAAGCATGATTTGTACTAGGGCAGGAAAGACATCCGTTATACTATGCCCAAGCTTTTGGGCAAGTTCATAGCCGCTACCATCCGAGCCGCTAGAAGGCATAGCTTTCCCACCTGTTGTAATTATAACCTTCTCGGAGATGTATTCCTTACCATTTTCCAATCTTACTATAAACTCATGACCTTTTTTGTTTATTCCTTTTACATTTGCATCGCATACGATATTTATACCCTTGTAGTTTAGTTCATATAAAAGCACATCTAAAATACTAGATGCTTGATCCGACATAGGAAAGGCCTTGCCTAAATCCTCAATTTTATATTCAATTCCAAGCTTATTAAAAAACTTCAGGGTATCCTCTATAGAAAACTCGGATAATGCACTATAAACAAATTTAGGGTTATTTCCGCTAAAGCATGTAGCATCGGCACTCACATTAGTAAAATTACATCGGCCATTTCCGGTAGCCAGAATTTTTTTGCCTACTCGAGGATTTTTCTCAAGTATGATAACCTCGGCACCATTATATTTCGCAGAAATAGCAGCCATCATTCCAGCCGCCCCTCCACCTATAATTATTACTTTTTTCTTTTCCATACTTGCCATCCTTTGCTTAATTCTTTATATTTCAAATATAGCATAATCCATATCACACAAGTGAATAAAATTGCAGTAAAGGTATATAGCATTAAACTAAAAGCTTTCATAGAGCCTGTCTACGCCCTCTTTGATACTTTCAATATTAACTCCTGAATAATTGATAACCAAAATATGTTCTTTGGCATTATTCTTGTCATAATAATATTGGCTTAAGCAAGATATAAAGATGCTATTTTGTTTTGCACGTTCAACTAGCTGTTTGTCATTAAGCTTTGTTTCTACCTTTAAAAGAAAATGCAACCCTGCATCTTCCTCCATAATATCGCTTTTCTTTTTATCCATATGAGTTTTAATATTAGAAAGTATTTCATCCCTAATCTTTCTATAATAGTTGCGCATTCTATTGATATGCCTCTCTAAATAACCCTGTTCTATGAACTTAGCCAGGGTATACTGCTCAAAGTTTGATACAGTACATGCATAAAAGCTTAACTCATTTCTGTATCGTTCCATCAAAGCTTTAGGTAAAACCATATAGCTTATTCTTATGGTAGAGGTCAAGCTTTTGGAAAATGTATTGATA
>CAYMAE010000096.1:0-1900 GCA_964388375.1 uncultured Ruminiclostridium sp.
TTCTAGTACTGACCCAGTAATTGCACGGGTTGAGATATGCGAAGGTAAATTTCATCAGATTAAGAGGATGTTTACTGCTGTCGGAGCTACAGTGTTGGAGCTTAAACGGCTTAGAATGGGAAACCTTTGGCTCGATGAATCATTAAAACAAGGAGAGTTTAGAGAGCTGAAGGATGATGAAATTGAATTATTGAGAGGCCGGGAAGCAGAAGAGTAGTTGCTTGGATTATTGTGCAAGTCTTGCATGGAGGTTTTAGTTATGGATAAACAGACAGTTGGAAAATTGAATATTATGCTTCAAGGCGTTGTATTTAGATTAACAGATGAAAAGGATTATTTTGAAAGTCTTACAGGTGATTTTAAATCTGGTGTTGTAACATTTCCTTTTAGTTGTTCATTAGATGCTGAGAAGCTAAATATAAGCTTTGAGGGCAGAAAAATAAGTGCCATGATTCAAGAGCTGCCTGATATTATTTCTAAATTTGCGGCTTCATACGATCGTGTAATTCTTAATTACAAAACGCGTGGTGAGCTGTTAATTATCGAGGCCGGAGATAAGAATGTCACAATGAAAACTAAGGCTCTAGAAGAGGATAAAAAAAGTATCATAAAAGGCCATGCAGCTGCTGGGACTGTATCTAACCGTGATTATCTAATAAAGCCAGGCAAAGCCGACAAACTGCTAAAGGCTATTGGTATCATGGCTGATAACGGTAAAATAAAGAATGATATGATTCGCAAGTATAATCAAATAGACCACTTTGTTGAACTCATTGAGCCCATGCTAAAGGACTTAATGCAAGATAGAAACGAGCTAAGAATTGTTGACTGTGCCTGTGGCAAATCCTATCTTTCTTTTGTTCTAAACTACTATTTGCGAGAGGTTCTAAAAATTAATTGTAGATTTTTAGGCATAGATATATCGGGAGGTGTTATTGCATCATCCCGTAAAATAGCCCAGCCGTTGGGATACCGTAATATGACCTTTGTAAATGGTGATATTCGCACCTTATTATATGAGGATGATAACGGAGAGCGACTACAGCCGGATTTAGTTATTTCTCTTCATGCTTGTGATGTTGCGACTGACTTTGCTCTTGCCTATGGAATAAGAAATAAGGCTAGAGGTATTGTAACCGTGCCATGTTGCCACAGTGAGCTTTTAAATCAATACTCCTATAGGCCATTTTCAGAAATAATTAAGCATGGTGTTTTTAAGGCAAAATTGGCAGATGTCCTTACCGATGGATTAAGATGCATGATACTAGAGGCCTTCGGCTACGATATATCAGCTGTTGAGTATGTATCACCTTTAGATACTCCCAAGAACCTTCTTATTAGAGGGGTTTTAAAAGGAAAATTCAATAGCTCAGCATATAATGAGTGCTTAAAAATGGCACAAAAACTTAATTCGGAGCCAATGTTAATTAAGGAGACTATTAAGCTATGTAAAGGCAAATACTGATATAGTCCAGATAATAATTCACATAGCTTAAAGTCTGATTAACACATTTAACTTACACTAACGACTCTGCTGTACTCTGAATCTCTTCTGTCTTAGCTGTAAGTTCTTCTATGGCCGCACTAATATTCAGTATCGATTCATTTATAATTGCCGTCGCATCATTAATTGATAGTCCACTTTTTTCTATAGAAAATACGCTGTTTTCAACTGCACTTTCTTCTAGTTTTGTTTTCTCAGCAACCTGTTTGGTTAAAATAGCTAGATCTCTGATTTCCTCAGCAACAACGGCAAACCCTCGTCCCGCTTCTCCTGCTCTGGCTGCTTCAATTGATGCGTTTAGGGATAATAGATTGGTTTGTGCCGATATTGCGACTATTTCGTTTGAGTTCATCATGAATTTATTCATAGCATCTTTTACCACTTGCAAATCACCCG
>CAYMAE010000097.1:0-1850 GCA_964388375.1 uncultured Ruminiclostridium sp.
ATCTTTTCAAGCTTTGCATCAGCTTCTGAACGGCCTTTTTCTCTTAGCTCTTCTATCTTAATCTTGGACATTTCAAAAATGCTATCTTCCATATTTTTTAGTTCTTCGACCGTCCCCATCTGTATTTTCACAGTCTGGGTATGCCCTTGGTCAATAAGACCTTGCGCCTCATGCTCTATTTCTATTATCTTTTTAATTGCCTCTTCCATTTTTTCACCGTCCCATGTTAAATGCTTTACAGAGCCGTCTATATTTATTCTATCCCTTTAATAAAGGCATTTCAAGGATAATATCCTTCAATTTATTTTAGTTTTTTCATCTTAATTTAGGTAATAATTAAATAAATACTATTGCATAATTATACAAATCTATGTATAATTATTTAAAGTTAAAAATAGGAGGCTGTTTTTTATGACACTAAATGAAATAATTGCATTCGATAAAAAATATTTTATGAACACCTTCGGAGACAGACTACCCGTATTTTTTACAAAAGGTGAAGGAATTAAACTATGGGATCATAACGGAAAGCTTTATTATGATTTCCTGGCAGGCATCGCCGTTAACGCTCTTGGACATTCACACCCAGAATTGGTTAACGCTATTACTGAACAGGCCCAAAAGCTGATTCATTGCTCCAATTATTACTATATTGAGTCGCAAGCAAAGCTGGCACAGCTTATTGTGGAAAATTCCTGCTGCGACAAGGTATTCTTTGCCAATAGTGGAGCTGAGGCAAACGAGGGCGCCATAAAACTTGCTAGGCTGTACTTTAGAAAAAAGGGGCTTACCGAAAAATATGAAATCATAACTTTAGAAAAATCATTTCATGGTAGAACACTAGCTACTATAGCCGCTACAGGACAGGAAAAATATCAGAAAGACTACTGCCCTCTCACCCCCAAATTCTTAAGTGTGCCAATGAACGATATTAATGCGTTCAACAATGCTATAACCGATTATACTTGTGCAGTTATGCTTGAGCCAATACAAGGAGAAAGCGGTGTTAATCCTGCAAATGTAGACTATCTTAAGCAAGTTCGTAAGCTTTGTGATGATAAGGGTATCTTGCTTATTTTTGATGAAGTACAGTGCGGCCTTGGAAGGACTGGTAAAATGTTCGGCTATGAACATTATGGCGTAGAGCCTGATATATTTACATTAGCAAAAGCGTTAGGTGGCGGTTTCCCAATTGGCGCCCTTTGCGCTAAGGAACCTTTTGCATCTGCCTTCGAGCCAGGCGATCATGGCTCTACCTTTGGCGGCAATCCTTTGGCTTGTAGTGCTGGATACGCAGCGCTTTCGACTATTATTAATGATAAACTTTGTGAAAACTCAGCCTCCATGGGTGAATACTTCATGGACGAGCTCAATAAGCTTAAAGAAAAGCATCCCATCATCATTGAGGTTCGTGGTAAAGGCCTAATGATAGGCGTTGAACTCTCCGAGCCTAAAGCTGGAGAAGTTAAAATTAAGTTATTTGATGCAGGCTATCTAATTGGAGCTGTGGGCAGCAATACTATCCGTATGCTACCGCCACTAATTATAAGCAAAGATGATATTGATGGCTTTATTGTCGCTTTGGATAAGATATTAACAGCCTAATTAGTCGTATTGGTAGAATGATGTCACCAAACTTGCACTCATGTTTGGTGACATTTTTGCGTGCATAAAGCTGTTGCAAGGTTTCTCACGGAAATAAGCCGGCATTTTCGGGGGCACGACCACGAATGTTGACATCACTAGAAACAATTGAGCGACCCGTGAGCAAAAGACCTCTTGCTAGGACATGACATAGCGAAGCGGAGGAATGTCACTCACCGTGATAATTGACCATATAGAGGTAGGTG
>CAYMAE010000098.1:0-1844 GCA_964388375.1 uncultured Ruminiclostridium sp.
TCGTCACTTACGGTTTCGGATGGTGCGAGCCTATCTGCTTGAATTGTCAGAAGTTTTTCAAATAGGTTTCGAACTGTTCGTGCATTGGCGAAACTATCTGAACGTGTTTCATGAAGTAAGTCTAGCATTTGCTCAACCTTTTCACCCGCTTCTTCAGTAGTGTTATAGCCATTTTTCTTGCACATTAGCTTGAAGATATTCATTAACTCTTCAGGCGTATAGTCATCAAAGTTTATATATTTATTGAATCGGGATTGAAGTCCCGGGTTCGAATCTAAAAACTCTTCCATTTTGTCAGGATAGCCTGCAACAATAACAATTAGGTTGTCACGATTATCCTCCATAGCCTTCAAGAGGGTTTCAACTGCCTCATGTCCAAAGTCGTTTTCTCCTCTGCGAGAAACTAAGGAATAGGCCTCGTCTATAAATAAGACTCCCCCCATCGCTTCATTGACAACCTCCATAACTAAAGGAGCTGTCTGCCCTACATATTTGGCTACTAGCTTTGATCTGTCAACCTCAACCAAATGCCCCTTCGAAAGAACGCCTATCTCCCTGTAGATACCTGCAAGCAGCCTTGCAACAGTAGTTTTGCCTGTTCCTGGGTTGCCGGTAAAAACAAGATGAAGTGACATATCCACTTCAGGAAGGCCTCTTTCTTTTCGTATTTTCATTATCTTTATTATATTGGTAAGGGATTTAACATCTTCCTTGACTTTTTTTAGACCCACAAGGCTGTTTAGTTCCTCCATGAGCTCTTCAAAACTCTTTTGAGGCTCTTCCTCTTCAATTGGTGGGTCGGAAAACGGGTCTCCGCCAGGATCAAACTGGGCACCACCAGGTCCATCAGAGCCCCTAGCTCCAGCATTAGAATAATTACTCTTATTATTATCGATAATCGGAAGCCTACTTGTGAACAGGTCGTCATAAACATTTTTCATAGGATTTCTGGTTAATATCGAATCCATTTCATCCAATAAATTATTAAGCTCAATGTTACGCTTCTTTGCATTGCTTAACGGATTATTTTCGTTATCCATAAATTACTCCCACATTTTTTGGATATTATCCAAATCAATATCTTTAATTGATGATACCACATATTCTGCAAATGAAATATCATGATTCCCAGAATTCGGGTTCTTAAAGCCTATGCATTTCATTCCGGCAGCTTGCGCGGCCTGTATCCCTAGGGGTGCATCTTCTATTGCAATACATTCTTCCGGAAGAACCCCAAGCACTTTAGCCGCCGTAAGATAGATTTCCGGGTCTGGCTTACTTCTAGATATATCGTCAGCTGTGACCAATTTATCAAAAAATATCTGTACCCCAATATCCTTTAGGATATATTTTGCGAAATACATGGGTGACGAGGTTGCTAAAGCAATTTTCAAGTTCTTTCGTTTTGCATCTCTTAAAAGCTCTTTAATACCACCAATCGCTTCTAGATCCTCATTCATAAACCTTTGCATTTTGTACGATTTTTGTATTGTCAAGAGCTCCTCTACTGTTTTTGGAATGTTATGGCGTTTAATTAAAGTATCCCACATCTCTACGTTGCGGACACCTATAAACTCATAATTTTCGCTTTCGTCAAGGGTTATCCCCTCATCTCGTAATAGGCTTGTGTTAACCTCAATATGGATTGGTTCACTGTCTATTATTACGCCATCCATATCAAATATCAATGCTTTTAACATAATACTCTCCTGTGAAAATAATTAAAGTTTTCTTAACTTTGCATAGCTTTCCATAAGTCTTTTCATTCCGTATTCACTAAACTGTATATCTAACCTATAGTCGCCACCTTCATTAACTTTTGATTTTATTAGACCTTCTCCAAA
>CAYMAE010000099.1:0-1811 GCA_964388375.1 uncultured Ruminiclostridium sp.
ATAATCATGTCGGTTTTTCCTCAAACAGTGTACGCCGTGGCAAAGATTCTCGAGGTTGAGGTAGCCTCAAATGCGCTATTTTTATGTATTATATTTTTGCTGCTTCTTATGGTATTCGTATTAACTATAGCTGTATCAAGGCAAGCAAGCCGAACAAAAAGACTCGTTCAGGAAGTGGCTCTATTGAAGGCCGAGCTAGAGGAGAAGCGTCAAACGGACATGTAGTGAACTGACAATACATACCACCTTTGTTACACAAACTTAAATTCTTTCACTTTAAGGTGTATTGATAATGTGATAAAATGTATACAAAACTAGGTTAGTATATCATTATAGAAATAAATGGAGTCATTAAAAATGTCTAAAAAACATAGACAACTATATAAAGAGAAGTCAAGCAAGTTTAGCTTGCTACCCATTGCCTTTGTAATATCTGTTATTCCTTTACTTGTTTACATGAAGGTTATTGAGCTTACCGACATTGAAATAGAAAACTGGCTTGGTGGAGAGGTCCACCCTGATTTTTTTAACGCCATAAAAAGCCAATGGATTATTATAGGAACTATACTTGCCATAGTGTTCTTCCTTGTGTATTTAACAATAAAAGGTTTTGAGTTTAAAAAGAGTTTTATTTACATTCCAGTTATTACATATGCAGCTCTAATAATTCTATCTACCATTACATCTGATTATCCCGAGGTGGCCTTAAATGGGTTTGTAGGCCGCTATGAAGGAATGTGGGTTTTATTAAGCTACCTAGCTTTATTTGTAATTACCTTTAACCTTGTAAAGGATGAATCTCAGATAAAGTTTCTTTTAGGAGCGCTTCTCATATCTGCCACCATTATTGCTCTTATAGGTACATTTCAGTTCTTTAATATGGATATATTTAGAACAGACTTTGGCAAGAAACTTATTCTACCTCAGGCCTACCATGAGAATAGAGAAGGCCTGGAGTTTGTATTTGAAGAATCAAATGTTTATGCAACATTAGCCAATCCCAACTATGTGGGCAGCTATGTGGCACTGCTACTACCTATTGCATTTGTTGCTCTGTTAAATTTCAAGAAGATATATATGAAAATAGGTGCAGGGCTTTTGATGGTGGTTTTACTGATAAGTTTGTATGGTAGTAAATCGGCTGCGGGAGTTGTGGGAGTGATATTCTCTGCTATATTAGCATTGATTATATTCCGTAAAGCTATTTTTAAAAAGAAGATACTATCTATTTCTATTGGTGTAGCTTTAATAGTTGGATTCTTTGGGGCTAATTTTGCTATGGGTGGGGCGATAATTGATAAATTGCAAACAACAATAAAGAATGAAATAGGCGCAGAAATACCCTTTTTTGACTTAAAGGATATTATCTTTGAGGATAATACTGTTTCCATAGTGAGTGGGACTGAGACGCTTAATATTAAGATTAGCCAGGAAGGCGAATTAGTATATTATGATGAAAACCATAATGTGCTTGAAACAGCAATCAGAGAGAGAAAAAAAGATTATGTAGTAACCTTTAAAGATGAAAAATACAAGGATGCTTATCGTTATTTAATTATTGAAGACTCATTAATAAAGAGCTACACCCAATACGCTGTTTTTCAGATATATGCTATGCCTGATAAGACATTTAAATTAGTGGGGCTCCATGGCGAATTAATTAAAAATATCGAAAAACCAGCAGTGCTAGGATTTGAAGGACGCGAAAAGTTAGGCTCGGGGCGAGGTTATATTTGGTCTAGAACCTTACCACTGTTAAAAAACTCCTTGATATGGGGATATGGTCCTGATAATTTTACAATAGAATTTCC
>CAYMAE010000100.1:0-1785 GCA_964388375.1 uncultured Ruminiclostridium sp.
AAAAACTTTTATCTTATTAATTACCATTCATAATCACCGCCCTGCTAATTAATATTTATTTGCAAACCAACATAATATGGAATATCCCGGCTAAGAACATTGTTTATTCTTCCTAGCTAGGATAATAGATTAATTACATGTGTCTACTGGTAGTAGCTTTTTATCTAAGTTTATCTGATTCTTACAAATTGAATTAAAGAATAGCCTTTCGAACCAGTTTAAATTATCATAATAATTTTGCTCTCTTCGAAGTATTTCATTTATTGTTTTCTTATAGTCTTCTAATGTAAAATCACTATTTTTAAACAAAAAATCTACCTTAGGCTGGTTATTATTAGGTATGATAGATGGATATAGTAGAAAACCGCTATATAAAAAATTTCTGTCACGCTCTATAGCAAAATGCTTAACCAAAGTCCCGTCATTTAATTTTCCAAGCATTAGAGCCTCCCAGCTTTCAGTTGTGCAGTTATTAGATAGCACATCATAGTAGGGATTATCAAGTTCCCACTTCCCTGTTTCGTAAAACCTCTTTTCCACATATTCATCATATTCTTTCCTTAATATATCTACATGAGCTAATGAAGCCGTAAAATCACCTGCTATGTATGTACTACTTGTATAACTACGCTCACCTGTTTCATCAAGGTAATCGTTCAAATTTGATAGGCTCTTTAATGCATTTAAATCCTCTACTTTTTCAACTAGAACAGCATTACTTGCATAGAAAAAGTAATGCCAGTTCCCTTCAGCATCTTGCAACAAAAGGCTTGTATGTCCTAAGGAAATAGGGCCCCTTCTAACCATGTCTTTACTCGTTAACCAAATAGCATCTTTACCATCAATATCAATATAGTTAACCGGATTTAATATACAGTAATTGTATCTATTTATGCTCATTGGTTCTGCTATTTTACCTTTGAGTATATCCTCACTAACAAACCTACCAACTCCAGAATCAAAATACCTTGCCTGTGCAAAATACAGTCCTGTTGTTGTATCGTATTGATACCCGGTAAATCCAAATGGATTTGATGATTTATTCAATCCTAAAGCCATTTTCGGACTTATTGGAGTTCCAAATTCATCATAACGATATCTTTCAGTAGTCTTGCCTTTGCCATCAACCAGTCTGATAGGGCTACCTAGCTCGTCCTGTAAGTAGTAATTTTTCTGCTCTGAACTTTTCGAACCGAACCGGTTCTTACTACCTTTATTTTTACTACCTTTGTTCTTAATAACTTGATCGGTAATGCTTATTACATCATACCCAAAGACAAACTTTGAACTCTTTGAAGCACTCTCTATCCCTATAAGATTATTATATGGACTAGCAATATCCATTGTAAAGGTTTTTGTATAAGAATTAAGACCTTTACCGAAACCATCACATTCATTATCATAGTCCTTAAAGTACTTTGAAATTGAACTGAAATCATCGTGTTTTAGCTTATTCTCTATATCTTTAAAGAGTTTTAAGACCTCCTTACTCTTCATTGTTCCTATCTGAACAGTTTCGCTTACTCTTCTTCCTAAACCGTCATAAACAAATGAAGTCTGAACATTCTTCCAGTTTGTTACCTCTTCAAGCTTGTTTGCAGAATTAAATGTATACTGTGAAATAACATAGTCACCAAGGGATGTTTTTATCAGGTTACCGCGATTGTCATATTCCATTTTTAGGGTGTTCTGAACCCCGTGCTTTTTCCCATTTCCTAAGATAGATGGGCTGCCTGTAATTTCACAAAGTCTTCCAGCATCATCATAGATATAGTTTTCAGAGAA
>CAYMAE010000101.1:0-1761 GCA_964388375.1 uncultured Ruminiclostridium sp.
GGTTTATCATATTTTAGTGGTATTATTTAGATGTACAGTTAATGAAACAAATATCCAGCCTTTTAATGAAAGCTGGTAAGGAAGTGATAATTTGAATACTCACGAAGGGTTTAATAGAATACCATATATCATTTATAGTAGTAAGTACGTTGGGGTAGACCCAGAACCGGTCAATCCAGAGTATCGTGCTCTTGATTCAGAAATGCAGCTAGGCTATAAATACTTTATTGATGACAATCCTGCAGAAGCTACAAGGGCCTGGCTT
Source organism: uncultured Ruminiclostridium sp. (assembly GCA_964388375.1). Lineage (GTDB taxonomy): Bacteria > Bacillota > Clostridia > DSM-8532 > DSM-8532 > DTU059. Next base: position 266 of record CAYMAE010000101.1, read on the forward strand.
GGAGCGTGGAATAGTCTTATGGATGCAATGGCAAAGGAATCAATAGAGAAGTTCCGTGCATTTGATAGAGTTTTTAATGGGAATCAATATATAACCAACTGGATTAACGATTTTGAAGACTTACTATTTAATGCAATTTCTAATACGGATGATATTCAGGCAATCAATGTTTATGGGAACATTAGAATTCAGTTAAATGAAGAAGCACAGAAATATGTTGATAATACGCTTTTTATCGAAAATGCTAAAAGGTCAGTGGCAGAAACTTACTTTATTATGGGTAATAAAGAAAAGGGTGAAATGCTGTTTCGGGATTATCTGAAAGCAGATCCTGAGTGGGGCTGGGGTTGGATAGGCTGGTCAGACCAATATTGGTTGTTTAAGAAACAGGATGCCGACTACAAAAGAGGCGAGGAGATATTGTTTAAGGCATTAACCATACCTGGATTAAGAGACAAAGAAGATTTAGAAGAAAGGCTTCTTGACCTCTATCATGATTCCGATGAGGAAGAAAAATATAAAGCACTTGAAAAAAAGATTAGCAATAAAAAAAATAAGAAACAAAAAGAAAAAGAAAGTATCTATTCCAGTATCATTAAGAGAGTAGTTAATCCAGACCAAAACATCAATTATAAAGTCGGCAGAAATGAAGCTTGCCCATGTGGCAGCGGCAAGAAATATAAAAAATGCTGTGGAATATAACAGCAGGAAGATTACATGGAAGGGAATAAAGATGGCATATCAAATCAAAATAACAATTAATGACATAAAACCTACGGTGTGGAGAAGATTGAGAATTCCGGGGGGGATAACCTTCCGGCAGTTGCATCAGATTATTCAGGCATCATTTGGGTGGCTTGATTACCATCTGCATAACTTTCGATTTGCTACAACCGTAGTTGCTATTCCTGATGATAGTTTTGCACCCGGAGATCTATATGGGGAAGATATTACTGAACTCGACACAAACACAACGATAATTAATGAATTGTTTGATAATAATGATAATTGTGTATATGAATATGATTTTGGAGACTCATGGGAGCATGGTATTATTATTGAAAAAAGATTAAAAGATACTAAAAAGAACAGCATCCCCGAGTGTCTGAGCGGAGCAAGACACAGGCCACCTGAAGATGTCGGGGGTACGTTCGGATACGAGAGATTTCTTGACACTATTACAGACAAACAAAATCCTGAAAGGGAAGAGATGCTTGCATGGGCTGAAAAGGACACAGGAGGTCGGATTTTTGAACCAGATTATTTCAACATAAATGAGGTAAACAGGAGGCTTTTATATGCGCTTGAAGACGATGAAGAGCATGCCAGAAGCTTGTTAGCCGGCAATGGGCTTACAGGAACCGTTTCTTGGGGATGGTCCGATGTTTGTATTGATGTTAATGGGAAACAATATACCATGGAGTACATTAAAAATCTACTTCTTCGATTAGGCGGAGGAAGTAAGGTTACTATTAAAGTGATTCCAAGAGATTGAT
>CAYMAE010000102.1:0-1711 GCA_964388375.1 uncultured Ruminiclostridium sp.
GATGCCGGCTTATTTCCGTGAGAAACCTTGCATCAGCTATATGCACGCAGAAATGTCACCAAACATGAATGCAAGTTTGGTGACATCATTCCACCAATACGACTAATCAGGCTGTCAATATCTTATCCAAAGCGACAATAAAGTCATCAATATCATCTTTGTTTATAATTAGTGGCGGTAGCATACGGATAGTATTGCTTCCCACAGCACCAATTAGATAGCCTGCATCAAATAACTTAAGTTTCACTTCTTCAACTTTAGGCTCGGAGAGTTCAACGCCTATCATTAGGCCTTTACCACGAACCTCAATGATGATGGGATGCTTTTCTTTAAGCTTATTGAGCTCGTCCATGAAGTATTCACCCATGGAGGCTGAGTTTTCACAAAGTTTATCATTAATAATAGTCGAAAGCGCTGCGTATCCAGCACTACAAGCCAAAGGATTGCCGCCAAAGGTAGAGCCATGATCGCCTGGCTCGAAGGCAGATGCAAAAGGTTCCTTAGCGCAAAGGGCGCCAATTGGGAAACCGCCACCTAACGCTTTTGCTAATGTAAATATATCAGGCTCTACGCCATAATGTTCATAGCCGAACATTTTACCAGTCCTTCCAAGGCCGCACTGTACTTCATCAAAAATAAGCAAGATACCCTTATCATCACAAAGCTTACGAACTTGCTTAAGATAGTCTACATTTGCAGGATTAACACCGCTTTCTCCTTGTATTGGCTCAAGCATAACTGCACAAGTATAATCGGTTATAGCATTGTTGAACGCATTAATATCGTTCATTGGCACACTTAAGAATTTGGGGGTGAGAGGGCAGTAGTCTTTCTGATATTTTTCCTGTCCTGTAGCGGCTATAGTAGCTAGTGTTCTACCATGAAATGATTTTTCTAAAGTTATGATTTCATATTTTTCGGTAAGCCCCTTTTTTCTAAAGTACAGCCTAGCAAGTTTTATGGCGCCCTCGTTTGCCTCAGCTCCACTATTGGCAAAGAATACCTTGTCGCAGCAGGAATTTTCCACAATAAGCTGTGCCAGCTTTGCTTGCGACTCAATATAGTAATAATTGGAGCAATGAATCAGCTTTTGGGCCTGTTCAGTAATAGCGTTAACCAATGCTGGGTGTGAATGTCCAAGAGCGTTAACGGCGATTCCTGCCAGAAAATCATAATAAAGCTTTCCGTTTTGATCCCATAGTTTAATTCCTTCACCTTTTGTAAAGAATACGGGTAGTCTATCTCCGAACGTGTTCATAAAATATTTTTTATCCAATGCGATTATTTCATTTAGCGTCATAAAAAACCGCCTCCTATTTTCAACTTTAAATAATTATACATAGAATTGTATAATTATGCAATAGTATTTATTTAATTATTACCTAAATTAAGATGAAAAAACTAAAATAAATTGAAGGATATTATCCTTGAAAGGACTTTATTAAAGGGATACTATAGATATAGATGGCTTTGTAAAGCATATAACATGGGACGGTGAAAAAATGGAAGATGCAATTAAAAAGATAATAGAAATAGAGCATGAGGCGCAAGGTCTTGTTGACCAAGGGCATGCCCAGACTGAGAAAATACAGATGGGTACGGTTGAAGAACTAAAAAATATGGAAGAAAGCATTTTTGAAATGTCCAAGATTAAGGTAGAAGAGCTAAGAGAAAAAGGCCGTTCAGAAGCTGATGCAAAGCTTGAAAAGAT
>CAYMAE010000103.1:0-1652 GCA_964388375.1 uncultured Ruminiclostridium sp.
ATTCAGAAGGCTTTAAAATCTGAAGGGTATACAAATCCAACGCCAATTCAGGAAATGGCAATACCTCGTTTGCTTGAAGGACATGATTTATTAGGATGTGCTCAGACTGGTACTGGAAAGACGGCAGCATTTGCAATTCCGATATTGCAGGGATTATCCTATGAACAAAGAGCAACACAGGGACGACGACAAATAAAAGCGCTCATAGTAGCACCAACACGAGAGCTGGCTATTCAAATTGGAGAAAGCTTTAGGACATATGGAACCAATCTGAATCTAAAGACATTGGCTATCTTTGGAGGGGTATCACAACATCCTCAGACAAAGGGTCTGTTACGGGGAATTGACATTTTAGTTGCAACTCCAGGAAGACTATTGGATCTAATAAGGCAAAAATTTATTAGTTTAAAACAGGTTAAATATTTTGTTCTGGATGAAGCTGACATGATGCTGGATATGGGTATGATCACCGATGTAAGAAAGATCATCACATATCTTCCGCAGGAAAGACAAACAATGTGTTTCTCTGCAACTATGCCATATCAAATAGCAAAGCTAACCGACGCCATACTGAAAAATCCAGTAAAAATCAAGATAACTCCAGTTGTATCTACTGTTGATATAATAAAGCAAGAGGTATGCTTTGTTGATAAGGGAAATAAAGTGAAACTGCTAATAAATATACTAAGGGATAAAACTGTGGAAACTGCGCTAGTATTTTCAAGGACAAAGTATGGAGCAGACAAAATAGTCCAGTCTCTTATTAAGGAAGGACTTTCAGCACAGGCAATTCACGGAAATAAGTCACAAAATGCAAGACAGATTGCTTTGAGTAACTTTAAGAAAAGAAAAACAAGAATATTGGTTGCAACTGATATTGCAGCACGTGGATTAGATATAAATGAACTTTCTCATGTTATCAATTTTGACTTGCCTGAAGTACCAGAGACTTACATTCATAGAATTGGACGTACTGGGAGAGCAGGACTTGGTGGAATTGCAATATCATTTTGTGATAGTAGAGAAAAGGCATTACTTAGGGATATTCAGAAGCTAATAGGAAAAACAATTCCAGAGAATAAAGATAATCCATATCCATTAATGAATACAACCGTTAAGCCTAGTGACAGAGCTTTAAGGAGAAAATCTAGCTCAAGAAGTAAGGCTTCTAGATCTTCATCGGGTAAATCGAAGAAAAAGCCTGAGAAGCTGGGTAAAAACAGAAGAGAAAAGTAATTTTAAACACTCTACAACGCAATGTTGTAGAGTGTTTAAAATTATTTCCAATAATTGTTGGCGGCAGCCACCGTATTAAAATTGATGGCGATTACTTGTGAAACGAAGATCAAGCTGTTAGCGTCTCTTGAGTATTTTGGTCGTAGCTTATTGCGGACCGCTTCCGACGGCTGCGTATACTGCACACCCTTTTGTGAAAGCTTTATGGCCAATTCAAAACCCTCTTGGGGTGTGTTGGTTTTCAAGCTTGTTAGCCATTTATTCATTATTTAGCCTCCTGATTCTGTCAATGGTACAGTATATGCGGACAACTATCTGTTTGACATGCAGATGAAGCCTTATCTCACTCGGGGGGCTTTGTTTATTCATATTATCAGCCTGTTTGTATCTATATATTTACAATATAAAAAAATAGA
>CAYMAE010000104.1:0-1608 GCA_964388375.1 uncultured Ruminiclostridium sp.
TACTATGCTGCAATTAATCATGTTACATCTCAAAGAGAGATTGATTACATCAAATATTAAGGTATTCTACCCATATTGGCTTACGCAAAAAATTTTTAATAAGATTGGCGAAAAATATGCTAAGCGGTTTTCTCCTTTTTATATCCCAAAAGATAAGCTGAAGACGGTCCAAAATAAAGTTATTATGGCTGTTCGCCCTTCAATGCGAATGGATATCGAGATCGCTGGTCTTAATAACGGATTGTTTGTGTATTCGCTATGGAACGGATACCGTGACAGCGAATATCAAAAGGAATTTGAAGATTATTTGTATAGATCAGGATTTACAGCAGACATACTGCACACCAGCGGACACGCCACCGTATCCGATATTTTCAGGGTAATTACAGGTCTGGAGCCAAAGCAGATAATACCTATTCATACAATGGCGCCGGATTTGTTTATTGGTCTGTCCGATCGGGTTTTTCTGAAAGAAGATGGTGAAGCATTTTGCGTTTGAAAGCTATTATGATGAGCTTCAAAGTTTTTAAAAATAGATTAAAGTGAATAAAGCTACCCTAAATTTTTACACTACGACACAATTGTCCACGCCAAGACATCATTTTCTCACTCTGTGTCGTGTTATTCTCTGATCATAAAAGATATCCTATAAGTACAGAGGAGGTGGCCATAAAATGGACCAAACTAAAATCGGACTATTTATTAAGGAATTACGCAAGGAGAAAGACCTCACACAGGAACAATTGGCTGAAAGTCTAGGAGTATCTAATCGAAGCATTTCTCGATGGGAGAATGGAGTAAATATGCCAGATCTCAGTTTGGTTATTGAAATGGCTAAACTCTTTGATATTAGTATTGGAGAGCTCTTGGATGGAGAGCAAGAGGAGGATATGGTGGACAAGAAAACAGAAGAATCATTAATGAAGGCAGCAGAGTATGGTAATAATGAGAAGCTACTTTTATCTAAAAGGCTTTGCTATATATTTATTGCCGGATTAATTGCTCTCGGTATAAATATGTTTTTGGAAATCCGAGGGTTAACTGAGATCCAGATGTATGATAACATTGCCAGCTTTATGCTTGGTCTAGTTTTCGGCGTACTAGTTGTAGGGATTATATACACGAGCAGATATATGGCAAGAATCCGAAAATTCAAGCTAAAATTACTACATCGAAATAAATAAGGTTAATTATTTAATTTGGCTAAAGAATTTCTGAGTTAGATTATTTCTATGATATAACTCTGTGGTATGAGAACCTTTCCAGTATAATTCAACCAGCTGGATCGGAATAGATTCAGGATTTTCCAATGAATTTAAGGGCATCTATTATAGGTGCTCTTTTTAAAATCCCAGTTAGTGTAAAATAATTGTTGGGTTTTTAAAAAGAATAAATATAGAGGTTGACCTTCTATGATAAAATTTTTGTTAACGATATTATGGCAAATCATTATGTAACTCCATAAGTTAGCATAAGGATATTAGGCATGACACCCTTCGGGTATTATGGCACATCATAATGAAGCTCGATAAGGGGAAGAAATGCATAAAGAAGCGGCAACTCCGGCTCAGACTATATGTTATAATATTATCAATAATACATGCAATA